>JBJMMH010000149.1:0-17873 GCA_045804885.1 Chloroflexota bacterium | reverse complement strand
GTCTGGGCCGGCGACTCCGGACGCGCTGCCGACATCGACGACGGCTGCGTCGCCAGTCGCGTGGGAGTGGAAGCGGCCGTCGCCGTCGGAGTCGACGCGATCAGGGCGAGCTCCACCTGGAGCCGGAGCCCTCCGACACCGCGACGCTCGGGGTCGATCGAGGCAAGGCTTCGGGCGGCTCGGGTCAGTCGGGCGACGGCTCCCGGATCGGCGGACCCATCGAGTGACGCCGTCAGCCGCGTTCGGACGACCTCGACGGCCTGGTCCAGAACGGTGCCGAGATCTCGGCCGCGATCCTCGAGCTCATCGAGGACGGCGATCCCGGCCGCGGCATCGCCCTCTGCCAGTGCGTCGACGAGGCGATCGACGGCTTCGACCTCGGCGAGGCCGAGGAGCTCGCGGACGCCGGCCTCGGTGATCGACCCGCCCGACGAGGCCAGGAGCTGGTCGAGCATCGACTCGGCATCGCGCATCCCGCCGGCTGCGAGCCGTGCGACGAGCTGAACGGCTGCCGGCTCGGCCGCGACGGACTCGGCCGCCAGGATCTTCTGGAGCTTGCCCTCGATCTCGGCCACGGTGAGGCGGCGGACATCGAAGCGCTGGAGGCGGGAGATGATCGCGGGCGGGAAGTCCTGGGGATGCGTCGAGGCGAACATGAAGGTTACGAAGTCCGGCGGCTCCTCAAGGGACTTCAACAGGGCGTTCCAGGCGTCCTTCGTGATCTGGTGGGCCTCGTCGAGGATGTAGACCTTGCGGCGGAGATCGGTCGGGGCATAGTTGATGCGCTCGCGGAGATCGCGGACGTCGCCGATCCCGCGGTTCGATGCGGCGTCGATCTCGACCAGGTCGAACGCCCGTCCCTCCCGGATCGAGACGCACGCCTCGCATCTGTCGCAGGGATCGCCGTCCTGGAGATTCGTGCAGTTGAGGGCCTTCGCGACGATCCGGGCGAGGGACGTCTTGCCCGTGCCGCGCGGGCCGACGAAGAGGATGGCGTGGGAGACCCGGCCGGTGCGGACGGCGTTGCGGAGCGTCTCGACGACCGCGGTCTGACCGACGATCTCCTCGAATCGCTGCGCCCGCCAGCGTCGGTAGAGCGCCTGGTGCGGCTCGGTCGGGCTTGGCGACGTCGTCGGTGTCACAGGGCTCCTGGTCGGGCGCGGGCGTCGAGAGCGAGAGTGCCGTGCACCCACCGTCGTTCTCCGGAGTCTCGCGCCCACCTCAGGGAGCGGCTCGGACCAGGCCGGTCCGCGGCACCCGACGAGGTTCGCTTACTGCTGCTTCCTTCCGGACCTGACACGGTTCGCGAGTCGCCGCTGCGCGGGACCCGGTCCTCAACGTCGCTCGAAGTGGCGGCCCTCGAGAACGGAGACCTTGGGTGGGAATTCAGCCCTGCTTGAGCGGATTGCAGGTTCAGGGCACCGCTAGTTCCCCGCCTAGCACGGCAAGGAGGAGTCTACCGGAGATCGCCGTCAGCGAACGTCCGGTTTCCAGCAACGGACGGGTCCGGAGTTCCCCATCGAGCCGAGTGGTACGTCAGCGCGGCGGCACGGCTGGTCGTTCTGCCGTCGTGCGTAGGTGGCGGAGAGGGCGGGATTCGAACCCGCGACGCGTTGCCGCGAACCGCATTTCCAGTGCGGCGCCATAGTCCACTAGGCGACCTCTCCGGGAAAGACGAAGCCGACCGGCAGTCTACCGGTCGGCCCTGTGGGTCGATGAGTGCTGGCGGAGAGGGCGGGATTCGAACCCGCGGTGCTTTCGCACACCGCTTTTCGAGAGCGGCACCATCAACCACTCGGACACCTCTCCGCGGGAGAGGATACCAAAGGCCCCGAACCCATCCTCAGGCGTCGCCGTTGGTCCGTCGACCCGGCAGCAGCAGGGACACGCCGGCGACGAGCAAGGCCACGACCGTCAGGAGCCCGAAGCCGAGCGTCACGCCCGCTGCGGTAACGGCGCCGCCGAGGACGACGCCCGCCATCGTCGCGCCGAGGGCACCCCCGATGTAGCGGCCGACGAGGAACGTCCCGGCGGCCATCCCCGCGCGGACCGGCTCGACTGTCTCGAGCGCTGCCGTCTGCCGGGGCGACCCCGACACGCCCATGCCGAGGCCGACGACAGCCATCAGACCGCCGACGACGATTGGCGTCGTCTCGGGCGCCACGAGCCAGAGGAGGCCCAGCGCGCCGGCGCAGACGAGCATGCCGGCGACGGCCGGCCGCCTCCGACCCGCGGCGTCTGACAGGCGCCCGCCGTACGGCGCTGCCACGGCCCAGAGCGCCGAGACGCCGAGCAAGACGAGGCCGCTCGTCGTGGCGACGCCGCCCTGCAGCTCCTCGACGAGCAGCGGCACGATGACGAACGTCCCGTGCAGGATGACCGTCGCACCGAGGACGCCGATCGTCGCCGCCGCGAAGGTTCGGGATCGGAACAGTGCGGGGTCGACGGCCGGGTTGTCGGTCCGGGCCTCGACCGCGATGAATGCGACGAGCACGAAGGGAACCGCCACGATGGCGAGCGCGAGGTCGGGACGACCGTCCTCGATGCCGCGGATCCCGACGAGCAGGGCGATCATCGCAACTGCGAGCAGGGCGAGGCCGGGCAGGTCGATCCGACGGGGCCGACCGCCGCGTGCCTCGACCGGCGGCGCCGGCAGCAGGACGCCGACCAGGGCGAGCGCGGCGATCGCGACCGGAACGGCCAGGACGAACATAGACCGCCAGCCGAACCAGCTCGCGAGCAGGCCGCCGATCAGGGGGCCGACCGCCGCGCTGATTGACGTGACCCCGTCGAACAGCCCGAACACGGATCCGCGACGATCGGGCGGAGCCGACACCCGGAGCAGGGCGACCGAGCTCGTCGAGACGAGCGAGCCGCTCACAGCCTGCAGGACGCGGAACAGCGCCAGCAGCGCGAACGACGGGGCCAGCGCCGCGAGCGCCGAAGCGGTCCCGAACAAGCCGACGCCCGCAAGGAACACACGCCGATGGCCGAATCGGTCGCCGAGGCTGCCGCTCGCCGGGAGTGCGATCGCGACGGCCACGAGGTAGACCGTCACGAGGCCGGCAACGGTCGACGCCCCGATCGCGAACTCGGTCATGATGCTCGGCAGGGCGACGGCGAGCATCGTCGAATTGAGCGGGACCAGGATCGCCCCGGATGCGAGCCCGAGCATCCCGGCGTCGAGAAGCGGAGCCGGTCTCGCCGCCTGCGCCGGAGCGTCCGTGGCGGCTCCGTCCCCCGCGCCGGAGTCGCTCACGACGGTCGGACGATGCCCGCCGTTCCGTCGATCTCCACGGTTTGGCCGTCCCGGATGCGCGACGTCGCGTCGGCGACGCCCACGACTGCCGGCAGGTCGAACTCACGGGCGACCACGGCCGCGTGCGAGAGGACGCCGCCCGTATTCGTCACAAGTCCGCCGGCGATCGCGAACAGCGGCACCCAGGACGGGTTCGACGACGGCGCGACGATGATGTCACCGGGCTGCACGCGCTCGAAATCGGCGGGGCCGAGCACGACCCGCGCCGGGCCCGTCGCGATGCCTCGCGAACCTCCGGTACCACGGAGGGTCCCGTCTTCATCGGCCGCCCTGGACTCACCTTCGAACCGGTTCGTCGGGGCGTCGTGCTTCGGCCGGCCGACGATAGCCGGCGGCCGGATCGTGCTCCAGGCGGCATGGTCGGCGCGGCGTTGGGCTACGAGGGGACGCCGGTCGCCTGGTGCGCGGAGGAGCTCGGCGGTCTCTCCGCAGTGGAGGTAGAAGACGTCGTCGGCACTGTCGATGACGCCGGCCCTTGCGAGACGGCCGCCGACGCGGAGCGCGAGCGCCCGCAGCTGAGCCTGACCCATCCGGTCGATCCAATAGTTGTGCGTCTCGGTGATGTGGGCGATCTCGCGGGCTGTCGCAAGAACCCGGTCGAACTCGGCGAGCTTCTCGGGGTCGCCCGCGACGCGCGCGCGGAACGCGTCGGCGAGAGCATCCGCGTCGCGAGCGAGGCGCGCGGAGCGCTCATGAGCTGATTCCGCCGGGTGCACGACGCGCTTCGCCAGCTCGGCAAGCAGGAGCGCGGGCTGCTCGCCGAACGAGGGCAGCGCGAGGTCGTCCCAGCTCTGGCCGAGGTGACCGTGGCGCTCGAGAAACGTCTCAAGCGCGTCGACGAACTGCGTACTTCCGGGAATGCGCGCCAGCTCGACTCGTGAGGCCGCGCCGGCCACCAGCGCGGCCCGGAGCTCCGGGCTCAGTGCGGCGAGCTCGGCCAGCCCGGCCATGCCGGCCTCGACGTCGGTCAGCTCGTGGATCGTCCCCTGCGTCAGCCGGAGGGCCTCGCCCTTCGGTGCGTCGGGCAGTACGGACTCGTAGAGATCGGCGAGCACGTCGAGGACCTCGTACGGCCCGATGATCGCGTAGAAGTGGATCTGCCACGCACGCAGCATCCGGGCCCAAGTCTCGTCCCACGCCGTCGCCACGTCCGCGAGATCCAGCTCATCGACCGGGATCGCGGCGATCCACGACCAGATCTCGCGCAGCTCGGCGACGGACCGCTGCCAGTACTCCGCGGCCAGCGGGATCTGATCTCGGGACGCGGCGCTCGCGCGTAGCCGAGCCGCGGGCAGTTCCTCGTCCGGGACGTCGTACCGCCCCATGTAGTAGGCGTAGCCGTTGAAGACCTGACCACGGAACTCGTACGGAATATCGATGCGCCGGCTGCCGTAGGCGTCGCCCTCCGCCAGCAGGACCGCATAGTCGCCGGCCAGCGGCGTCAGGCAGGTCGGCATGTGCATGTCGTCCCATTCCCAGGTCTTGTCGGCATCCGAGGGATCGGACCAGTTGATCGGGAACTCGGAGGCGGACGCAGCCACGGGCACGCGGCGATCGACGGACGCGGTGACGGACGCGGTCATGGTGGGACCTCTTCGCGGACTCGGACACGAAGTTCGGGCGAGTGTAAACGGGCGGGTCGAGCTGGGGTTTCGGAATTGCGGAGCGGGCGTGCCGCCCGGCTAGCGGGCGGCTCCGGCGGCGGTGAACAGCTCCTCCGCCTCGTCGCGTCGGATGCCGCTCACGATCTTCACCCGCTGCCCGAGCTGGGGATGCTGGGCCAACTGGATGACCGTCCCGGCCGCACCGTCGATGGTATTGGGGACGGCGTAGACCAGGGCCTCGACGTCGCTTTGAAGAAGCGCGCCGACGCACATCGCACACGGTTCGAGGGTCGCGAAGATCGTGGCGCTCGCCAGTCGATCCTTGCCGAGCTTGCGCGCCGTCTCGCGGAGCGCGACCACCACGGCGTGGGCGGTCGGGTCGTTCGACTCCCGGACACGATCGTGCGCGCGCGCGACCATGGCCTCGTCGACGACGGCGACGGCGGCGATCGGACGCTCCCCGAGAGCCAGGGCATTGCGGGCCTCCGCCAGCGCCTCGCCCATGAACAGCTCGTAGTTCATCGCCCCGGACTATACAGGCCCCGCATCGGCTCTCCGTTACCCGATCGCAACCGACTCCCCGTCGCCCCGAGGATTAGGATGCCGCGATGGCAGGCGCGAGGCGGATCGGGATCCTCACCGGGGGAGGCGACGTCCCCGGCCTCAACTCGGTCATCAAGAGCGTGGTCTACCGCTCGACGGCCCTCGGCTACTCGGTCCTCGGCATCCGCCGCGGGTGGGAGGGCCTTACCCATCTCCGGCCTGGCTCGGAGCTCGACTCCGAATACGTCCGGCCGCTGGATCGGGCGAACACGCGAACGATCGACCGGACGGGCGGGACGTGGCTGCACACGTCGCGGACGAACCCGCGGAAGATGAGGCCCGACAAGGTGCCGGACTGGATCGACGCGGATCGCCGGGCTTCGATGGCGACCGACGACGGCATCTACGACCTGACGCCGCTCGTACTCGAGAACGTCGAGCGCCTTGGGATCGACGTCCTCGTCACGATCGGCGGCGACGACACGCTGAGCTTCTCGTCGGCGCTCGTCGACGCCGGCGTGCCGCTGGTCGCGATCCCCAAGACCATGGACAACGACGTTCAGGGCACGGAGTACTGCATCGGCTTCTCGACGGCGATCACGCGCGCGCGTGAAGCGATCAACCGGCAGCGGACGACGCTCGGCTCGCACGAGCGGATCGGCGTATTCCGCATCTTCGGCCGGGACGCCGGGTTCTCGGCCCTGTACGCCGCGTATGTCACGTCAGCGCGATGCGTGATCCCCGAGCATCCGTACGACATCGACCGGCTCGCGTCGATCCTGGCGGACGATCATCGGAACAATCCCAGCCGATACGCACTCGTCCTCACGGCCGAGGGTGCGATCTGGGACGGCGCCCGGGTCAGTGACGTCGGGGACGCCGACATGTTCGGGCACCGCCACAAGGCGAACGTCGGCGAGGCGCTGGCCGCCGAGCTGAAGCGGCGGACCGGGATCGAGACCGTCGCCTCCGAGCTGACCTACGACCTCCGGAGCGGCGAGCCCGATTCGCTTGACTCGATGGTCGCGATGACGTTCGCGAATGTAGCGATGGACCTCGTCCGCGACGGGATCACGGGCCGGATGGTCGCGATCCAGGACGGGAAGTACGCTCACACGACGCTTCCGGATCCAGGCGTCGGGCCGCGCAAGGTCGACGTCGCCGACATGTACGACGTGGAGCGGTTCCGGCCGCGCTACGAGGGCAAGCTGGGCGATCCCATGCTGCTCGTCGGCTTGCACACCGGCGTCGCCGCCGGCTGACCGTCAGTCTGGGAGACCGGACCGGGACCGGATCGACCTGGCGAGCGCCGACATGTCATCGTCGCCGTGGCCACCCGCGACGAGGTCATCCTCGAGCTCCGTGGCAAGCTCCGTGACCGGCAGGCTGGCGCCCGTCTCGCCCGCGAGGCCGAGTGCGATTCCGAGGTCCTTGCGATGGAGTGTGACCTTGAATCCGAGCGGATAGTCGTTGGCGAGCATTCGGCCACTCCGGTTCGCGAGCACCCAGCTCTGCGCAGCGCCGCCACCGAGCGCGCCGACGACCTGCTCGACGTCGAGACCCGCCTTCATCGCGAGGACGATGCCCTCCGCCACGCCGAGGTACGTCCCCGCCAGGATCACCTGGTTGACAGCCTTGACCGCCTGGCCGGAGCCGATCGGACCGACGTGGGTGATCGTCTTGCCGAGTGCCTCGAGGACGGGCCGAGCCCGCTCAACGTCCGGCGCCTCGCCGCCGACGAAGATCGACAACGTCGCGTTGCGGGCGCCCTCGCTGCCGCCCGATACCGGCGCATCGACCATTGCGATGCCCGTCTCTGCGAGGCGCCCCGCGAACTCGCGGGTGGCGCCCGGCGCGATCGTGGAGCAATCGATGACGAGCATGCCGTCCCGGGCTCCTTGGGCAAGGCCGTCCGGGCCAAGGAGGACGGCTTCGACATCCGGCGTGTCCGAGACGCAGACCACGACGACGTCCGATGCGGCCGCGACCGCGGCTGCCGTCTCCGCCCTCCGGACGCCGAGGTCGTCGAGCTCCGGGGCGCGACCCTGCGTCCGGTTCCAGGCTGTCAGGGTGAAGCCTGCCCGGGCGAGGTTGGCCGCCATCGCGGCGCCCATCGTCCCGAGACCGAGGAAGCCGACGCGCTCGTGTGCCATCCGACCCTCCTGCTCTCGCTCTCGACCATGATGCACATCCCGCGTTCGCGAAGTCGGCGTCATGTCGGGTTGCATCCCTCGCGGCATGGGAGCACGGCGTCGCCGTATGCGACATTGCAATGCGGCACCCGATGATGTGCGCTCCGATGACACGACCGCTGGTTAGCAGGCGAAGCACGACGTCGGCCGACGGGGCCCCTCGGTGAGAACGAAGGCGCTTGTCGCGGGCGTGCTCGCGCTCGCCGTCGTCGGTGTCCTCGCCGCCCCGTGGGCCAGAGCGTTCTTCGCGGGCTCTGTCGCGGGACCGTCAGGGCCGCCCGTCACCTCGGCTGGTAGTTCCTTCGCTGCCTCTCCCGCCCCAACCGCCCCGCCGAACGGTTCGCCGATCGCGGGTTCCGGCTCGCAGCCGCCCGTCCCAACGTCCGGCTTGTTCATCTCCGTGGCCGAGGTGGCGGCATTGCCGCACGACGGGGCGGCGTATGAGGCCGTCGTCGACGCGGCGAAACTGCCATGGCCCAGCCCGGATCTCGCGAACCCGAACGGCAGGCACCAGCTCCACGTTCTCGCCGCGGCGCTGCTCGGCCACCGCGAGGACGCACGCGACGGGATACAGAACGCGATCAACCTGTTCAAGGCGAAGAACGGGACCGTGCTGGCGATGGGGCGGCAGCTCCCCGCCTACATCATCGCGGCCGACCTCATCGACCTTCGGGCGCTCGATCCCAAGCTGGACGAAACGTTCCGAGCCGACCTCGCGAAGTGGCGGGACGGGAAGGTCGGGACGCACAAGCGCTGGAGCGTGCTGTCGTTCACGTTCGGCGATTCGTCGAACAACTGGGGAGCCCACGCCGGGGCAGCAGTGATCGCGATCGATCGGTACCTCGGCCGGCCGCTGGACCCGGACTGGGCGATCTTCCGGGGCTTCACAGGCGACGTGAAGGCCCACGAGTTCTACACGCCCCCGATCGCCCATCGTACCTGGCTCAAGGCGAAGGTCTGGACGCCCGTCCAGGTGGTTCCGGGTGACCCTCGCGACGGCGCGGTCACCGAGGACGCCTGGCGGGACGGGAAGTACCCGCGAATCAGCGATACCTACGTGATGGATTCTGCCCAGGCGCTGGCCGTGCAGGCCGAGATCCTGACCCGCGCCGGGTATCCTGCCTGGCCCCTGTTGGCTCGGTCAGCCGCGTTCCTGGACCGCGAGGGAACGCCTTGGTCTGAGAAGGGCGGCCGGGGTGGCCACACGCTCGCGTATCTCTACAACAAGCGGCTGGGCCTCGGCGCTCCGACGACGAACGTCGGCGACCGGATGGCTTGGTCGTTCGGGTTCGGGGACTGGCTGTACCAGTAGCTGGTCAGCCCGTGGCGCAACAGCGGGTCGTCGAGGGTTTATGGCGCGCCCGGCGAGACTCGAACTCACGGCCTTTTGGTCCGCAACCTAACGCTCTATCCACTGAGCTACGGGCGCGCGCGACGCTGCGACGAGCCAGTCGTGGCGGAGAGGGAGGGATTCGAACCCTCGGAGCAGGTTGCCCCACTCAACGGTTTAGCAAACCGCCGCACTAGGCCTCTATGCGACCTCTCCGTCGCGCAGCGCTGGCCATGCTATCACGGGCCCTAGAGCCCTCCGGGGGACGGTATGCTGACCAGCCGCTCGTCCCTCGAGGAGCCCGATCGATGCCGGATTCGCTGCCGCCGACGACCCGCGAAGCGTCGCGCGACGAGGCGATCGACAAGGCCTGGGTCGAGGGCGCGCCGCGCCATGACGCCCCGATCACGCTGGCCGAGTACGACCCCGAGTGGCCGGCGCGCTACGCTCGCGAGGCGAGCCGGATTACGTCGATCCTCGGCCCGCGGGTCGTCGAGATCCACCACACCGGCTCGACGGCCGTGCCGGGCCTCGCCGCCAAGCCCATCATCGATATCGCCCTGGTGGTCCCGGACTCGTCGGACGAGTCCGCGTACGCCGACGACCTCATCGCCGCCGGCTACCGTCTCGTGATCCGCGAACCGGCGTGGTTCGAGCATCGCGTCTTCAAGGGCCCCGACACGAACATCAATCTCCACGTGTTCTCGCCGGGCTGCCAGGAGGTGCCTCGGATGGTGGGCTTCCGAGACTGGCTCCGGACGCACCCCGACGATCTTGAGCTCTACGAGCAGACCAAACGCGACCTCGCCAGGCAGACGTGGGCGTACGTGCAGAACTACGCCGATGCCAAGACGCCAGTCGTGGAGCAGATCGTGGCACGGGCCGGCGGACCGCCGCGCATCGATTGAGCGGCAGCGGCCGGCTCAGCTCCGTCGTTGACAGCAGACGCGCCGCTCGGTACCGTCGGCGGCACGCTCATGAACAAGTACTTCTACTTTCGCAGCCCGGCATGATCGATCTCGGATCGTAAAGACCCGAGATCGCGGGTCGTGCCGGGAGAGCAGAGGTTCTGACCTCTGCTTTTTTGTTTGACGTCCGAGCCGCATCGACAGGAAGGACCGCTCCACCGATGTTCGTCGTGATGGCCCCCACTGCGAGCGAGGTTGACATCCTCGGCGTGAAGAGCCGGATCCTGGCCGAGGGCATGACGCCGTACGAGCACAAGCGTGCGGACCAAACCGTGATCGCCGTCGTGGGCGAGGTCGGGCCACGAAAGCAGGCTCTGATGAGCCACCTCGCCGGCCTCCCCGGCGTCGACCGGGTCACGCCCATCAGCCGGCCGTTCAAGCTCACCTCGCGGGAGTTCCATCCCGAGGACACCGTGATCCGCGTCCTCGACGCGGTCGTCGGTGACGGCGGCCTCACCATCATGGCGGGCCCCTGCTCGGTCGAGAGCCGCGAGCAGCTGATGGAGACCGCGCACGCCGTGGCGGCGGCCGGCGCGACGATCCTGCGCGGCGGGGCATTCAAGCCGCGGACCAGCCCATATGCCTTCCAGGGTCTCGGCGTCGAGGCTCTCCGGTACCTGGCGGAGGCGCGCGACCGCACGGGCCTTCCCGTAATCACCGAGATCATGGAGCCGAACCAGGTCGATATCGTCGCGGAGTACGCCGACATCCTCCAGATCGGCACCCGCAACATGCAGAACTACTCGCTCCTGAATGCGGTTGGGCGCGTCGCCCGGCCAGTCATGTTGAAACGCGGCTACGGGGCGACCGTCGAGGAATGGCTGATGGCCGCCGAGTACATCGTCAGTTCCGGCAATCCCAACGTGATCCTCTGCGAGCGCGGCATCCGGACCTTCGAGACATACACCCGGAACACGCTCGACCTGTCGGCCGTGCCGCTCGTCCATCACCTGACGCACCTGCCGGTGATCGTCGACCCCAGCCACGCGACGGGGAAGCGCTGGCTCGTCAAGCCGCTCGCGATCGGCGGCGTCGCCGTCGGCGCGGACGGAGTCATGGTCGAAGTCCATCCGACACCCGACGACGCCCTCTCCGATGCCGAGCAGCAGCTGACGCTGCAGCAGTTCCGCGACCTGACGGCCGACCTCGTCGAGATTCACGAGCACACCCGGTCGCTCCGCGGCGACCCGGTCGTCGCCGGGTCCGAGCTCGCGATGGGCGGTGCCGGCTCCGGGCTCTCGAAGCACTAGGCGCCTGCTGTGTCCAGCGTCGCATCGACGCCACCCGTGATCATCCGTGAGGCGGCGCGCCTTCGCGGGGAATTGCGCCTCCCGGGCGACAAGTCGATCAGCCACCGCGCCCTGATGCTCGCGGCGCTCGCGTCCGGCGAGAGCCGGATCACGGAAGCGGGCGACGGGGCGGATGTGCGGTCGACGGCGGCGATCTGCGCCGCGCTCGGGGCGATCGTCGAGCGTATGCCGGACGACGAGAGCGGCAACGCGTCGTATCTCGTCGTCTCGCCGGGCGCAGACGGGCTGCACGAGCCGACGGCCGACCTCGACTGCGGCAACTCCGGGACGAGCCTGCGGCTGTTCGCGGGTATCGTCGCCGGACTGCCCTTCCGGAGCGTCCTCGACGGCGATGTTTCATTGCGCCGCCGCCCGGTCGCTCGTATCATCGAGCCACTGCGCTCGATGGGCGCGGTGCTCCACGCCCGATCGAACGACTCCCTTCCGCCAGTCACGGTGTTCGGTCGCACCCCGCTTCACGCGGTCGACGTCTCGACGGCCGTCCCGAGCGCCCAGGTCAAGTCGGCGATTCTGCTGGCGGCGCTGCGAGCCGACGGCCGGACGACGGTCCGGGAGTCGGTGGCGACGCGCGACCACACGGAGCGGATGCTCCGGGCTCGAGGCGTCCCGGTCGAGACCGCGAAATCGGGCGGGGCGGACGGCGGCGTGGCGATCAGTCTCGAAGGAGGGTCGGTGGTGGCAGCGGTCAGCGAGCGGGTCCCGGGCGACGTCTCGGCGGCGGCGTTCTGGCTGGTCGCCGGTGCGATCCATCCCGATGCCGAGCTGACGCTTCGCGGCGTCGGCGTGAATCCCACCCGCCGCGCCGCGATCGACATCCTCCGGTCGATGGGCGCGAGCATCGAGGAGCGGCGTACGGGCGACAGTGGCTCGGCCGACGCTGCCATGGGCGAGCCGACGGCCGACGTGACCGTCCGCTCGAGCTCGCTGCGGGCTGTCGACCTGGGTCCCCAGGACGTCGCCGCCGCGATCGACGAGATCCCGATCCTGTGCGTCGCGGCGACGCAGGCGAGCGGTACGACGAGGATTCGCGGCGCGGGCGAGCTGCGGCACAAGGAGTCTGATCGGATCGAGGGCATCGCAGCTGGGTTGCGCGCCCTCGGAGCCCGGGTCGAGGTCGACGGCGACGATCTCGCGATCCACGGCAGGACGCACCTCACGGGCGCCGCGACCGACAGCCTGGACGACCACCGCCTGGCGATGGCGTTTGCGATCGCCGGCCTCGTCGCCCGCGGCGAGACGCTCGTCGGCCGCCCGGACAGTGCCGCGATCTCGTATCCGGCCTTCTTCGTCGATCTCGAGCGCGTCGGAGAGGCGGTCCCGGCATGACCAAGCGCGTCGTCCTCATCGGCCACCCGGTGGCCCATTCGTTGTCGGGCGCGATGCAGCAGGCCGCCTTCGACGACCAGGGCGTCGATGCCCGGTACGAGCTCTGGGATCGCCCCCCGATCGGGCTGGCCGATGCGGTCGGCGAGCTTCGAGGCGACGACTTCCTCGGGGCGAACGTCACGATCCCCCACAAGGAGCGGATGGTTCCGCTGGTCGATCGGCTCACCGAGGAGGCCCACGCAACCGGCGCCGTCAACACGATCACGAAAGAGGGCAAGCGGCTGGTCGGCCACAACACGGACGTTCCGGGATTCCGGGTCGCCCTGGACGCGCTCGTCGGCAAGCAGAAGATGCCACGTGCGGCCGTCGTCCTGGGCGCCGGCGGCGGGGCCAGGGCCGTCGTCTACGGCCTCATCACCGAAGGCTTCCAGCGGATCGTCGTCTTCAATCGCCACCTCCACCGGGGCGAGGGTCTCGTGAAACACTTCGGCCGGACCGCGGCCCACATGGAGCTGCGGGCGATGCCGTGGCACGAGTCGATCATCGAATCGGAGCTCGCGAAGGTGAAGGTCGTCGTGAACGCGACGTCGATCGGGCTCACCGATGACTCGACGCCGATCCCGGGCGAGATCATCCCGCCGGACCTGCTCGTCCTCGACCTGATCTACAAGCAGACGCGGTTCCTGCGCGAGGCCGAGGCGGCCGGCGCCGAGGTGCGCGACGGCGAGCTGATGCTGCTCCACCAGGGAGCGGCCGCGTTCACGCTCTGGACCGGGAAGCCGGCACCGCTCGAGCTGATGCAGGCGAAGCTCAAGGAGGCCCGTGAGGGAGGGCTTCGGTCGGCCGAAGGCGAGCCCGCGGGCGACACGGTGCCCCTCGCCGCCGCGGAAACTGGCGAAGCGGCGACGAACGGCGCGTCGAGCGACGCCGGACCTGAGGGCGCGCCGACCGGGGCCGCCTCCTCGGACTGACGGCCCGGCGACCTGTGGGCCGGCTGCGCTTCCTGACCGCGGGCGAATCGCACGGCCCGACACTCGGCGTCACGCTCGAGGGCGTTCCCGCCGGGTTGGCCGTGTCGTCGGACGCCCTCTCGGTCGACCTCGCCCGCCGCCAGCGGGGCTATGGCCGTGGTGCCCGTCAGGCGATCGAACAGGATCGCGCGGAGATCGTCGCCGGGGTCCGCCACGGGCTCAGCCTGGGGTCGCCGATCCTCCTCATGGTCCAGAACCGGGACTGGGCCAACTGGACGCGGGTGATGCAGGTCGAGGCGCTGACCCCGGCCGAGGCCGAGGAGGTGGCCGCGCTCGCCGCGAACGGCAACAAGAAGGCGACGCCTGTGACCCGCGTCCGGCCCGGCCACGCCGACCTCGCCGGCGCGCTGAAATACGGGTTCGCCGACGTCCGGAACGTGCTCGAGCGCGCGTCGGCGCGCGAGACCGCGGCGCGGGTCGCGGCCGGCGGGGTCGCCCGCCTGTTCCTGCGCGAGCTCGGGGTGGAGGTCTGGTCGTTCACGGCCGAGGTCGGTGGCGTGGCCGTGGACCCTGCTCGTGCGTCGCGGCCGCGTGAGGAGGCCGACGCGTCGCCCCTGCGCTGCCCGGATCCGGACGCCGAGACGGCGATGATCGCCCGCATCGACGAGGCTCGCTCCAAGGGCGACACGATCGGCGGCGTGTTCGAGGTCGTCGCCCACGGCCTTCCGATCGGCCTGGGCTCGTATGTCCACTGGGACCGGCGGCTGGATGCGGCGTTGGCGGCGGCCGTGATGAGCATCAACATCGTCAAGGGCGTCGAGTTCGGCCTGGGCTTCGAGCAGACCCGGCGCTTCGGCTCGCAGGTCCACGACGTCATCGCCGGCCGCGGCGAGGGCGGCCGCTGGATTCACCGGACGAACAACGCGGGCGGCCTGACCGGCGGCGTCACGAACGGCGAGCCGCTGGTTGTGCGGGGGGCGGTCAAGCCGATCTCGACGTTGGCTCGGCCGCTCCCGTCCGCGGATCTCCTGACGGGCGAGGCCGTCGAGCAGGCCCACTACGAACGATCGGACATCAGCGTCGTGCCGGCGGCGGGCGTCGTCGGCGAGGCGATGGTCATGCTCATCCTGGCCGACTTCATGCTCGACAAGTTCGGCGGGGATTCGCTCGCCGAGACGAAGGACAACCTGGAGCGGTATCGGTCGCGGCTAACCGCTCCTTCGCTGGTCGCTGCCGGCGCGTCGGTCGATGCGGAGTCGGGCTCCGGCGGCGACGACTGACCGTGGACCGCTGAGGTGGATGTCGTCCTCGTCGGGCTGCCCGGCAGCGGCAAGACCGCGGTCGGTCGGCGGTTGGCCCATCGCCACTCCGCGGAGTTCGTGGATCTCGACGAGTCGATCGTCCGTGCCGACGGCCGGCAGATCCCGCAGATCTTCGAGGAAAGCGGCGAGCCGGCGTTCCGGGCACTCGAGCGCGACGCTGTCGGACGCCTCGGGCCCGCCGATGACGATCAAGCGATCCGCCGGGTGATCGCGACGGGCGGCGGCGCCGTCGTCGATCCCCGCAACCGCTGGGCGCTGTATCGCGGCCGGCTGCCGATCTGGCTGGACGGCCGGCCAGAGGTCCTCGCCCAGCGACTTCGACGCAGCCCGAACGTGCGGCCGCTCGTCCAGGGACGGGACCCGATCGGAACGATTCGCGAGCTGGCCCGGGACCGGGCTCGCTTCTACGCGGCAGGCGATCGGCTTAACAGCGCATCCGAGGTCGCGTCGCTCGTCGCCCGGATCGAGGAGCTTGCCGCGGAGCGAGCCGCGAGCACCGACGGGACGGTGCTGCTGCGAGCCGACACGGTGTCGGGCCACATCGTGATGGGCGAGGGCATCGCCGCCGGCGAGGTGGCGGGCGCGCTGCGGCGGACGGGTGGCGGGTCGAGGGCGATCCTCGTGTCCGAGCCCGGCGCGTGGGCCGCGGCCGGTGCGGGGTTGGCCGACGCGCTCGCGGCCGACGGGTTCACGGTCGAGCGGGTCATGCTGCCCGAGGGTGAGGCTGCGAAGCGCCTCGCCGTGATCGAGACCGCGGCCGAAGAGTTGGCGTCGTTGCGGGCCGAACGCCGGGAAGCGCTGGTCGCCGTCGGCGGTGGCGCGCTCGGCGACGCCGCGGGGTTCCTGGCGGCGACGTGGCTCCGCGGTGTGCCGGTCATCCACGTCCCGACAACGCTCGTCGCCCAGATCGACGCCTCGATCGGCGGCAAGACGGCCGTCGACATCCCGGAGGGCAAGAATCTCATCGGCGCCTTCCACCAGCCGTTCGCGGTCGTCGTCGACGTCGCCTTCCTGCGGACCCTGCCGGAGCGCCAGCGACGGGCAGCGCTGGGCGAGGCGGCGAAGATGGCGACGCTCGGCGACGAGCGGCTGTTCGAGTTGCTCGAGCAGGACGGCGACGCGATCGCCCGCGGCGACGAGAGCGCATTCGCGAGCGGCGCCGTTGCCGAGGTGGTCGAGCGGGCGGCCTGGGCGAAGATCGAGGTCGTGACGGTGGACGAGCGCGAGCAGGGCTCCGACGCCGGCCGGATCGCGCTGAACCTCGGGCATTCGCTGGGCCACGCGTTTGAGGCGGCCGCCGGCTACGGCGACGCGTTGCTGCACGGCGAGGCGGTCGCGGCCGGCCTCCGCGCCGCGGCCCGGATCGGCGAGGGGCTCGCCGTCACCCCACCCGAGCGGCGGGCGCGAATCGAACGGTTGCTCGACGCGCTCGGGCTTGCGACGTCGCCGCTGCCCTACCAACTCGAGGCCGTGCTGACGGCGCTCGCGACGGACAAGAAGCACGTCGGCGGCGGCCTGCGCTGGGTCCTCCCGACCGGAGACGGCTATGAGGTCCGCTCGGATGTCCCGGCCGAGCTCGTGAACCGGGTGGGTGCGGGTCTACTCGCGACGAGCGCGGCGCCGGCCGCGGAACGGGCGTCGTGACGCGCATTCTCGTCCTGCAGGGCCCGAACCTGAACCTGCTCGGCTCACGCGAGCCCGAGATCTACGGTCCCGACACGCTCGAGGACGTGCATCGCGACATCGCGGCGCGCGCGACCGAGCTTGGCCTCGAGGTCGCGTTCTTCCAGTCGAACCACGAAGGCGCCCTCATCGACCGGCTGCATGAGCGCGACTTCGACGCCGCGATCGTGAACGCCGGCGGTCTGACCCATACCTCGGTCGCGTTGCGGGATGCGCTGCTCGCGGTGCAGCGGCCGTTCTGGGAGGTCCACCTCTCGGACCCCTCGACGCGCGAGCCTTTCCGGCAGGTCAACTTGCTGCACGATGTCGCGGTGGCATCGATCGTCGGCATGGGCAAGCGCGGCTACCTTCTCGCGCTGGACGCGATCGCGGAGCGGTTCGGTCGTGGCTGACGAGACGCCGGAGCTGCGCAGGCTCCGGCGGCGGATCGACGCGCTCGACCGCCGGATCGTCGCCCTGCTGAACGAGCGGGCCGAGCTGGGCCGAGACGTCGGCCGGGCGAAGGTCGCCGCCGGCCGGCGGGCGATCCGCGATGGGGAGCGCGAGCGCGAGGTGCTGCTGCGGGTGACGATGGCGAACGCCGGCCCGATGCCGCAGGCGGATCTACTCGCGATCTACCGCCGGCTCATGGCCGTCACACGGGCGCTCGAGACGGCCGATCGTGCGCGGGCCCGGATACGCGACGGGAACGGCGAGGCCTGACGCGGACGAAGGATCAGGCGCCGTCACGAGGTGGTGGCGGTTGCTCGGGGGCGGGGATCTCGGTCGGCGCGTCGGCTGACTCCGGCAATTCTCCGGCGGGCGGTCGCTCGCCGACGAGGCTGCCGAGATCCTCATCGGCGGAGCCCGCCGCCGCGAGCGGCACGACCGGCGGACCGTCGGCGGCGGGTCCGTCAGCGTCGGTCCCGGGCGGGGGCGGCGGAGGCGCCTGGCCCCGCTGCCAGAGAATGAACGCGATCACACCGGCCACGATCAGGGCGATCAGCAGCAGGATGAGCCACGGGTTGATGCCGTTCTCGCTCGGCGCGGCAGGCGACGGCTGCGGAGACGCGGATGGCGAGGCTGACGGCGACGGCGGCGGGCTCGGGCTCGTGGACGGCGCCGGGCTCGGGCTCGGGCTGGGGCTGGCGGTCACGGCTGGCGTCGGAGTCGGCGCGGGGGTCGGGGCGGCGGTCGGCGGGGATGATGGTTTTTCAAGCATCGCTACAAGAGAAGCTTCCATCGTACTTGGAATCAGTTTAGTTCGAATATCAATGTCACGGATGAACCACTTGAAGGTAAGCGCATCCACCAGGGGTTCTACTC
>JBJMMH010000148.1:0-24157 GCA_045804885.1 Chloroflexota bacterium | reverse complement strand
AGTTCCAGGGCGTGACGATGCCGGCGATCCCCAGCGGCTGGCGGATCGACATCGCCCACTTGTCGGGCAGCTCGCTGGGGACGGTGTCGCCGAACATCCGGCGACCCTCGCCGGCCATCAGGAACGCGATGTCGATCCCCTCCTGGACATCGCCGCGCGCCTCCGCGATGACCTTGCCCATCTCGCGGCTCATCGCCTGGCTGAGCCGCTCCTTGTGGTCGGCCATCAGAGCGCCGAAGCGGTAGAGGATCTCGCCTCGCTTCGGCGCCGGCGTCCGGCTCCACATCGGGAACGCGGCTTCCGCGGCCTTGATCGCCATGGCGGCGTCGGCGGGACGGCCGGCCTGGAACCGGCCGATGATGTCGCGGCTGTCGGCGGGATTGTGGCTCTCGAACGTCTTGCCGCCGACGCCGTCGCGCCACTCCCCGGCGATGAAGTGACCGAAGGTCGGCGGGGTCGCGGTCGCGTCGGCCGCGGAGGCCGGGTGCTGGGTGGCTGTCATGGCCGGAGTGTAGTCGGGGTCACGTCGGGATCGGCAGCCGATCGTCGGCCCGGACCTCGTTCCGGAGTGCCCACGGCTGGATGATCGCGTAGACGGCGTCGATGTGCGGTGTCGCGACGCCGTGCTCGCGGCCGATCCGCATCGCGGCACCCTGGAGCGCCTCGAGCTCGGTCCGGTGACCGGCGACGAGGTCGCGATACAGCGACGTCGTCGCCTCCGCATCCTGCGACGTCAGGAGCGCCATCTGGCGATCGACGAGATTGTCCGCGAGCGGCACGCCGGTCGCCCGGCCGACCGCCCAGACCTCGGTCATGATGGCCTGGAGCATCGCCCGCGCTGCAGGCGCCTCACGAATCGCGCCGATCGGCAGGCGTGTCGTCCCAGTCATCGCCGAGAACGCGACGAGCAGCGTGTACTTCTCCCAGAGCGCGACGCGGATGTCCTCGGCAAGGCCGACCTCCAGACCCGCGTTCGCGCCTGTCCGCCGGATCGCCTCCAGGCGGTCGGTTGGTGGCCCGCCAGCCAGCTCGCCGATGACGATGCTCCGCGGCCCCGCGGCATCGACCACGCCCGGTTCGCGGACGGCCCCCAGGATGTACGCGGCCCCACCGACCACGTGCTCGCGGCCAACGATGGTCGCGATCCGGTCTTCGTTGTCGATGCCGTTCTGGAGCGAGATAACCGCCGTGTCGTCGCGGAGCAGCGGTCGGAGCCGAGCGGCCGCTTCGTCGGTGTCGTACGACTTCACGGTGAAGAGGACGACGTCGACCTCGCCGATGTCGGCCGGGTCCTGGGTCGCATCTAGGTGATGCGTCGTCGTCCGCTCCGGCTCGACGACGGTCAGACCGTCCCGCCGCAGCGCATCGAGGTGACGTCCGCGCGCGATCAGCGTGACGTCCGCGCCTCCCTCGGCCAGCCTGGCTCCGTAGTACGAGCCGACCGCTCCGGCGCCGAAGACCGCGACGCTGAGCGTCACCGGCCGGTCACGACGAGCCCGAGATCAGGCGACGCGCTCGAAGGCGGCCGCGACGGAGCCGCCACCGCCCAGGCACAGCGTCGCGAGCCCGTAGCGCCCCTTCCGGCGATCCAGCTCGTGGAGAAGCGTCGCGACGATCCGCGCCCCGCTCGCACCGATCGGGTGCCCGAGCGCGATGGCGCCGCCGTTGACGTTCGTCTTGTCCCAGTCGAACCCGAGCTCCCGGCCGTCCGCGAGCGTCTGCGCGGCGAACGCCTCGTTGATCTCGACGAGGTCGAACGCCTCGATCGGGAGCTCGATCCGGTCCAGCAGGCGGCGGACACCCTCGATCGGGGCGAGGAACAGCCACTTCGGCGCGACCTCTGCCTGCGCGTAACCGACGATCCGCGCGAGCGGCTTGAGCCCCAGCTGCTCGACGACGCGTTCGCTGGCGACGATCGTCGCGGCCGCTCCGTCGGTGATGCCCGGGGCGTTGCCCGCCGTGACGGTGCCCGTCGTCGCGCTGCCTCGATCGTCGCCGGTCGGCAGGTCGAACGCCGGCTTCAGCCTCCCGAGGGCCTCGATGCTCGTGTCGCGGCGTGGGTTCTCGTCGACGGTGACGTTGGTCTCGCGGCCCTTGGCGTCTCGGACGGTCACCGGCACGACCTCGGCATCGAACAGTCCCTCGTCGATCGCGGCGATCGCCCGGCGATGCGACTCGAGTGCGAACTCGTCCTGGTCGCCGCGGCTGACCGCGTTGGAGATCGCCACGCGCTCGGCGTGGGTCCCCATGTGGCAGTTCTCAACCGTGCACCAGAGACCGTCGGCGACGGCCGCGTCCTCGAGCGTCCCACTGCCGAGGCGATAGCCGAACCGGGCGTTCCGGAGCAGGAACGGCGCCTGGTTCATCGACTCCATGCCGCCGGCAACGACGACCTCGGCGTCGCCGGCCTTGATCTCCGCGGCCGCGAGCATGATCGACTTCAGGCCCGAGCCGCAGACGCGGTTGATCGTGGTCGCGCTCGTCCTGTCCGGGAGCCCGGCCCTCAGCGCGGCCTGGCGCGCGGGTGCCTGGCCGACGCCCGCCTGGAGCACCTGGCCCATCAGCACCTCGTCGATCACGGTGCCCTCGGGCAAGCCGGCGCGATCGACCGCGGCCCTCATCGCCACGCCGCCGAGCTCGACCGCGGAAACGGTCGCCAGAGCACCGCCGAACTTGCCGATCGGAGTTCGGGCGGCGCTGACGACGTAGACGTTGCCGTTGCGGCCTGTGACCTCCTGCGCCATGGGTCCAGCCTACACCGGACGCCGGAAACGGCTGGACCGACGGCTTGACGTTCCGCGATCCTTGGCGGCGTGCTGGCCACACTGCGCCGCCGAGCCGCGCCGCCCGTCGCCGCGGTCCGGGAGCTCGTCGCGAATCCGGGGCTGCTCAGCCTCGAGTTCGGCTCGTTCGCGTGGATGGCCGCGGAAGGCGCGTACCTGGTCGGGCTGCTCGTGTTCGCGTTCGACGTCGGCGGCACGGCGGCGGTCGCCTTCGTGGCCGTCCTGCGAGCGCTGCCGTCGGTCGTCCTGACGCCGCTGATCCTGTCGCTGGCCGATCGTATCGCCCGAGACAGTCTGCTCCGGCTCGTCGTGGCGGTGCGGGTCGTCTGCGTCGCGATCCTCACGGTCCTGATTGCGCAGGACGCGGCGATCGCGTCGATCTACCTTCTCGCGGCGATCGACGCGATCGCGGCCGCGCTCCTCCGGCCGCTCCGGGCCACGCTCGTCCCGGCTCTGGCCCGATCGCCCGGGGAGCTGGTCGCCGCCAATGTCGCGACGACGACCGGTGACGGCCTCGCCGCACTCCTGGGGCCGACGCTCGCTGCTGTTCTCCTCGCGGCGGGGTCCATCGCGGCGACGTTCGTGGCGGGGACCATCGCGATGGTCGTCGCGCTCGGGAGCACGCTCCGGATCTCCGCTGCGCGTTCGCTACCGCAGGACCGGGAGGGCCCGGGCGACGCGACAGCCGCCGATCAGCCCGCGCGGCCGAGGGCCGCGCCGCTCGGCGTGTTGCGAGAGCTGCTCGAGCTCCGGCATGCCCGCCTCGTGGTCGCGTGCTTCGTCGGGCAGCGCCTGGTTCGCGGGATGCTGGCGGTGCTCGTCGTGGCCGCGTCGTTCGAGGTCCTGGGCCTCGGTCAGCCGGGCGTGGGCTGGCTGACGGCTGCGATCGGGTTGGGCGGCTTCGTGGGCGGCGTCGTGGCGCTGGGACTGGTCGGCAGCCGCAGCCTGGCACGCGCGTTCGCGGCAGGGCTCGTCGCGTGGGGCGGCGGGATCCTCCTGGCTGGGGTGATCCCGAACGTCGGCGTCGTGCTCGCCTTCCTGGCGCTCGCGGGCGTCGGTAAGGTGGGGGTCGACGTGGCTGGCGTCAGCCTCCTCCAGCGGACCGTCCCGGCCGACCGGCGAGGCCGAATCTTCGGCCTGCTCGAGGGCATGATTTCCGCGGCGCTGGCCCTCGGGCCGATCCTCGCGTCGTTCCTCGTCGATCGCCTCGGACCGGGCGGCGCGATCGTCGTCGGCGGGGCGGTTCCACTGGTCCTAGTGGCCGCGAGCTGGCCGGTCCTGCGGTCGGCCGACGCGGCGGCGGTCCTGCCCGAGCCGGCGTTCCAGTTGCTCAGCAACGTGCCGATGTTCCGGCCGCTCCAGCTCACGACAATCGAGCAGCTCGCCGTCGGCGCCCGACGAGAAACGGCGGCCGCCGGCGAGGCCGTCATCCGCGAGGGCGATCCGGGACGGACGTTCTACATCGTCGAGTCGGGCCGGCTCGAGGCGCTGGTCGACGGCCGACCGACGATCGAGCTCGGGCCAGGCGACTCGTTCGGCGAGATCGCGCTAGTGCGGGACACCAATCGGACGGCGACGGTCCGGGCCATCGAGCCGAGCGCCCTCGTCGTGCTCGACCGCGAGCTCTTCCTCGCCGCCGTCACCAGCCACAGCGAGAGCATCGCGGCGGCCGACGCCGTGATCGGGGCGCGGTTGGCTGGCGCGTGAATCGCGTGGCGCAGGTTGCGATCGGCGGCGATCAGCCGCCCGTCGCGCGCTTGAACACCTCGTCGGCCACGATGAGGCGGTGGATCTGGTTCGTGCCCTCGTAGATCTGGGCGCCTTTCGCGTCTCGCATCAGCCGCTCGATGCCCGTCTCGCGCGAGTAGCCGCTGCCTCCGAAGAGCTGGACCGCCTCGGTTGCTACGCGCATCGCCGTATCGGAGGCCGTCCACTTCGCGAGCGACGACGCCTCGGCGAGCGGCTCGTCACGGTCCTTGGCCGCGGCCGCCTGACGCGTCAGGGCACGGGCTGCCTCGACGTCGCGGGCCATCTCCGCGACCGTGAACCGGAGTCCTTGCTGCTCCGCCAGGGGCTCCCCGAATGCCTTGCGCTCCGTCAGGTACCGCGCCGCCTGCTCGAGAGCGGAGCGGGCGATGCCGACGCATGCCGCCGCGATCGAGATCCGGCCCTCCGCGAGCGCGGACAGCGCAATGCGATAACCCGCGCCTTCGTCGCCGAGTCGGTTCTCGGCGGGCACGACGCAGTCATCGAAGACGAGCTCCGCCGCGGGGCATGACCGGATGCCCATCTTCTTCTCGTGGGCCCCGAACGAGAACCCGGGAAAGCCCTTCTCGACGAGAAACGCGGTGATCGCGCTCGGCCCAGCCGTTGGGTCCAGTGACGCAAACACTAGGTAGCGATCGGCCTCGGGCGCGTTCGAGATCCAGATCTTCGAGCCGGTCAGCCTGTACGAACCGTCGTCGCGTCGCTCCGCCCTCGTCCGGATCGCCCCGGCGTCGGAGCCGGCGTGAGGCTCAGTCAGCGCGAACGCGCCGAGCTTGTCGCCCGCGATCATCGGTGAGACCCAGCGCGCCCGCTGCTCGTCGGTGCCCCACGCCACCACGGGGTACTGCGAGAGGATGTGGACGCTGAGCGTCACGGCACTCGCCATGTCAGCCGCGCCAAGCTCCTCCATGACGAGCGTCCAGCCGACGTAGCTGAAGCCCGCCCCGCCAACCGATTCCGGCAACGGCGCGCCGGTCAGCCCCAGCTCCCCCATCCGGGCGAAGATCGACCGATCGAACCGCTCGGTCTCGTCGCGCTCGGCGGCCGTCGGCCCGACCTCACGAGTCGCGAACTCTCGGGCAGTCGCCTGGAGCAGGCGCTCCTCCTCGGTCAGCGGCCAGGTCAGGGCGCACCTCCAGCAACGAACGGGACGGGGCGGAACCGGGTCGTAGGATACCCGCGTGCACGACGGCCCGGCCGATCCCCCGATCCGCGATGAGGCCGCGTCGGACCTCCGACATGAGCTCGGCAACCGGCTTGCGTCGATCGTCGCGTTCAGTCACCTGATCAGGACCGACCCGCGTCTGCCGGCCGATCTCCGCGACCAGGCCGATCTGCTGGCCCAAGAGGCCGACCGAACGCGCAGGCTCGTCGATCAGCTCCTCGAGACTCCGCCGGTGGTCCAAGCGCGCAGTGACCCGGCCAGAGCCGCGGGCGCAAGTCCCGATCCCGCCTTCGCTGCGACCGCCCCGGCGCGCATCCTGATCGTCGACGACGAGCCGGCGATCCGCGACTTCCTAGGCCGGATCGTCCGCGGGCTCGGTCACCAGCCGGTGCTCGCCGCGACGGGAACCGCCGCGCTCGAGCTCGTCCGCGCAGAGCCGCCGGACGCGATCCTCTGTGACCACAGGATGGCGGGCATGAGCGGTGCCGAGTTCAACGCGGCGGTCGGCGAGATCTCGCCGCCGCTCGCACGACGGTTCGCGTTCATGACCGGAGACGCGGCCGACGCGGAGTTGCGAGCGGTCGCCGATGCCCGGGGCGCGATCCTCCTCGCGAAGCCGTTCGACGTCGACGCCGTCGCGCGGACCCTGGAGACGATCCTGCCGACCGACGGGGGGACCTAGGCCCCCTCGCCGTAGTGGTGGAAGCCGCGGCCCGACTTCTGCCCGAGATGTCCGCCCTCGACGAGCTCGATCAGCACCCTGGGCGGCGCGAACCGATCGTCCACGAATCCCTCGTGGAGGACCTCCATGATCCCCAGGCAGACGTCAAGCCCGATGAAGTCCGCCAGCGCGAGCGGGCCCATCGGGTGGTTGAGGCCGATCGTCGCCCCGGCGTCGATGTCGTCTGCCGTCCCGATCCCGTCCTCGAGCGCCCGCATCGCCTCGGCGAGGAAGGGCATCAGCATCCGGTTGACGATGAAACCCGGTCGGTCGAGGGAGACGATCACCCGCTTGCCGAGGTCGGCCGCCAGCTCGCGGACGGTGTTGGCCGTCTCGTCGCTCGTGGCGCTGCCCCGGACCAGCTCGACCAGCGGCATCACCGGCACGGGGCTGAAGAAGTGCATCCCGACGAACCGCTCGCGCCTCGCCGGCCCGACTGCCCCGGCGAGCGTGTCGATCGAGATCGAGCTCGTGTTCGAGGCGAAGATCGCGCCGGCGGCAGCCTGCGCGTCGAGCTCCGACCAGAACCGGCGCTTGACCTCGACGTCCTCGAAGATCGCCTCGACGACGAGCCCGGCAGCCGATGCGTCGGCGGCCGACGACGACGTCCGGATTCTCGCGATCGTCTCATCGCGGGCCGTTGCCTCGAGCCGGCCCTTCGCGACGGACCGATCGAGGTTGCCGGCAATTCGGCTGCGGCCTGCATCCGCTCGCGCCAGGTCGGGCTCGTACAGGACGACGTTCCGGCCGCTGGCCGCGAAGACCTGGGCGATGCCGTGGCCCATAAGCCCCGCGCCGCCAACGAAGACCTCGTCGATGGCCATGGCCGAGAGCCTAGCGGTTCGCCACGGCGATGGGCCGGACGATCGCGCCACGCCGGGCGACGAGGAGCGCGCTCGCGAGCGCGGCGAGCACCGCCGACACGAGGAACGTCGCGCCGTAGCCGGCGGCGTCGGCGATCGCGCCGAGGATCACCGGCGCGAACCCGAACACGACGTCGAGGAACACGGTCGTCGTGCCCACGACGGAGCCGCGCTCGCCGGGCGGAACACGCGACACCGCGAGCGACAATATGGCCGGCATCGTGAACGCGACGCCGATCGCGAACACGACCGTGCCGACGAGAAGCCCAACCGGCGTCGCGACGAGACCGATCGTCGCCAGCCCCGCTGCCGACATGGCGAACGCCGCGCCTGACAGCCGCGCCGCCCCAAACCGGTCCGGCCACGTCGCTCCGACGATCCGCAGGATGACGACGATCACGGCATAGATGGCGAGCGGTACCGCCGCGCCCTGCACCCCGACCGACGGCGTGTAGAGCGGCAGGAACGTAAGGAATCCGGCCATCCCGAACAGGCCCAGCAGGATCACGAGACCAGGGAACAAGCCCGCTGGGTGGATGAGCCGGCTGCGCGACGTCGTGCCGTCAGCGGCGCCGCGCGATGGCGCGGATTCCGGGACGAGGAGGGTGAGTATCGCCGCCGCGGCGGCGACGACGAGCGCCGCGAGCCACACCGCCTGATACGAGCCCGCCGCGTACACGATCTCGGCGACTGGCGGCCCGATCGCGAGCCCCACGTACAGGGTCAGCGTGAAGAAGCTGATCGCCTCGCCGCGCCGGGATTCGGGAGCGATGTCACTCGCGGCGGCCAGGGACGCGACGAGGAAGAAGCCCTCGCCCGCACCCAGCAGGCAGCGCGCGACGATGAACACGACGATGTCCGAAGCCGCGAGGTGGAGCGCCAGCGCGGCGATGGTGAGCAGCGTTCCGGCCACGAGGAGCGGCTTGCGGCCGAAGCGGTCGCTCGACCACCCTACGAACGGCCTCAGCAGAAGCGCCGCGATGCTGAACGCGCCAATCGCGACGCCGACGCCGACGGCGTCCGCGTCGAGCGCGAACTTCGCGAAGCGTGGCGCGACCGGCAGCACGAGGCCGCCGGCGGTGAAGAATGCGAGGGACGCGACCCCGAGGGCGAGGAACGGCAGCGTCAGGAGGCGCGGCGGCTCCGTCGTCAGGGCCGCGTCGGTCGCGCCGTCGCCTGGAGTCACGGCACGTCGAGGATCGCGATGAGTCGATCGGCCGCAGTAAACGGATCGAGGCGGTGGTCGGCAACGTCTTCGAGAACGCGACGCGTCGCGGCGTCGCTCCCTTGTGACAGGAGACTCCTCCGCAGCCGGTCGCTGACGATCGCCCACACCTGGGCTTCCGCACGAGCGAGCCGGCTCGCCGACCGCGCCGCCTCGTCCGGCGCGTCGCGGCGGCGGTCGAGCGCGGCGAGGAGCTCCGCGACGCCTGCGCCCGACGACGCCGTCGTGATCAGGATCTCGGGGCGCTTGGGCCGTGGTCTCTCGGCGGAAGCGCCGGCCGGCGCCGCTCGCCCACCGGCCCCGGGCGCCGCGACGAGCATCGCCCGGAGCTGCGACGCCGTCCGTTGCGCGCCGGGCCGGTCACCCTTGTTGACGACGACGATGTCGGCGACCTCGAGGAGGCCCGCCTTGATGGCCTGGACCTCGTCGCCCATCTCGGGTGCCTCAAGAACGACAGTCGTGTCGGCAGCGGCCGCGACCTCGACCTCGCTCTGGCCGGTCCCGACCGTCTCCACGAGAACGAGCTCGAAACCGACCGCATCGAGCAGGGCAACGGCGGCGCTGCTCGTCGAGGCGAGCCCTCCCGCATGGCCGCGGGCAGCCATCGATCGAATGAACACGTCGGGATCCTCGGCGTAGGCCTGCATCCGGACCCGATCGCCGAGCAGCGCTCCGCCCGTGATCGGTGAGGACGGGTCGACCGCGATTACTGCGACGGGCCGATTCACGGCCCGCAGCTCCCCGATGAGCGCGGCGACGAGCGTGGACTTGCCGGCGCCCGGCGGTCCCGTGATTCCGACGACGTGGGCCCGACCAGCGCGGCCGTACAGCCGCCGCATCGCCGCCTCCGCCAGGCGCGAACGGTTCTCGACGGCGGTCAGGAGCCGGGCGAGCGCACGGCGGTCGCCACCAGTCGCGGCGTCCGAGAGTTCAGCCGCGAGCGCCGCCGCGCGCCCCGTAGTATCTCGGGTCGTCTCCCCCACCCTAGCCTTCGTCCCGGGTCCCTACGTTCGCCCGCAGGAACTCGGCGACCTCGGCGATCGTGGTGCCCGGCCCGAACACCCGGGCAACGCCGGCCTCGCGAAGCGCCTCGACGTCGTCGTCCGGGATGATCCCGCCGGCCGTAACCAGGACGTCGTCGAGTCCCCGCTCGCGCATCAGCGCCGTGATCCGCGGGACGAGAGTCATGTGGGCGCCGGACAGGATCGACAATCCGACGACGTCGACGTCCTCCTGCAGCGCGGCGTTCACGACCATCTCCGGGGTCTGCCGGAGGCCCGTGTACACGACCTCGAAGCCTTCGTCGCGCAGACCGCGGGCGAGCACCTTCGCGCCGCGATCGTGGCCGTCGAGCCCCGGTTTCGCGATGAGGACCTTGATCGGCCGGTCGGACATGGCCGGATTGTGCCACGCGCGACTTGCCGACCCGACCCACCGGCGGGATGATCGCGACGTGCCCATGGATCCAGCGGCCGTCGCCCGCAAGCTGAAGCTGAGCGCCGCTCGGTCGCCTGCGGTCCTTGGCGCCTCGCCAGACGACCTCGCGGCTCTCTCGCAGGCACGCCCCGACCTCGCGACGTCCACGAGCGGCACCCACGATTGGATCCTGCTCTATGTCGAGAACCGGGCCGCGCTCGAGGCGGCCCTGGCGGGTGCGTCCGCAGCCCTCGCGTCGCCCGGCACGCTCTGGATCGCCTATCCGAAGGGCGCATCGAAGCGCCAGACCGACCTCACCCGCGACAAGGGCTGGGACTCGCTGAGCGAAGCAGACCTGATGTGGCTCTCGCTGATCTCCATCGACGAGACCTGGTCGGCGTTCGGTCTCCGCCACTACAAGCCGGGCGAGGCGCGCCAGACGTTCCGCTGAGATCGAGGGCCGGAGACGCGACGACGCCGGCGCTCCCCCGGGCGCCGGCGTCGTGACGAAGAGGACGAGCGGGTCGTCAGGCGTTGGCCCGACTGAACGTCCGTGACGCGATCCAGATCGCGACGGCGGCCAGCGTCGCCGTGATCAGGACACCGATCCGGATCTCCGGGTTGCCCCAGTCGCTGTTGAACAGCGCCCGGGCGGCATCCGTAGCGTGCGTCAGCGGGTTGAGGTTGCTAATGAACTTGAGCCAATCCGGCGCGAGCGCCATCGGGAGCAGGATCCCGGACAACAGGAGCAGCGGCATCACGAGGCTCTGGACGAGCGGCGCGAACGCGTCCTCGCTCTTGAGGATGAGCGCCGCGGCGTAGGACAACGGGGCGACGACGAGCCCGAGCATGGCCAGCAGGGCGAGCGTCACTGCAACACCGGCGAGGTCGATGTGGAGGCCGAACGGGATCGCGAGCCCGATCATGATCAATGCCTGGAAGAGGAGGATCACGACGTCTCGAAGCGAGCGCCCGAGGAGCATCGCGGTGCGGCTCATCGGCGTGACGCGCATCCGCTCGACGACGCCGTAGCGGAGCTCGGCGATCAGGCCGAAGCCGCCGAACGCGGTCCCGAACAAGGCGACCTGGATGAGGAGGCCCGGCACGAACCAGTTGTACGCGCTGACGCCAGCCCCGGCCTGCTGGATCGCACCGTCGAGCAGCGGCCCGAACAGGACGAGGTAGATGACCGGGTACATGATCCCGATGACGATCCAGGTCGGCTGGCGGATCGTCAGGACCAGCGACCGGCGGAAGATCAGCCACGTGTCGCGAAGCGTTCGCATGCGGGGGGTCCTTTCGATGGTGGGGGTGGCGACAACGGCGGCGGTGTTCGCGGTCATGCCGCCTCCTCGCGCAGCGAGCGTCCGGTCTGGCGGAGGAACACGTCATCGAGGCTTGGCTTGTTGAGCGAGATCGAGGTCGCCTCGAACCCGGCGGCGTCGAGGCTGCGCAGCAGCTGCACCACCGCGGTCTCGCCGCGATCGACGTAGAGGCGCACGAGCCCGGCCTCCGCGTCGTGGGATGCCTCGCGGACGAACGGCATCGCCTCGACGAGCGTCAGCACCGACGAACCCGCGCCGTTGACGCCGATCGTGACGACATCGCCGGCGACCTTCTGCTTGAGCTGGTCGGACGTTCCTTCGGCGACGATCCGGCCGTGGTCGATGATCGCGAGGCGATCGCAGAGTGCGTCGGCCTCCTCGAGGTAGTGGGTCGTGAGGAACACCGTGGTCCCCAGCTCGCGCAGCTTCTGGATCTCCTCCCACATGCGCGCCCGCGCCTGCGGATCAAGCCCGGTCGTCGGCTCGTCGAGGAAGAGGACCTGCGGCCGGTGGACGATGCCGAGCCCGACGTCGAGCCGGCGGCGCATGCCGCCCGAGTACGTGCCGGTGGGGCGGTCGGCGGCGGATTCCAGGTCGAGCTTCTCGAGGACCTCGGCAGCGCGGGCCTTCGCGTCGGTGGCGTTCATGCCATAGAGGCGGCCCTGGAGCACGAGTTCGCCGCGGCCGGTCTCGGCCGGGTCGGTCGAGCCGCCCTGCGGGACATAGCCGATCCGCTGCCGGACGAGGGCTGGTTGGCGCCGGAGGTCGGCGCCGGCGACCGTCGCGTCGCCCGCGGTCGGCGTGATCAGCGTCGCGAGCATGCGCAGCGTCGTGGTCTTGCCGGCGCCGTTTGGGCCGAGAAAGCCGAAGATCTCGCCGGCGCCGACGTGGAGATCGACGCCGGCGACGGCCTCGACCGTCGACTTCCGGGTCTTGAACGTCCGCCGCAGATCGGTCGTGTCGATCATCGTGCCGCGGAGCGGAGTCGGGTTCGTCATGTTGACGCTCCTTGCTGGCTGCCCGATGCTGTGTCCGCGGCAGTACTTGCACGGTTCAACATCATCGGTCAATATCTGAGCAGTGCAGATAGTTATCCGGTCAGGGAGCTGTTGTCAACCATGAACCGCGAAAACGTGGACGCCGTCCTCCGCTCGCTCCGCCGCGTGAACATCCAGGGATCATTCCTCGGGCAGTCCGTCGCCATCCGGTTCGGGCTCTCCGAGTCCGACATCGAGACCCTCGAGCAGCTCATCGACATGGGCGCGACGACCGCCGGCAGACTGTCGGAGATCACGGGGCTGACGTCCGGTGCGGTCACCCGCGTGATCGACCGCCTCGAACAGGCCGGCTACGTCCGGCGTGTCCCCGACCCCACCGACCGGCGTCGGGTGATCGTCGAGGTCGTTCCCGAGAAGACGGCCTCGATCAGATCGACGCTCGATCGGGTGTCGAACGCGAGCGCGGCAGAGATCGGCCGCTACACCGACGCCCAGCTCGCGCTCATCGCGGACTTCCTGACGCGCATGGAGCAGGTCGCCCGGGACGAGACCGTGACACTCCGCGAGTCGCCTGAGGCCTCGCCGGACGGCCGCCCGGCCACGTCGGAGTATTTCGCGCCGATCGGCGGCCTCGAGCGAGCCCGCCTGGCGTTCCGATCCGGGGCAAACGAGCTCCTTCTTCGCGGCTCGGCAGGGATCGGCGAGCTCTACCAGGCCAAATTCGAGGGCCACGTGCCGCAGGTCCGGCTCCGCGACGGTGTCGTTTCCGTCCAGTACAAGGGCCGCTGGGGCTGGGACTGGCGCGAGCGCCGCGCCGATGTCGCACTCAACGTGTCACTGCCCTGGGACGTCGAGATCGTCGGCGGCGCCAACAAGCTCCAGGGCAAGCTCTCGAACGTCGACCTGCGCTCGTTCGAGCTCGCCGGTGGTGTCGACCACATGCGGCTCACGCTGGGCCAGCCGATCGGGGACGTCCCGATCCGCCTTCGCGGCGGCGCCCACGACATCCGAATCGAGCGGCCCCACGGCGCGGCCGTCCGGCTGAAGCTGAACGGCGCCGCAGCGGCGATCGAGCTCGATCGGCAGCGACTGGGTGCGACAGGCGGCGGGACGGTCCTCGAGTCGGCCGGGGCCGGCGACGCGAGGGACCGGTTCGAGGTCGAGATCAACGGCGGCGCCGCGAAGATCAAGGTGACCGAGACCGGATGACCGCTCCGAGCACCTGTGTGGCTACGCGCCGGGCGGCTGCCGGTCGAGGTGGGCGAAGAACTCTGCGCGGGTCCGGTCGCGTGACCTGAACAGCCCGAGCACCGCCGATGTCGTCATGACCGTGCCCGGCTTGCGGACGCCGCGCATCACGGCGCACAGGTGCGTCGCCTCGACCACGACGCCGACACCCTGCGGCTCGAGACGGTCCTGGAGGAAATCGGCGATCTGCTGGGTCAACCGCTCCTGGACCTGGAGCCGGCGGGCGTACATCTCGACGACCCGCGGGATCTTCGACAGGCCGATCACCTTGCCGCGCGGGATGTAGGCGACGGCCGCCGTCCCGAAGAACGGCAGGAGGTGGTGCTCGCAGAGCGAGTAGAACGGGATGTCCTTGACGACGACCATCTCGCTGTAGGCCACGTCGAATACCGCGTTGTTGATCAGGCGCTCGGCATTGACGTGGTAGCCGGCCGTAAGCTCCGTGTACATCCGGTGGACCCGCTCCGGCGTCCCGAGCAGGCCTTGGCGGTCGGGGTCCTCGCCGACCTCGGTGAGAATCTTGCGGACGGCGTCCTCGACCCGCCCGTTGTCGTCGGTGGCGTCAGGTCGGCCCGTCTCGCCCTCGATCTCGTCCGCGGCAACGTCGCTCTCGCCGATCTCGGACTCGATCTCGTCGACGAGGCGGCGGACGTGCGGCGGGAGTTCCGTCTGGGCCATGTTGCCCGATGGTACGCGCGGAGCGCCGATCGCGGTTGCGGCGGCGTCAGCTGGGGTCGAGGGCGCTACCGTCAGCAACGATCGGGCGGTTCGCTTCGAGAGCGGAAACGGCTGCCTCGACGACCTCGATCGCGGAGCGCATCGACGGCTCGTTGATGATCTCGCGATCCCAGGCGTCCGCTTCTGGGCCGCTGCCGAGGCCGGTGGAGCCCGTTCGCCGGTACGTGACGGCCAATTCCGCGTGCTCAAGGATGTAGAGGGCCAAGCCGTTGACGGACACGCCGCGAGCGAGCCGCAGGGCCGCATCCGCGGCGATCACCGCGTCCTGCGCGCCGATCGTGTCGGGGTCGTCGAAGTCGTCCGCATGTGGGGCAGCCGACTGGAGCGCCTCTCCCAGCTCGGTGACCTCGCCAGACGACGGTGCCTCGTTCAGGTGGACGAATCGATCGGCGACGGCGATCGAACGCGCGAGGACCTCGACGTCGCCCCAGGCCTCACGGCGCACGAAACGCTCGTACGCGGGCTGTAGGCCACGAGCGGCCCAGATGTAGAACGCAGCCTGGGCCCGTGGAGAAAGTGCCTCGAGTCTGCGGTCGATCTCGTCCTCGGCGCCAATGAGCGTGCGTTCGTCGGGCGGCTGCTGGCTCACCGACCGGAGCCGTGCTCGCCGAAGCCGGCCGCCGGCAGCGGCTCGTACTCGCGGCCCTCCGCCCCGCGCAGCCACGCCCTCGCGTTCGCGCCCAGCGACGGCCGGTGGTAGCCGCCCTCCTGGAGGATGACGAGCCGACGTCCGAGCGCGGCCACGCGCCGCCCGGACTCGTGGTAGACGGCTGTCGTCAGCGCGAAGTCGCCGATGGGGTCGCTGCCGTACGTGTCGAACCCCAGCGAGACCACGACGACGTCGCCCGGCGACGCGGCAATCGCCTCGAGAGCCTGGTCGAGGGCCGTCAGGTAGCCGTCGTCGTCGATCCCGGCCGGGAGCGGCAGGTTGAGGTTCGCGCCGGTCCCCTCCCCCTCGCCGGCCTCGTCGGGCCAGCCGAGGAAGAACGGGTACTGCCGGTCGGGATGGGCGTGGAGCGAGACGTACAGCACATCCCCGCGCCGCCAAAAGATCTGCTGCGTGCCGTTGCCGTGGTGGTAGTCCACGTCGAGGATCGCGACGCCTTCGCCCGTCGCTGTCGTGAGTGCCTCAGCGGCGATCGCCGCGTTGTTGAGGAAGCAGTAACCGCCGGCCATCGAGCGCGCGGCGTGGTGCCCGGGCGGACGGCACAGTCCGTAGGCCGCGCGCTGGCCGCCGAGCACGAGGTCGACCGTCGTCAGGGCGACGTCGACAGCCGCCCGCGCCGCGACGTATGTCCCGGGCACGAGCGGATTGGCCGTGTCGAGGCCCCACCAGCCAGCCCGACCGCCGGCGTAGCTCGTCTCGGGCCGGGAGGCGAGGAATTCCGGGCTCATGCCCTCGAACATCCGGAAGTTCGGGTACGTGTCCGCGATCAGGAAAGGCCGGCCGACCGACTGCGCCCGGGCCGCCGGCCAGGCCTCCTCGAGGTACCGCAGCAACCCGGGGTCGTGGACCGCGAGGATGGGGTCCGTGCCGTGCTCGACGGGTCCCTCGATCGTGAAGCCACCGTCGGCCTCGAGCGTCGCCCGGATCCGTTCGGCCCGTTCCGCGACCTCGTTCGCCGGGATCACCGAGCCGAGAACGGTCTCCGTCACGGTGTCGTGCGCGAGGTGAGCCGGGCTGTAGACGACGCGCATGAGCGAAGCCTAGCGACCGAGGATTGCCGCCGCGACCTCCTCGGGACGGTACCGCAGCAGGTTGTGGCCGGGGGCGGCAACGTCGAGGACGCGCACATTCCCGGGAACAGCGGCCCCCACGCCCGTCGCCTCCTCTGCCTCGCCGGGCGTCGTACGCCGGATCGCGACGGTTTCCGCGGTGACGTCGGGCAGGACGGCGGCCGGCCGGTACCCGAACATCGTCCGGACGCTCGCCTCCAGCGCGTGGGGCCTCGTCGCGGACAGGAGCCGGCCCGCGGGCGTCTCCACCACCGCTGCCCGAGCGGCCTGCTCCTGGTCGGCGTCCCATGTCGCCGGATCCCAAGAGCGGCGGTCGCGGAGGTACGCCCGCATCGATTGCATCACCTCAGGTGGCTCGGCGAGCCCCCGCAGAAACTCCTCGACGTCCTGGCCTGTCGCCGCACCGATGTCGGCCAGACCGCCGTCGACGAGCACGAGGCGCGCGCACGCCTCTCCCAGGCGAAGCGCGGCGACGGCCGCCACGACCGCGCCGAAGCCATGCCCCGCGAGCACGACCGAACCGCCATCGAGAGCGCCCGAACCCTCTGCGACGGCGACGGTGTCGGCCGCAAGCTCTTCGAGGCCGTACGCGCCCGTGGCGGTCGGCGCGTCGGATAGCCCATGGCCGCGCAGATCCATCGCGACGGCGCGCCGCCCGGCCGCCTCGAGGCGTCGCGCGACGGCCGTCCATGCCCACGCGCTCGCCCCCAGGCCGTGGACGAGCACGACGCCCGGCGTCGCGGCTCCGCCCCAATCGAGGTAGTGGATCCGGTCGCCGCTGTCCGAAACGACCAGATACCCGATCGGTTCGGTCGCCGCCTCCACGGCGGCTAGCATAGGGCCCGATGCCGAAGCGCCGCCGCGGGAGCCGTCACGCCGCCCGGGTTCGGAGCCATGTCCCCTTCGAGCGGCTTGTCGACCGGGCGCTCGCCGGGATCCCGCCACCCTTCCGGGACCATCTCCGCCAGGTCGCGATCGTCATCGACGACGAGCCGACAGCCGACCAGCTCGCCTCGAACGGCATGGACCCCGACGAGTCGCTGTACGGCATCTACGAGGGTGTCCCCATCACGGAGTACGGCGCCGACTGGGTGGCGCTTCCCAATCGGATCACGCTGTTCCGGCTCCCGCTCGAAGAGGACTTCCCGGATCCGGACGACCTCGCGGACGAGGTCCGGACGACGGTCATCCACGAGCTGGCACATCACCTCGGGATCGATGATGACCGGCTCGGCGAGCTGGGTATCGACTGAGGCGGAACGTCAGGTCGAGGCGAGGCCGACGAGCGCCGTGACGATGCCCAGGACGATCACAGCGAGCATCGGCCAGGTGATCAGCCGCGGACGGGACGGCGGCGCATCACCCGTGGCCTCCATCGCCCGATCGAGGCCGGCGGAGTAGCCCGTCATCTTCACGAACACGAAGACCTGCGGTGCCGCGACGAGCGCGGCGATCGTGACGATCAGCGAGCCGACCGCCACGATGCACAACAGGATCAGGACGACGGTCAGCGTCGCGATCGGCACGCTCTTGTCGATGCCGAGCCCGGCCGCCCCAGCCACGCGGAAGACGAGATCCAGCCCGGCACCCAGCGCAAACAGCTCGATGTAGCCGAGGACGATCCCCGCAAGCGCGACGAGCAGCGCCAGCCGCCACCGGGCTCGGGCGATCCGGACGGACCGTCGGACCGACTCCCACGCGCCCACTCCACCCAGGATGATCCCGGCCTGGTAGAACCCGAACGGCAACGTCGCGAGACCGGCTGCTGCGACTGTGACGATCGTCGCGAGCTCAGAGTCGCCCGTCGAGCGGCCGACGACCGTCATCGTCGCGACGCTGACGACGCGGTCGACGATTCCGACGAGGAAGCCGCCGATGCAGACCGACCAGAACACCCGACGCGAGAGCCGCAGGCTGCGCCGCAGCCCGATTCGCCGGCCGGTCGCCGCGCCGCCGACGATGGCGGTCGCCATGATCTGCCCTTCGATGAACGCCAGCGTCACGCCGATGCCGCCGAGCACGATCGCGAGGCCCAGCAATGACGTAGCCGTCGGATCAGAGGACCGCAGGGTCATCTCGCCCGTGAACAGCCTCGCCAGGTCGTCGCTACCCACGTCGCGGATCAGGGCGAGGAACAGGATCGCCGCCGGTCCCGCGAGCGCGAGCGTCAGGATGCCGATGTAGATGGATGCGCGACGGACGCGCGCGCTTGCGGCGAGCGCGAGGTCGAACGAGCCGCCGACCGTCTCGCCGACGCGCGGCGGCCGAGCCGCGGCCGATACGGGCGAGGCCGCTGCAATCGTCGCGGCGGGGACCGACGGGCTCGCCGCAGCGCCGGCGACGGCGAGCGGCGCGAGGACCGGCCCGGCGGGGATCTGGGCCGATGGATCACCCTCCGGGTCGGTCTCCATCGTCAGCCCCGCGCGGACGGAAGCGGCGCCGCCTGGTCGAGCAGCTGCCGGATTCGGGCGACGTCGACGTTCCCGCCCGACGCGACCACGCACACGGTCTCGTCGTCCCGGATCGGGATGTGGCCGTACAGGACGGCAGCCAGCGCGGCAGCGCCGGCGGGCTCGAGAACCTGCTTCATCCGTTCCAGCGCGAACCGCAGTCCGCCGAGGATCGTCGCGTCGTCGATCACGATGAGGTCGTCGAGGTAGTGACGGCAGGCAGCGAGCGTCCAGTCGCCGACGAACGGCGCGGTGAGGCCGTCAGCCACCGTCTTGGGCTCGATCCGGACCGGCGCCCCGGCGTCGAGCGCCTGGCGCATGGCATCCGCGCCCTCCGGTTCGACTCCGAACACGCGCACTGACGGCCGCAGCTCGCGGACGGCAGTCGCGATTCCCGAGATCAGGCCGCCACCGCCAACGGGGACCACGACGACGTCGACTTCGGGCAGATCCTCGACGATCTCGAGGCCGGCGGACCCGTGACCCGCGATGAGCTCGGGGTCGTCGAACGGGTGCATGAACGTCAGGCCGCGCTCGGTCGAGAGCCGCTCCTGCTCCGCGAACATCTCGCCGACGTGGCTGCCGTGGACGATGACCTCGGCGCCGTAGTCCCGGCAGGCGTCGAGCTTCGATTGGACCGCGCCCTCCGGCATGATGACCGTCGCCGACACGCCGGCCGCCCTGGCCGCCCAGGCACAGGCCTGCGCCGCGTTTCCCGCTGAAACGGTGATCACGCCCAACTCACGTTGGGCCTCGCTCAGCGTGACGATGCGGTTGACCATCCCGCGGGCCTTGAACGAGCCCGTTTTCTGGAGGTGCTCTGCCTTGACGTGGAGCGTCGTTCCGGCGAGCCGCGGGCCGGCGTTCTGCTCGACGAGCCGGGCAGCCGTCGCCGACGAGAGCATCGGTGTCCGGTGGACCGTGGCGGCGATCCGCTCCCGGGCCGCCTCGATCGAGGCGAGGCTGACGATCCTGTCGGCGGTGTCCACGCGCCGAGTATCGCAGAGGCCTTTGCAAGCGATTCCCGCACGAAAGTACTTGCGTATTTGCGCAAGTGATGACATGATTCGCTCGGATGTTGGATATCACGCCCGCAACTTCGAGCGAGCTCGACCGCCAGCGGTATGCGGCGATCGGGCGCGCGCTCGCAGATCCCAAGCGGCTCTGCGTGCTCGAGTCGCTGGCCGCCGGCGAGCTCTCCGTGAGCGACCTGTCGACGACCGTCGGGTGCCAGGTCCCGAACATGAGCCAACACCTTGCCGTGCTGAGGAGTGCCGGGCTCGTCCAGAGCCGGCGAGAAGGCAGCACGATCTATTACCGGCTCGCGGACGTTCGCGTCCTCGAGGCCTATCGGCTCATTCAGAGCCTTGCCCGCGAGGGCACCTGAGACCGCGTCAAGGCGGGAGAAAGGATCCAGTTCCAATGGTGGACATCAAGCACGTCACGGACGCGACGTTCGAGGACGTCGTGCTCAAGGCCGAGCGGCCCGTCGTGGTCGACTTCTGGGCCGAGTGGTGCGGACCGTGCCGAATGGTTGCCCCGGAGCTCGCGCGGCTCGCCGAGAAGTACGAGGGCGCCGTCGACGTCGTGAAGGTCGACATCGATGCGAATCCCGCGCTCCAGCGGGCGTTCAACATCATGAGCATCCCCACGATCGCATTCTTCGTCCCCGGCAAGCAGCCAACGGGCGTCCAGGGCTTCCGGCCGCTGGAGCAGCTCGAGATGCAGTTCGGGCTCGCGGAGTACGCGACCGCGGCGGAGGCCTGATCCCCGACCGCTCGAGACGCCGCCGAGACGACGGCGTGATCTGATTCAAAACCAGCGGCCCGCCGGCCTACTCAACCGGCGGCACGCTCGCGGTGACGTCAGCGCTGGGGGCAGCTGAGACGTCTACCGCCCTCCTCCCCGGCGGCGGGGTTGCGTCCCTCCCGCGACGCGATCCCGCCGCCGAGTCATGTCGCGCCTACGACTCTCCGTCAGCCCGACGCCAGGCGCTCGCGAGCCAAGCCGCCGCCCGGTCGATCGCGTGCTGATCGAGCTGTTGCGGCGAAAATGCGACCCAATCTCGACCGCGCGGCGATGGCCCGGTGTCAGGCGTACGCAGCGCGGCGGCCGCGACCATCGGATCGAGGAGGAACTCCGCTCGATTGCCGCCGACCGCGGCGAACGTCCGACCGCCGATCGACCACTCGAGGCCCGCGCGGCTCTCAGTGGGTTTGGCGTCCTCGAGCTCCGAAGCGGCTCGCTCGAGGAGTTGACGCAGGTCGCCTGGCTCGTCTCCGCTCACGATCCGGCGACCGCGAGGATCGCCTCCAGATCCTTGCGGTGCTCGTCGTAGTGATCGAGCGTCTCGTCAACGAAGAACCGCTGGTGGTCGGCGTTCTTGATCCAGCGCGCCTCCGGGACCACAGTGAGATAGCCGCGGAGCTCCCCCGACGCCCGCTCGAAGTCGGCGCGGACCTCCCCGATGGGCTTCGCCGCCCAGTCGCGCTGGATCTCGGCGTTGACGACCTCGCCGCCGCGCTGCTCCCAGTCCGCGTCGGCGCGATCCTTGCTCGCCGATCGCTCGGCCACCGCGAGCTCCTTCGCGACGTCGAGCGCGACGAGCTGCCATGCGACGAGGTGAGCCATCAGGTCCCGACCAGACCAGCCGCTCGCCGCGTCCACGGGCCGCTCCAGCTGCTCGTCACTGAGCGTGTTCAACTGCTCGAACGGACGCCACGCGTCCCGTTCGTCATCGAGGAACGACAGCGCATCGAGATACATGCCTGCATAGTCGCCGCAGGGGTGGTCGATGGCAAGGCGGCGCCGAGCACCGCAGCAAGCGGCCTACCGCGCCGTGGGCGAGGAGCACAGGCGCCAACGCCGCCAGCGGCCGCCGATGCGGCGACTAGACGGCGACCGGCTCGCGATATTCTCCGAAGACCTCGCGCAGCACGCCGCACTGCTCGCCGAGGGTCGCGTACGCCTGTGCGCAGCGGATGAAGTGCGGCATCAGGTTGTCTTCCGACGAGCCGGGCCGCGTCGCCGCCTCGCGCAGCCCCTCGAGTGCCGCAGCCACCGCCTCCGGGTCGCGCTCGCGGCGGGTCCGCTCGAGGCGGGCCAGGTGTCGCTCCTCCGATCCGAGCGGAACCTCGAGCACGGGTATCTCCGTTACCTCGGCCTTGTCGACGCCGGAATTGACACCGACGATCCGCCGCTCGCCGGCGTCGAGCTCCCGCTGGAAACGGTAGGCCGCGTCGGCGATCTCCGCCTGGGGATAGCCCTGCTTGGTGGCCTCGACCATCCCGCCTCGGACGTCGATCTCGTCGAGGTACCGCCAGACCTCCCGCTCGGTCTCGTTCGTGAGCGCCTCGACGAACCACGACCCGCCAAGCGGGTCGACCGTGTTCGCGACCCCCGCCTCCTCGGCGATGATCTGCTGCTGCCGAAGCGCGAGCAGGGCGGCCTCCTCGGTCGGGACGGCGAGCGCCTCGTCGTAGGCGTCGGTGTGGAGTGACTGCGTACCGCCGAGCACCGCGGCGAGCGCCTGGAGCGCGACCCGGGTGAGGTTGTTCAACGGCTGCTGCGGCGTCAGCGAGACGCCAGCGGTCTGCGTGTGGAAACGCATCCACGTCGAGCGCTCGTTCTCGGCCGAGTAGCGCTCCGTCATCAGCTTGTACCAGACGCGCCGTGCCGCCCGGAACTTCGCGATCTCCTCGAAGAAGTCGCTGTGCGAGTTGAAGAAGAACGAGAGGCGAGGCGCGAAGTCGTCGACCCGCAGCCCGCGGTCCATCGCGGCCTCCGTGTACGCCATCCCGTCGGCGATCGTGAATGCCAGCTCCTGGATCGCCGTCGAGCCCGCCTCGCGGATGTGGTAGCCGCTGATCGAGACCGTGTTCCACTTCGGCAGCTCGCGCGTCCCGAACTCGATCGTGTCGGTCACGAGGCGCATCGAAGGCTCCGGCGGGAACAGGAACTCCTTCTGGGCGATGAACTCCTTCAGGATGTCGTTCTGGAGGGTGCCCTCAAGCGCCGCTCGGGGCACGCCGGCCTTCTCCGCGGCGACGATGTACATCGCCCAGATCGGGGCCGCCGGGGAGTTGATCGTCATCGACGTCGACACGCGATCGAGCGGCAGGCCCTCGAGGAGAACCTCCATGTCGGCGAGGCTGCTGACCCCGACGCCGCACGTCCCGAACTCACCCTCCGCCTCGGGCTGGTCGGTGTCGTAGCCGTAGAGCGTTGGCATGTCGTAGGCGACCGAGAGCCCCGTTTGGCCGGCGGCGAGCAGCGCCTTGAACCGGCGATTCGTGTCCTCGGCCGCGCCGAAGCCCGCGAACATCCGCATGGTCCAGAGCCGGCTGCGATAGCCGGTCGGGTGGATGCCCCGCGTGAATGGCGGCTCGCCGGGGAGACCGATGTCGCGGAGCGGGTCGAAGTCATCCCACCGCCCCGGGTCGTGGCGCAGACGCTCGCCCCGGTGGTCTACCGCCGTCGGACCGCCGCCGCCGAGCGGGTCGCCACGCCCACCGCCGTTGCGACGCTCGCCGGATGACCACGACCAGGGACCGTAGAGGCGCTCGACCTCCGTATCGCTGATCGTGCTGAAGCGAATCCGCCGTTCGGGCGCCCGCTCGAGCGCCCGTCCGAGGCGCTTCGTCTCCCAGGCGCGGCGGCGTGCGGACCAGGTCATCGCGGCGACTCTAGCACCGGGTCGAGGCGCGTCCGCCGGAACGAACGCAGCTGGCAGCGTCGCCTGTCCGTCAGGTCAGCGCACCCTCGGGCTGCCCGGCCAGGACGGTGGCGGTGATGTCCGCGAGGATCGTGGGTCGCTGACCCCGAAGCGACGGCGGCGAAGGCCCCACACGAGCCTGGCGATCTCGATGAACGTCAGGAACGGCACGATCCTGCGCGGCAGGAATCGGAACACGACCATTCGGAACAACCAGCCTAGCATCGGATCAGTCTGCCCTGAGCGGCCGTTTCTGGGGTTGCGCCCCGCGCCACGCGCATCGCGGCTGCGTTGCGCCAGCGATATGCCGGAAGCCGCTCAATCCGACGGCACCTCTGCGGCCGCCATCGCCTGGTCGACCACGGCTTCGTGATCCGCCTTCGATTGCACCTCGCGGATGAAACTCGCGACGAGCACGACGCGCACCCGCTCGCCGTCCTGCCAGTCGACGACCGTCTGGTACGACTCCCCGTTCAGGGCGTCGACGCGATAGGCCCGTCCGTCAGGGATCGAGATCTGGCGCGATTCGACCGACTCCGTATCACGGCCGGCCCTCGCGCCCTGCTCGTAGAACTCGGCGACCGACTCGGCGTCGAGCCCTGGCGCGTCGAACACGGCGATCGTCACGCCGCCGTTCGGGCCGGTCGCCCACGTCGCGCCCGCGAACCGCAGCTCGCGGACGCCGTGAGACGCGAGCGATCCCAGGGAGGCCGCCGTGCAGTTGCGGCCCGAATCGACCGCCGTCGCCGTTGCCTCCCGGAATTCGTGTGGCACGAGGGCCTCGAGATCCGGGTAGGCGCCGGCCCGACGGCCGTCGCTGGTGCACGGTCCGGATGGATCGAACGAGGCCCCGGCGCAGCCCAGGACGAGCGCCGCAAGGCCGCCGCAGACGACGACGGCGACAGCGGCGCGCGGCCGGCCGAGGGCGTGAGATCCGGGCGGCATGGCCGGGAATGATACGGCCGAGCCTCGCGTGGGGCTTGCGTGGGGACTCCTACCCTGGGCCG
>JBJMMH010000147.1:0-6666 GCA_045804885.1 Chloroflexota bacterium | reverse complement strand
GATGTCGAGGCCGACGGACGGGCTGGCCTCGAGCGCTTCGGATCGGCCGCCTACGACCTGATCCTGCTCGACGTGATGCTGCCGCGGCTCGACGGCCTCGAGGTCGCGCGCGCCGTCCGCCGGACGTCGACGGTTCCCATCGTGATGCTGACGGCGCGCGCCGACACGATCGACGTGGTGGTGGGTCTCGAGGCGGGCGCCGACGACTACGTCAGGAAGCCCTTCGAGATCCCGGAGCTCGTGGCCCGTGTCCGCGCCGCGATCCGCCGGGCCGGCCGCGAGGCCGGCGAGCCCGAGACGCTCCGAATCGGCCCCGTCGAGATCGACCTCGCCGGCAGGACCGTCCGCCGCGACGGCCGCGAGGTGGAGCTGACGCGGACCGAGTTCGACCTCCTCGCGGAGCTCGTCCGGAACGCCGGCCGGGTCATGACTCGTGACGTCCTGCTCGACCGGGTGTGGGGCTACGACTATCTGGGCGACTCGCGCCTCGTCGACGTCGCGATCCAGCGCCTGCGGTCGAAGGTCGAGGCCGATCCCGCCTCGCCGGAGCTCGTCCAGACCGTCCGCGGCGCGGGTTACAAGGCGGCCCGCTGAGCGATGTCCGCGCTGCACGGCGTCCGTGGCCGGCTCACGTTCACGATCGTGGCGCTCGTCGCGTTGACGGCAGCGCTGCTCGGTGTAGGGTCGTACCTGTTCGTCGACTACTCGCTGCACGATCGCTTCCGCGAGGACGCCGCGAACCAGGCCCGCTTTGATCTTTCGGTCCTGATCCCGCAGTCGCTGCCGGAGGCGACCCGCGAGGGTCTCACGGCGAGCGGCCTCCAGGACACGTTCCGCCGCCGCGACGTGGACCTCGTCGCCGATTTCGGTGACCTCGTCCCGGATTTCGCGGGTGAGTTGTCGGAAGGCTTCCGCGACGCCGTCGGCCGGGGCGAGATCGGCTACCAGTGGGCGTCGCTCGGCGGCGCTCCCGCGCTGATCGTCGGCGGCCGCCTGCCGCGCTCCACGGCGACGTTCTACTTCGTCCACGATGCGGCCGCGACGGAGTCGGCGCTGGCGACGCTACGGGCGGGGCTGCTCGCCGGCTCGGCCATCGCGATTCTCCTGGCCCTCATCGCCTCGCGCTGGGTCGCCCGCGGCGTGCTCGCTCCGGTCGAGGAGGCCTCCCGAGCCGCCGAGCGGATCGAGCGAGGCGACCTGTCGGCGCGGGTGCCCGTCGCGTCGGACGACGAGTTCGGCGACTGGGCCGAGACGTTCAACCGGATGGCGGCGTCGCTGGAGGCGACGATCGGCGAGCTCGAGGAGGCCCAGGGCCACAACCGTCGGTTCGTCGCCGACGTCTCGCACGAGCTCCGGACGCCGCTCGGCGCTCTCGTGGCGGAGGCCTCCGTGTTGCGCGACGGCCTCGACGGGTTGCCGGAGGGCAGCCGCCGGGCGGGCGAGCTGCTCGTCGCCGATGTCGGCCGCCTGCGCGTCCTCGTCGACGACCTCATGGAGATCTCCAGGTTCGACGCCGGCGCGGAGCAGGTCGCGACCGAGCAAGTCGACGTATCGCGACTCGTCACCGCCGTTGCCGCCGCGCGATTGCCCGAGGCGGTCCGGTCGATGCCGCCGAACCTCGTCCTGGTCGAGTCCGACCCGCGTCGAATCGAGCGGATCGTCGGCAACGTGCTCGACAACGCCCGTGAGCATGCGCAGGCCTCCCCGGTCGAGCTTGCGGTCAGGCTCAGGCCCGACCTGGCCTCGGTCAGCGTCATCGTGGCGGATCGCGGCCCGGGCATCCCGGACGACCAGCTCGCGCACGTCTTCGACCGCTTCTACAAGGCGGATCCGTCCCGTCACGGCGGCAGCAGCGGGTTGGGCCTCGCGATCGCGGCCGAGCACGCCCGGCTCCTCGGCGGGACGCTCGTCGCCGCGAATAGGGACGGCGGTGGTCTACGCGTCGAGCTCCGGCTGCCTGTGACACGACCGTTACCCCGCGGCGACGAGATCGCGATCGACGCGCCCGACCATCCCCGGCAGATGTCAACCGCCAGGGAGCCAAGCCGATGAACCGTCACGCACCGTTTCTCATCACCGCCGTTTCCGTGGTGCTGATCCTCGCCGGCTGCGCCGCGAGCGGCTCGCTCGGGTCCGTCCCACCACTCACTCCGACGGCCGAGCCGTCGCTCGGGTCCCAGGAGCCGGATGTGACGCCGGCGCCCGCGTCGCCGACGCCGGCCGAGAGCGATGCGCCGTCGGCATCACCGGACGTGCGGCCGACTCCGTCCCCCGCTGGGACGATGGTCGTTCGGGCCTACTTCATCCTGGCCGGAGATCCGGGTAGCGAGGGCCTCGTCCCGACGCTCTTCGAAGTGCCCAAGTCGACGGCCGTGGCGACGGCCGCGATGAACGCGCTGCTGTCGGGCAGCCCCGTCCAGCGCGATGGCTTCGAGCAGATCGACAGCGCGATTCCGGAAGGGACGAAACTGCTCGGCCTGACGATCCGGAACGGGGTCGCGACAGTCGACCTCTCGGGCGAATTCGAGTCCGGCGGCGGCAGCGCGTCCTCGCAGTACCGGCTGGCCCAGGTCACCTACACGCTGACGCAGTTCGCGACCGTGAAATCCGTGCTCTTCAAAGTCGACGGCACGACCGTGACGGTGTTCGGTACCGAGGGGATCGTGCTCGACGGACCGGTCGGGCGCTCCCGGTTCTACGATCAGCTCCCCGTCATCTTCGTCGATCGACCGGCCTCCGGCGCGGCGCTCGGCAATCCCGGCCGCGTCGCGGGCTCGGCACAGGGGCTGTTCGAAGCGACGTTCCGGATCACGCTCCTCGACGGCGCGAAGCGCGTCGTCGCCGACCAGCAGGCGATGGCCGCGTGCTTCTGCGACAGCGGCGGGTTCGACGTCCGGGTCGCCTACGACGTCGGGAAGGCCCAGTGGGGGACGCTCCGGGTCTGGAACGGCTCGGCCCGCGACGGCAGCCCCGAGAACGTTCGCGAGTATCCCGTCTGGCTGACTCCGGGCGGCTAGCCCCTCGGACTCATCGGCGGCATGCGGCGCGGGCCTGGTTCGCCAGGTCCGCGGCCGCGTTCAATGAGTCTCCGGCGTCGCCGAGGGCGGCTCCCGCCTCCTGGCCCTCGGATCCCGTCGGTGGGCTGGCATGGCTGGCCAGCGTCGCCAGTGCCGACGCCGCGGTCGAGACGTCGTCGACCGCGCTTGCGAACGTCTGCCACGCCTCCTCGTAGCAGGTGTCCGCGTCGTGGTCCTCGAGCCACGCCGCCTCGTCCGAGGCCCACGCCGCGAGCTGCCTGGCTGCCAACGCGAGTCGATCGTTCGGTCCGTTCTGGACAGCGGCGAGCGCCCGGATCAGCTGGTTCTCCCGCGACGTCGCCTCGCGGAGGTGCGTCTCGAACTCGACGAGGTTCGGGTTCGGTGAGGCCTGCACCGGGGCCGGCGTCGTCGGCGACGCGGTCGGCTCGGGCGTCGACGGCGGCGATCCGCACGCGGTGACCCCGAGCGAAGCGGCGAACAGCGTGCCGACGAGCGCGCGTCGGACGAGGCGGACGATCACGAAATCGGAACTGGGCTATGCGTGCTTGATCGTGATCCGCTCGATGATGTTGGCGACGTCCTCGACCTTGTCGATGGTCTCCTCGAGGAGGCCGTAGACGTCCTTCCACTTGATGATCTCGATCGCGTCCCGGCCGTCCTCGAAGAGACCGGCGATCGCGGCCCGGGCGATCCGATCGCCCTCGTTCTCGAGGCGGTGGACCTCGATCCAGTACGTGTCGAGGCCGGAGAATCCCTTCAGGTGGGCGAGCGCCTCGTGAATCAGCTCGACCTGCTTGACGATGATCGAGGCCTGCTCGACCGCGGTCGCGGTCGGCGCCTCGATCCGGTACAGGACGAACGTGTCGGCGGTCTCCTCGACGAAGTCGAGAATGTCGTCGAGGCCGCTGATCAGCGCGTAGATGTCCTCGCGGTCGACCGGTGTCACGAACGTCGCCTCAAGGCGGTGGCCGATGTCGTGGGTGATCTCGTCGCCGCGATGCTCGGTCGCCCGGATCTCGGCCGCTCGGGCCTCGGGCTCGTCGTACGTCCTGAGCATCGCCTCGAGCTGTCGAGCGCCGGTCAGGACGTTCTCGGCATCCTCGACGAACAGGTCGAAGAACCGCTCCTCGCGCGGGATCAGGCGCAGACGCACGGGCTCCTCCGGTTGCGCGCCGCTGGGCGACGCGAGTGGTCACGCGCGGGCACAGCGTCGGACGGGGGACAGCGTACCGTGCACGACCGGCCTGTGCGATGCTCGCGACGTGGACTGGGCGGTCGTCGCCTTCATCGCGGGTTTGGCGATCCTGCTGGCGATCGCCGTCGGCCTGTTCCTCGATCGCGATCGGCGGCTGGATGCGATCCGCGCGCTGACGGCCGACGGCGCGACGTCGGACGACGTCGGAGTCCGCGTCCGGCGGCTCCAGGAGCGGCTCCGCGCGAGCGAGTTCGACCTCGATCAGCAGGTTCGGAACACGTCGTACCTGGCCGACCTCATGGGCGTCGGGATCCTCCGCGTCGACGACTCGCTCCGGATCGAGCTCGCGAACACCGCGGCGCACCTCCTCCTCGGCCGGGCGCCGGGCGGCATCGTCGGCCTGTCGGCGATGGAGGCATTCGTCGACGCCCGGATCGAGGCGATCGTCGCGTCCGCGCGCGACAGCGGCGGCGCCTCGGGCGAATTCCACCTCCGCGGGCCCGATGGTCCGACGCTCGTCGTCCGCGCCCGCCGATCACCCGTTACCGGTGTCTGGATCGTCCTCGAGGACGTGTCGGAGCTCCGCCGGCTCCAGCAGATCCGGGCCGAGTTCGTGGACAACCTCTCGCACGAGCTGAGAACGCCGCTCTCGACGATCAGCCTGCTCGCGGAGACGCTCGGCCGTGACGCCGAGGCGGCGGCCGGCGCCGTGCCGGCCAAGATGCGCGACCGCATCGAAAAGATTCAGGTGGAGACCGGCCACCTCGTCCAGATGGTCAACGAGCTGCTCGATCTCGCCCGGATAGAGAGCGGCGGCCCGCTGTCGCTGATCGATGACGTCGACATGGCCCGTGTCGTCGCGGAATCGACAGAGCGCCTCCGCCTCTTCGCCGAGCGGCAGGGTGTCCGGCTCGTCGCCGATGTTCCGGAGAGCCTCCCCCGCGTCCGGGGGGACGAGGCCCGAATCGGCCAGGTCCTCGTCAACCTCGTCCACAACGCGCTCAAGTTCAGCGACGGCGGCGACGTGGCGGTTCGCGTCCGCGACGAGGGCACGGAGCTCGTCGTGTCGGTCGAGGACCACGGCGTCGGCATCCCGCGCGCCGACCAGGCCCGGATCTTCGAGCGCTTCTACAAGGTCGACCGGGCGAGGGTCCGGGGCGGTGGCACCGGGCTGGGCCTCTCGATCGCCCGGAACGTCCTGCTGCAGCACGGCGGCCGGATCTGGGTCGAGTCGGAGGAGGGCGTCGGGTCGACGTTCTCGTTCGCCCTGCCGATTCCCGTCGCCGTCGCCGTCGCCGATTCGGCACACTGACGGCGTGGCCACGATGCGCGTCGCGACGCTCAACATCCGGAATCTCGCCGACCGCTGGGACGAGCGGCTGCCGCTGCTGCTCGCCGACATGGCCGCGCTCCAGCCCGACGTGCTCGGCCTCCAGGAGGTCGTCTACCCGCTCCAGCAGGACCGGCTCATCGGTTCGGCCGGCGAGGGCCGCTATGAGTCGTTCCGGGCATGGGCGGGCCGGCCCGAGTACGGAAACGCGATGCTGGTCCGGCAGCCGCTAGCCGCGACGGCGGCGGAGACCGCGCGGCTCGATCTCGGCCTCAGCAGGTCGGCGCTCCGGATCGTGCTCGACATCGCCGGGACCCGCCTCCTCGCGGTCGTCACGCACCTCCACCACGTCCCGACGGACGCGGCGACGCGCGACAACCAGGCAGGGCAGCTGCTCGCCTGGCTCGACGACTCCGGGACCCCGCCGAGCGAGGCGCACGTAGTCGCGGGTGACTTCAACGCTGCACCGGACGAGCCTGCGGCTGCCCGCATCCGGGCCGCCGGGTTCCGGTCGGCCTACGCCGACGCGAACGGCGCCGACCCGGCCGTCACGTGGCCGTCCGGGCTTCAGGCACCCGGGATGGACACCGACGGCGACCCGGGCTGCCTCGATTACATCTGGGTCCGGGGCGACGTTGCCGTGATCTCGGCGCGGCTCGCCTGGGACCGGCCGGCGGTCGACGACCCAACGCTCTATCCGAGCGACCACGTCGGGATCGTCGCCGAGCTCACGATCGGCGAGGGCGCCTGAGGCGTGGCGGCCCTTCGTCTCGCGCACCGCGGCGATTGGCGACGCGCGCCCGAAAACACGGTGGGCGCATTCCTCGCCGCGCTCGACGAGCCGGGCTGCGACGGCCTGGAATTCGACGTGCACGCCGCGCGGGGCGGCGTGCCGGTTGTGATCCACGACGAGACGCTGGAGCGCGTCCAGGGCGTGGCCGGCCGCGTGGCCGACCTCTCCGTCGATGAGCTGGGTCGCTATGGCGTGCCGACACTCGAGGAGGTCCTCGCGGCACTGCCGCGTCGGGCGTTCCTCGACGTCGAGCTGAAGGGCGACCCCGGCCGGGCGGCGTTCGAAGCGCTCGTCGCCGGCCGCGGACCGC
>JBJMMH010000146.1:0-6055 GCA_045804885.1 Chloroflexota bacterium | reverse complement strand
GTCTGATCCTGGTCCGGGCGACCGGCAACCGCGTCGCGATCGAGCGCCGTGTCGGCGTCGCGCTGCGGCCATGGCTCGTGTGGGTCGGGTCGGTGCCGGCCGAACTGCTTGGCGCGGCGCTGCTCGCGGTTCATGGGCTCGGGTTCCTGTGCCATGCGTCGAGGATGCGGGCTCGGCCTCGTCGCTGGCCCGCCGGACCGTCCCGCGGGATCGCAGCGGGGTTGCAGATGGCGGGCTCCAGGCTGAGTGGCGTCGATGGTTGACGACCACGTACCGCGGCAGCCCGCGCTCGAGCCCGCCGCGATTGCGGGGATCCTCGCCACCGGATTCGGCATCACGCCATCCGCGGTGATCCCGGTCACGAGCGGCCACGACGCCGTGACGCGGGCGTGGCGCGTCGAGATGCCGTCACGGGAGCAGGACTACTTTCTCAAGGCGCGGCCGGCCGGCCCCCGCCTCGACGTCGCGGGCCGAGTCGCCCGTCACCTCCTGTCGCACGGACTCGTCGAGGTCGTCGCGCCGATCGCCGCGCGAGACGGCTCCGTGTCCGTGTCGGCGGGCGAGGCGAGCCTCGCGCTCTTCCCGTTCGTCGACGCACGGCGGGCAATGGAGACCGGCCTGCGCGAGGCCGAGTGGACGCGCCTCGGCCGCTTCACCCGCTCACTGCACGCGACGCCGCTCCCGGCAGACGTCGCAACCGTCATCCCGCGAGAGCAGTTCGCGAGGCGCGAGGTCGACGCGTTCGTCCGCGTGGATCGTGCCGCGTCGCGGGCCGAGCATCCCACCGCCGAGGCACGCGACGTCGCCGCCGCGTGGCGCGAGAAGCGGGCGCTGATCGCCACGGTCGCGGAGCGGACGGCGTCGCTTGGGCGAGAGGCCGCCCGGCGCGAGCTCCCGCTCGTCACCTGCCACGCCGACCTGCACACCGGCAACGTCCTCGTCGACCGCGCCGGCGAGCTGTGGGTCGTCGACTGGGACGAGGTCGTGATCGCCCCGAAGGAGCGCGACCTGATGTTCTTCATCGGCGGCATCAGCCGCGAGCTGGTCAGCGATCGGGCGACGGCGAGCTTCCTGGAGGGATACGGCGAGACGATCGTCGATCCGGTCGCGCTCGCCTACTACCGATACGCCTGGGCGACGCAGGACGTCGTCGGCTACGCCGAGCAGGTGCTCCTCAACCCGTCACAGAGCGACGCCGACCGGGCCGAGGCGGCGCGCGTCTTCGAGATACTGTTCAGGCCGGGCGAGATCGTCGACATCGCGACGTCGTCGGGCGGCTGAGGCCTCAGGGAGCGCGCAGCAGCGACCCGTCGCCGTCGGCGAAGAGCTCCGACCAGCCGGCCTTCGTCAGTCGCTCGTGGAACGCGTCGTCTCCGGCCGGGACGACGATGAGCGTCACGCCCCATCGCTCGAGGATCTGCTGCCAGCCGTCGACGCCCGAGGTCACGTGCTCGTAGTCGTCCCACACGTCAGGCGGAAAGACCTCGATCCGGGAGTCGATCCCGACCGCGAGGTCCGGGAACGAGAACTCGAACCATGAGCCCCACGGCTGGGGGTTGAAGAGGTGATCGCCGGCGCGGGCGTGCTCCCGGAGCGCCGCCGTGATCCCGGGCGGGGCGTTGCCGACGACGCCGGCCGGCGCGCCGAGGTCCGGATCGGTCGGGCGCCAGACCGGCAGGAGCACGATCCCGGCGACGACGATCGCGCCGATGATCGCGGCGTGGAACCGACGCTGCCATGCGCGAAGCGGCCGCTCGGCCGGCTCCGGTCGGGCGATCAGCGGCGCAACCGCGAACGCGGCCCCGAGCGGCCACCATGCCACGCCCCGGATCGCGTAGACCCCGATCACGAAGAAGACACCGAGCCAGGCGAGCGTCGGCCACGAGGTCCGCGCGCCGCGACGGGCGAGGAGCACGACGACCGCGAACGCCGACGCGAAGAAGAGCATCCCGGGAACCGTCCGGAGCGTGGTCGGCTGCCATTCGCTGATGCGCGCCGTCACCTCGGGGTTCGTCGTCAGGCCAGCGGCGTACAGCCAGACGCCGGGCCCGAACGGGTTCAGCAACGACGCGAAGACGGCGACCACACCGACCGCGAGCGTCTGGCGGGCTCCAAGGTCCCGGTCGGCGCGGTCCTCGAGCCAGGCCAGCCCGACGACGACCGGGCCGAGGAAGAAGCTCCCGTGGAGGTTCGCCCAGACCGCGACGATGACCGGGAGCGCCCACATTGCCCGGGGCCGGTCCCGGCGCATCGCCAGGACCACGAGCGTCGACGCGAGCAGCACCATCCCGAACAGCTGCGGCCGCAGCCCGAGCGCCACGGCGGACACGATGAACGCCGCGAGCGCCAGCCCAGCCGCACGGCGGATGTCCGCTCCGCGGAGGCGGCACGCGAGGAACACGAGGCCGAACAGCAGCCCGACAAGCGCCGCCCGCAGCAGCACGAGCCCGGTCCACCCCGCGAGCTTATAGACGGCGGCGAGGACGACCTGGGCGCCCCACTGCTGGTCGAGCCACGGCTGGCCGGACGCCGTGAAGGTCCACGTGTCGGTTCGCGGGATGCCGCCCCCGGCGAGGATGTCGCCACCCGCCCGGAGGTGGTACGCGAGGTCAACGCTCGAGAGGTTCGCGATCATCGCCGCGAGCGCGGGCAGCAGAATCGCGAGGGTGGCCCAGAGGCGCGCGAAGCTCATCCGGGGCGGACGGACGTGACGGCGGCGGGCGGCGTCGGGGCGTCGGCGAGCGGCGATTCGACGGAGCCGGCAGCCACGGGCGCCGCAGGGGCGACGATCCCCAGCCGCTCCCCGACCCGCGATGCCGCGAGCGCGATCACGACGACTGACGCCAGCGGCGGGCTGACGACGGTCACGATCGGCGCGGCGAGGATCGCGACGAACCCGGCGACGCGATCGGCCGACCACAGGGCGACCACCGCGGGCAGCAGCAACCCGGCGTAGTTGAAGCCGATCGACGGCTGGGCGAGGAGGCACGCCGAGACCGCGATCGCCGCTCCCCGGCCGGTGTCGAGCCGGAGGCCTGCCCAGATCGTCACGAGGTAGGCGAGGACGACGCCGACGATCGCGACGACCGGCGAGACCGCGGCCAGCCCGACGTTGCCGCTCGGCAGCCCGACGAGGACGCTCATCCGCGGCAGCGCGAGCAGATACTCCACATACCGGCCGGGCCCGACAACGAGAGCGAAGACGGCCGACACGACGAGCCCGACGGCGAGCGTCCGCAGGAAGTCGGGCGTCCGACGGAACGCCAGCCAGACGAGGTACGGCGCGATCGCCGGCTTGAGCGCGACCGCGCAGACCGCCCCAAGGACGCCCGATCCGAGCCAGCCGGGCCGCGCCACGGAGATCGCGACCGCTCCGACGTACAGCGCCATCACGTTGCCCAGCACGAGGTCGTGGATGTCCGGCGCGGCGATCAGCGCCGCGACCACCAGGGCCCCGGCCGCGATCCACCGGTCGCGTGGCGGGGCCCGCGGTGTGACGACGACCATCAGCGAGGCGACGCCGACGAGCGCCGCGATCTTCAACGCGAGCAGCCCCTCGGGGTTGCCGATCGCCGCCCAGATCGCGGCCGTCGGCGGCGGGTAGAGGTAGTACTCGTCGTCGGGCGTCGGCAGCTCGAAGATATAGAGCGGCTCTCCCGCGCGGAGGCGGTCGGCCGCCTGCTCGTACGCGATCCAGTCGCGGGTCTGCTCGCGGAGGATGGTCGGCGCCAGGCCGATGGCGAGGATGGCGAGCAGCGTCAGGCCGCAGGCGAGCGCGAGGCGGCCGTCGGCGAGCGGCGATCGGCGGTCGGCCGTGGACGCGACGGTCATGCCGGCGAGGCTGCCGCGGGGGACGACGGCTCCGGTTCGGGTGCCGCAACCTCGACCGACCGCCGGCTCCACAACGGGACGACCGCGGCCAAGACCGCGAGGCTGTTGAGCCAGATCACGGGGAGGGAGACGACGACAACCACGGGCAGCAGCCAGCGTCGATCGAGGAACCCGGCGACGACAGCGAGCCCGGCGGCGACGACGAGACGTGGCAGGAGCGGCACGGCGAGGTACCAGCCCGGCGTGTCGAGCGTCGCCTGCCCCGCGCTGCCGCTCAGGTCGGCTCGGACGAGCCCGATCCACTCCTCCCAGGCCGCCCGATCGAGGATGACCGAGACCGCCACGATCGCCGCCGTGGCGGCGAGGGCCAGGGCCAGCGCCCGCCACTCCCGGCGGGCCGCGAACCACAGCACGCCGACGAACGGCGTGACCTTCGTGATGAACATGAGCGCCCACGTCGCCGACCAGCGGAAGCCGAGGACGATCGCGACGCCGTACAGCAGGTGGACGTTGCCGGAGATGATCTCGAACGGGATCGGCAGGAAGAGCAACGACGGCAGCGCCCATCGCCGGAGCAGGTACCACAGGGCCGCGCAGTTGATCGCCGTCCAGATGGCGGTGAAGACGTTGACGGGCAGCCAGGTAAGCGGCGCGAGGAGCTGAGCGAAGGCCGGCGAGTAGAGGTAGGCGCCGATCCGGCCGGTGTCGGCGGCCGCGTAGAAGTCGCCGCTCCCCGTCGTCCAGTAGGCGTAGGCGTCGACGCTGTCGGCCCAAGGCTCGATGGCGAACAGCCGCAGCCCGACGAAGACGACCGACAGGACGATGAACCCGTCGCGGAGGAGGCGATCACGCACCGGCGGCGGTCCTCGGCTCGGCGGCGGGATCGGTGGCTGCCTCTCTGGCGCGTCGCCCGCGACGGATCGGCCACGGCGCGACGACCGGCCGAGTCAGCCCGCGACCCTCCGCGAGCGGCACGCATGCGACGAGGATCACGAGGACGTTCCACCACAGCGCGGGCGCTGCGATCGTCGCGCCGACCGGCACCAGCCAGGCCCGATTCGTCCGCGCCGCGAACGCGACGACGACCGCCGCAAGGACGAGTCGGATCGGCAGGGAGATCTGGATGGCGGCCGGCGGCACGTCGAGCGCGGCGCCGGCCTGGACCGTCATCGCATCGCGGAACTCGGCCCACCAGGTGGGCGCGAGGACGAACGACACCACTGCGACGGCCGCGGTTGCGCCGAGTGCGACGAGCAGATTCCGCCACTCCCGGCGCACGCCGAACCAGACGAGCCCGATCCCGGGCGTGATCTTCGTGAGCAGCACAACCGACCACGCCGCCGGCCAGCGGAACCCGACGACGATCGCGAGGGCGATCAGCAGGTTGACGTTGCCGAGATAGAGCTCGGCGAGCGTCGGCGGGAGCAGCAGGACCAGCGGCGCCCAGCGGCCGCTGAGCACCAGGACGACCGCATAGAGCATCCCGATCCAGAGTCCCGCGACGAGCGGGAAGGCCAGGCGGCTGAGCGGCACGAACAGCTGCGCGAGGGGCGGCGGATAGCGGTATTTGTAGAGGTTGACCGAATCGTCGAAGCCGCTCGCGATCGTGTTCGCGTAGGGGTGGTCGGAGCCACCAGCGAGCCAGTAGGAGTGGACGTCGTAGGCCGCGAAGGGCTGCCCGGACGCGGCGCCCATGACCTGGAACACGACGAAGACCGCGCCTGCGATGGCCAGCCCCGGCAGGATCGCGGGATGGTCGAGGAAGCGGACGGCCCTCACTCCGCGTGCCCCCGAAGACGAGGCCGCGCCCGGTAGAGAGGCGTTACTGCGACAAGGACCGCGAGGCCATGAACCCACAGGAGCGGGAGCGCGAGTACGGCCGCGAACGGCAGTAGCCATGAACGGTTCGACAAGCCCGCCGCGATCGCCACCGCCGCGGCGAATGGCAGACGAACGATCAGCGGAATCGGGATGAGGTTGAATGCCGCATTCGACTCGCTCGAGATGTGATCGATCCAGGCGAACCAACTGCCCGGGTTGATGGCGAAGGACACTGCCACGACAGCGGCGGCGCTCGCACCCCCGATTACGAGATTCCGCCATTCGCGCCGGACCGCCCACCAGAGCGCGGTCACGCCCGGAGCAACCTTGGTCAGCACGAGAAACGCGTACGCCACCGGCCAGCGCATTGACAAGACGAGCGCGGCTCCGATCAACAGGTGGA
>JBJMMH010000145.1:0-30318 GCA_045804885.1 Chloroflexota bacterium | reverse complement strand
CTCGTCGAGCTCCGGCAGCCGCTCCGCCGGCAGCGCCGGGACTTCGGCCCGCGGCCACGTTCCTGTGCGCGCCGGAACGAGGGCCGCGCGGTCCCACCGTGTCGAGGTCATCGGGCCGGATTGTAAGGGCACAACGCGTCGCCTTGACACGAAGGCCGACTATCGGCTATATATCGCGTCACGATATATCGACACACGATGTATCATGGTGCGGAGCAGAGAGGGGAGCGGATATGGCGATCCGAAGAGCGATGCTTGCGGCAGTGGCAGTCGCCGCGATGGTCGTCGTCGCCGGCAGCGTTGCCGCCGGCGCGGCGTCTCGGGCCCACGGAACCTTCGTCGACGCCAGCGGCAACCTCGTCGGGACGGTCCAGCTGGTGGAGGACGCCCGCGGCATCGTCCACGTGAACGTCCACGTCAATGGCCTCACGCCGGGCAACCACGGGATCCACATCCATGCGATTGGATCCTGCCGGCCGACGTTCGCAGCCGCGGGCGGCCACTACAACCCACTCGGGCGCCAGCACGGCTTGCTGAACCCGGCCGGGTCACACGCCGGGGACCTGCCGAACCTGATCGTCAACGCGGATGGCGTCGGTCGCCTAAGCGGCGTCACGGACGGCGTGACGATCACGGCCGGCGCGACGACGCTGTTCGACGACACCGCCGGCGCGGTCGGAAGCGCATTCATCATCCACGCCAACGAAGACGATCAGGTCACAGATGCGACCAACGGCAACAGCGGCGCGCGGATTGCCTGCGCCGTTATCGAAGCCGGGTGACCCAAGCGGTGCTCGGCAGCTACGGCGAGACGGCGATGTGGATCGTCGTCGCGCTGTTCGAGGGGCCGCGGACCGCGGTCGGATTGCTCGACGCGGTCCGCGATCTCGATGGGCGGATCGGGCCGGGACGGCTGCTGGGGGCAGTCGCCCGGCTCGAGCGCCTCGAACTCATCGAGCGCGCTGATGGGGCCTATAGGCTGGGCCGCGGCGTCTTGTCCCGTCCGTCCCAGACGAGCACCATGTGATGCACGACGGAGGTGGCAACCCCATGAACCGGGGATTCGAGGAGCTCGGCCGGTTCGCCGAGCCGTCGCTGTACATCCTGGTGTCACTCGCGGCCGGCCCCAAGCACGGCTACGCCATCATGATCGACGTCGAAGAGGTCTCCGGCAGCCCGATGGGTCCGGGGACGCTGTACGGCGCGCTCGCGCGGCTCGAGCGTCGCGGCCTGATCGAGGCCCTCGAACCGGAGGACCGGCGGCGGCCATATCGGTTGACCGGGCTTGGCGCGACGACGCTCGAGGCCCAGCTGCGGAGCCTGAGTGGCTTCGTGGCGACGGGCCTCGCGCGGGTCGAGGGGAGGCCGAAGTGAGTGGACTGATCCGGCTCTATCCGGCGGCGTGGCGGCAACGCTACGAGGCAGAGTTCCTCGCGCTCCTCGAGGCACGGCCCCCGACGATCCGCGACCAGTTCGATATCATCCGCGGCGCGCTCGACGCGCGGGCGCATCCGCAGGTCCGTCAACCGGAGGAGCCGGACCCGGTCGCGGCCAAGGATGGCCCCGACGACACGGTCATCGTCCGTCGCCTTGGCTACGGGGCGATCGCGGGCGGCGTGGTCTGGCTGGTGACGTGGGCGTTGGCCACCATCGCCGCGCCGGTCGTGTACGACGGCTACGGGCCGCACCGCGATGGGTCCGGCGCGCTGGTCGTGCTGCTGCTGTCGACCTTCCTGCTCGTGGGTGGGCTGATCGGTCATCTCATCGTGCTGCCGACGACGCGCCGGACCGCCCGCGCCTCGGCCGTGGCGGCCATCCCGTTGATCCTGCTGTGGTCGTTCGGCCCGTGGGTCGTCTGGTTCGGCCTGCTGGCACTGCTCGCCCTCGTGGCGTTCGCCATCGCCTCGATCGGGACTCCCCACTGGTCGACGGCGGCCACGGCCGGCGTCCTCCTCGGCGGCCTCGGGATGGTCGGCCTCGGATTGGTCACCTTGGGGCTGGTGAATCTCGGCGCAGATGTGCCGTACGAGTTCCTCTTCGTGATAACGGGGACGGCGGCACCGATGTGGCTGGCGATCGGCGGCCCGCTGACCCGGGTGCGTCCCGCCGTCGCGGGAGTGTGAGCGGTGGCCGGCCGCTTCGCCGCTCAGGAGCTGGAGCCGGCTGACCACCAGACGCCGCTGGCAGGTGCGGCGATCGCATCCCTCCGAGCGAGGCAGGTCGCTGGCATCTCGCGGCGGACGCTGCTGCGCCGGTCACTCGGCGCGGGCGTCGCCCTTCTCGCGCTCGAGTGGACGTCAGGCCTCGCGAGCTTCCTGTGGTCGGCCTCGACGGCGGGCAGCGCGAAAGTCCGCATCGGGACGCTGGAACAGTTGATCAGGGACAACCCAGGCCTGCCGATCGCGGAGGGGTTCCCGGCCTACGTCCCGGAGGCCCGGGCGTTCGTCATGACGCTCGACCCGGGCCGGCGCTGGCAGCCCGGAATCGACGCGACCGGCACGGGGACGGCGTTGAACGTGCGGGCGCTGTCGCAGGTCTGCCCGCACCTGGGTTGCCGTCCGAACCCATGCGCCGAGGACTTCTGGTTCCACTGCCCGTGCCACCAGTCGCGCTACGACCGGACCGGGATCAAGCCCGCTGGGCCGCAGTACGGCCCGGCCGACAGGTCGATGGATCGTCACCCGATCGCCGTCGACAACGCGGGCGTTCTGACCATCGATACGACCCGGGTGATCCTCGGCCCTCTGCCGATCGCGCTCGGCCAGCCGGGCGTCATCCCGCCGAGGGTCCCGCGCGGCTGCGGCGGCTGAGCGATGAGAACGTGAGCCGAGCGGAGCGTCCCGCGGGCGGCCGCCTCCTGCGCCTCTACCCACGCAAGTGGCGCGACCGGTACGAAGACGAGATGCTCGCGCTGCTGGACATCGCCGCCGTCGACTGGCATGGCCGGGCCGACCTCGTCCGGGGCGCGCTCGACGCTCGGATGCACGCCGCGTCCCGGCTTCCCGGCGTCGCCGCGCTGATCGCGGGCGGATTGTGGACCGTCGCGGGCGCCGGCGTGCTGGCGCAACCCGTCCCGCCCGACTGGCCGGGGCATCTCCTCGAGACGCTGCCGCTCGGCGTCGCCGCGATCCTCGCGGGAACGGTCGCGCTCATCGGGTGCTGGGCCCGGGCGAGCGATCGCGCCGGCCGGTACGGGGCGGCACTCGCGGTCATCGCCGTCGTCGCCCAGCTCGCCTGGGCGCTCGCGTTGGCGGCGGGCTTCCTGGGTGTCGCCGACGGCGCGACGATGGCGGCGGGGCAGGCGGTCGGTGCGGTCGGCTGTCTCGCGATCGGTCTGCTGCTGCTCCGGGCCGCCGAGGAACCCATCGGCCTGATCCTCATCGCCGCGCCGCCCGTCCTGCTGTTCGGCTGGCCGATCGCCTGGCTCGCGTTCGGGTTGGCGTGGACCGGCGTCGGTTTCATCCTGCTGCTGGGGCTCGGGAACGACGAGTCCGACGTCTTGCCTGCCTAGCCGCTGCCACCGCCCTTGCCGAGCCCGGGTTCGGTCATCGCGGCCGGGTCGAGCAGCTCGTCGAGACGATCCGGGGCGATCCCGCGCTCCGCCGCGAGGTCCCGGATCGTGCGCCCCGTCTTCAAGGCCTCCTTCGCGAGCGCCGCCGCGGCGTCGTAGCCGATCTCAGGCGCGAGCGCGGTCGCGAGCATGAGGCCCTGCTCGACGAGCTCCGGGCCTCGTGAGGTCGCGACGATCCCCTCGACGGACCGGGTTGCGAAGTTTCGGGCCGCGGCGGCGAGGAGCGTGATGGACTCGAGCAGCGCGACCGCGGTCACCGGGAGCATCACGTTGAGCTCGAGCAGGGAACCCGTCTGAGCGAAGCCGATCGTGGCGTCGTTGCCGACGACGCGAGCCACGACCATCGTCAGGCTCTCGACGATGACCGGGTTCACCTTGCCCGGCATGATCGAGGACCCGGGCTGTGTCTCCGGCAGCGCGATCTCGGCGAGGCCCGCCCGCGGGCCCATCGCCATGAGCCGCACGTCGGAGCCGATCTTCCAGAGCGACAGCGCGACCGTCCGGATGGCTCCATGCGCCGCGATCGCGGCATCGATCGTGGCCTGGGCGTGGAAGTGGTTCTGCGTCTCGCGGACGTCGAGCCCGGTCAGCGCCGACAGTCGGGCGATCGTCCGGCGGGCGTGCTCCGGATGGGCGTTGATCCCCGTTCCCACGGCGGTCCCGCCGAGCGGCAGCGCGAGCAGCTCCTCGGCCGCGGTCCGCGCCCGCCGGATCGACTCCTCGACCTGGCCGGCGTAGCCCCGGAACTCCTGGCCGAGCCGGATCGGGGTCGCGTCCTGGAGGTGCGTCCGGCCCGTCTTGACGACCGGCCATAGCTCGGCGGCCTTGCCGTCGAGCGCGACGCGCAGCGCCTCCAGCGCCGGGAGCAGCTCGTCGTCGATCGCGATCGCGGCCGACAGCTGGAGGGCTGCCGGAATGGTGTCGTTCGAGCTCTGGCACTTGTTGACGTGGTCGTTGGGATGGACCCGCCGGTCACCGCCGAGCCGGCGTGTCGCCAGCGTCGCGACGACCTCGTTCATGTTCGTGTTCGTCGACGTCCCCGAGCCGGTCTGGTAGATGTCGATCGGGAAGTGGCCATCGTGACGCCCGTCGGCGACCTCGGCCGCGGCCGCGGCGATCGCGTCGGCGACCTCCCGGTCCAGCAGGTCCAGTTCGCGGTTGGCCTCCGCGGCCGCCTGCTTGATCAGGGCCAGTGCCCGGATGAATCGGCGCGGCAGTGGCTGACCGGAGATCGGGAAGTTGAGGACGGCCCGTCGCGTCGAGGCGCCGTAGAGGGCGTCCGCCGGCACCTCCATCTCGCCCATCGAGTCGCGCTCGACGCGTGTCGCGCCCGTGCCGTCGGTCGAAGCCGTCATCGCGCCGATTGTAGGGCGGGCGCCCGGTACCGCCGGTGGACGGCGATCGGGCTGAACCCGACTGATCGGTAGAGTGCGTTCGACGCCGCGTTCGGCGTGTCGGCGTACACCATCGCGTCGCGCGCGCCCTCCTCGCGGAGGCGGCGCAGCCCGAACGCGGTCACCGCCTTCGCAAGCCCCAGCCGGCGGTGGTCCTGATGCGTCCCGACCGGCTCGAGATAACCAAGCGCCGCCTCGCGGTCGAGCCAGCACATCGCGAAGGCGGCGAACGATCCGTCGGGCGCCTCCACGAGGACGTCGAGGTCGTAGCGGTAGCCCGGCAGGCCGACGAGGATCTCGTACTTCTCGACCGTCATCTTCGACGGCGCAAATGCCGACCGATGGACCTCGACCCGGGCCGGGATTTCGTCCGCGCCGGCCAACGTCCGAAGGGTGTAGCCGGGCGCCGCGACGGGCTCGGGCGGGTCGCGGTCGAGGGATTGGAAATACTGGGTGAGCGTCTGGCCGGTCGGCGTGAAGCCGAGGCCGAGGAGCAGCTCGGCTTCTCGCCAGCCGTCCGCCGCCCAGACCTCGAGCGCGACAGGATCCACGGACGTCCCGTTCGCCGACGGCGCCGCGAACGCGGCGGCGCGCTCGATCCCCCAGTCGAGGATCGCCCGGCGAAGTCCGTGCTCGTCGGCCTCCTCGAGGCCAGGAAGGACGAACCACTCCAGCCCTGACGGAGGACTGAACCAGCCCCACGCCACGGCTGCGTCGGCGTCCCGCCAGATCCGGATCCGGGATGACCAGTCGGCGTCCGGGCCGCCGCTCGCGAACCACCACGCCACGTCGCCGATCGTGCACGCCACGAGCGGTCGGCGCGGCGACCGCCAGGCTGCGGTGATCGCGGCCTGCATCGACTGCAGGTCGTCGGCGGTCGAGAACGGGCGCGATCGGAACGGCATCGCCGGAGCATATCCGGGCCCTCTCGTAGACTTCCGCCAATGCCAGACCGAGCCACGGCCGTGGCGCCCGCCGTGGCGCCGATCGCCCCGGACGCGTTCCGCCGCGTCATGGGCCACTTCGTGACGGGAATCACGGTGGTGACCGCGCTCGAAGCCGACCGGCCGCAGGGAATCACCGTCAACGCCCTGACCTCGGTCAGCCTGGAACCGCCGCTCGTCGTCGTCGCCCTCGACCGGCGGCGCTTCATCACGCCGACAGTCCGCTTGACCGGCCGCTACGCGGTCAACGTCCTGTCGGAGGATCAGCAGGCATTGTCGGACTGCTTCGCGGGCGCGCCCGTGAGCCCCGACCGCGACGCGTTCTGTGGCGCGGCATGGACGCCGGGGCCGACCGGACTGCCGCTGCTCGACGGCGCGATCGCGACGCTCGAATGCACGGTCACCGAGAGATTCGAGGCCGGCGACCACGAGCTGTTCGTCGCCCGCGTCGACTCCCTCGGGAACGCAGAGCCGCACCCGATGCCGCTGCTCTACTACCGGCGCCAGTACCTCCGTATCCAGCGCGCCGCGACGGCGCCCCTCGAGGGCGTGCCGGAACACGTCACCGGCGCCGATCCTGCGGCGGACGCCGCCCGCGATGGCGACGCCTGAGGGCGGCGAGGCGTGCCTACCGTCCACGCCAATGGACTCGAGATCGCGTATGAGACCCATGGCGCAGGCCCGCCGCTGGTCCTGCTCCACGGCGCGACGTCTATCGGCCGGGAGGACTTCGCCGCGCAGATCCCGCTGTTCTCGAAGCGCTTCCAGCTGATCCTGCCCGACGCCCGGGGGCACGGGCGGACGCGCTGGGACGCCCGCCAAGGGTTCCAGTACGACTGGCTCGTCGAGGACCTTGCCGGCTTCACGGAGGCGGTCGGGCTCGAGACGTTCCACCTGCTCGGCTTCTCGATGGGGGCGATGACCGCGCTCCAGTTCGCGACCTCGCTTCCCGACCGGCTGCGGACGCTCGTCGTGGTCGGGATCAGCCCACAGCGAGAGCCCCGGGCGTCAGTCGCGCGCAGGCTGATGGATCCCCGCCGCGCGGATGTCGACGACCCGGATTGGGCGGTCGTCCTGGCGCGTCGCCACGACGAGGGGCAGGGCGTCGGCGCCTGGCGGACGCTGCTGCCGGCCATCGCGGCCGACGTCGCGGTCCAGCCCTTGCTGACACCCGCGGAGCTCCACGCGATCGACGCGCCGGCGATGATCGTCTGCGGCGACCGAGATCCGTTCGTCCCGATCGGCCACGCCTGGGAGCTCCAGCGCCAGCTCCCTGACGCACGGCTGTTCGTCGCCCCTGAGTCGGGCCACGAGGTCATGGTCCAGCGGCCGGCGCTGTTCAACGAGGCGCTCGCCGGGTTCTATCGGACAACTGAAGCCGCGGCGACGGCCCGCGCGGAGCACTCGGCGACGGCCGCGGAGAGCGCTGCCCAGACCACCGACGAGCACGCCCACACGCTCTGAGCATCTCGTTCGACAGGAGGCCACTTTGACAACGCTGCTCGTCCTCTACCGTCGCCCTGACGGCGACGACGACGCCCTCGCAGAGTTCGAACGCCGGTACGCCGACGAGCACATGCCGCTCGTTGCCGAGACGCCCGGCCTCCGGGCGACCCGCGTCCAGCGCGTCAGCGGCGCGCTGGGCGGGGAGACCGACCTCGCGATCGTGACCGCGATGGACTTCGACGACCGGGCCGCGCTCGATGCGGGCCTCGCGTCGGACGCCATGCGAGCCGCCGGTCGGAAGCTGCGCGAGATCGCGCCGGGTCTCGCGACGTTCCTCGTGATGGAGGACGCGCCGGACCTCGCCGGCTGAGCGGACGCCTCCCGGTCGGTTCCCCGGCCGTGGATACTGTCAGCACCACGGAGGAGCCAGTGACCGAAGGTGCGCCCGCCCAGGCGCCGTCCACGGCTGGGGCAAGGCATGTTCGCTCCGCGTTCCCGGCGGCTGGCTCTGCGGGTCCCCTCGCGGGTGTCGCGCTCGTCACGGTCGATCGCCAGGACGCGCTCAACGCGCTCAGCTTCGACCTCCTCGACGACCTTGCCGACGAACTCGAGACGCTCGACCGCGACGAAGCCTGCCGAGCAATCGTCGTGACGGGTGCGGGTACTCGCGCGTTCGCTGCGGGAGCGGACATCAAGGAGCTGTCGGTCCAGACGCCGGTGACGCTGAGCGTTGAGAACCGGTTCGGAGTCTGGGATCGGATCTGGGCGATCCGGACGCCCACCATCGCCGCCGTTCGGGGCGTCGCCCTGGGCGGCGGATTCGAGCTCGCGATGAGCTGCGACATGATCGTCGCCGGCGACGACGCGCAGTTCGGCCAGCCGGAGATCAAGCTCGGGGTCATGCCAGGCGCCGGCGGGACACAGCGCCTCACGAGAGCGATCGGCCGGGCGAGGGCCATGGAGCTGATCCTCACCGGCCGGACGATGCCCGCGACCGAGGCAGCGACGGCCGGACTGCTGACCAGCTTGGTCCCGGCCGAGACGACGCTCGACGCGGCGCTCGACCTTGCCGGCCGGATCGCCGCCATGCCGCCGGTCGCTGTGCTCGCGGCCAAGAGAGCCATTCGCCAGGCCGAGGAACTGCCGTTGTCCGCTGGCCTAGACTTCGAACGGCGCGCGTTCTTCATGCTCTTCGCGACGGACGACCAGACCGAGGGCATGCGGGCCTTCACCGAGAAACGACCACCCACCTGGACCGGCCGCTGACGGCGAGGACGGAGGACGCACCCATGGAGCGAGATCCGCAAGGCGGCAGCGACTACGGCCAGGACCACCGCCGGGATCACGGCGACGAGCCCGCTCCCGCGATCCGCGACGCCCCGCCGGACCTCCTCGCGCCGATCGACGATTCGGCGCCGGTCAGCGGCCACGTCGTCCCGGAGCCCCGCCCGACGCCGTCAATCGCGGACACGCCCGAGCACGACTGGTCCGCTGCGTCGAAGGTCATCTTCCCCGCTCTCCGCCCCGTCGGGACACAGGGACTGACGGCGACGGACGTGTCGCCGGACGCACTCGCCGCCGACGCCAACCGCCACCACTCGCAGCCCATCGTGGACGAGGGGCCGTGCGGCATCGCCGTCGTCTACGCGCTCCATGCGGGCGGCTTCGACGTCATCGTCAACGCCGACCACGTCCTGTCGTGGGGGGTCGGGCTCGAGCAGATCCAGGACGCCGCGCTCCGGAATCTCGCGGACTGGTCGGCGACCGCGGCCTGGACCGATGAGGTGTCCGGCGAGCGCCGGCTGCTCTCGTCCGACACGGGTGAAGGCTGGGATGCCTCGCGGATCCTGTTGCCGGAGGTGCTGGACCGGTTGGCGCGCGAGCTGGGCCCTGTCGGCCGGGTGCTCGTCGGGATCCCGGAGCGGCACCTTCTAGTCGCGGGGACGCTGCGGCCGGGCGATGCCGAGTTCGCGGCCCTGTTCGCGGAGTTCGTCGTCGAACAATCCGGCGGCGCCGACGAGCCCGTCGACCGGCGCGTGTTCGAGTTGTCGAACGGGCGGCTCGTGGAGTTCGCGGGCACCCCGACGCCGGTCTGACTCGTCGTGGCGGGCCTTCGCGTCGAGGTCGCCGAGGCAATCGCTACCGTCACGCTGGACCGCCCCGACGCACTCAACGCGCTGACCGTTCCCCTGAAGGAATCGCTGATCGAGGCGTTCCGCCAGCTCGCGGGCGACGCCCACGTCCGGGCGATCATCCTCACCGGAGCCGGCCGCGCCTTCTGTGCCGGCCAGGATCTCCGCGAGCGGCTCGAGCCCGACGCCGCGCCCCTCGACGTGGAGATCCGGGAGCGCTACAACCCCCTGGTCCGCTCGATCCGGACCGCGCCGCAGGCGGTCGTCGCGGCGGTCAATGGGGTCGCCGCCGGCGCCGGAGCGTCGCTCGCGTTCGCGTGTGACCTGCGGATCGCCGCCGACACGGCCAGGTTCGTGCTCGCGTTCGGCCAGGTCGGCCTGATTCCCGACACCGGCGCGACGTGGACGCTCCAACGGCTCGTCGGCGCGTCCAGGGCGATGGAGCTCTCGTTGCTGCCGGACGGCGTATCCGCCGCGGACGCGGAGCGGATCGGGCTGGTCAGCCGCGTGGTCCCGGGCGGCGAGCTGCGAGATGCGGCGCGCGAGCTCGCCGGACGCCTCGCCGCACTATCGCCCGGGGCCGTTGCCAGGACGAAACACGCGCTCGACGCCGCGGCGGGGTCGACGTTCGAGGAGGCGCTCGAGCTCGAGGCCCGCCTGCAGGGAGAGGCCGGCGGCGACCCCGATCACGCCGAGGGCGTTGCCGCTTTCATCGAGAAGCGCCCGCCGCGGTTCGGCCGTTGCGATCGCGCGGGCCGGGAATAGACGGAGACCCGCTAGCCGGCCGACTTCCTCGACCTGCGCATCTCGGTGAGGACGGCCTCCGGCTCGGCGACGGCCGGCGTCTCGTCGAGCGGCGTCAGGGCGAGCAGCGCCGATCTGACGACGTCCGCGCGCTCCGCAGCCTCGCGCTCCCGGTCCTCGTACTTGCGGGCGGTGAACCGCGATCCTCGCTGGCGCGCGGCGTCCGCGAGGCGTCGAGCAAGACTCGCGGACTCCTCGAGAGAGCGGATCGCCGCCCAGAGCGCGGCCTCGAGCCGGCCGTCCTGTGCCGCGTACAACGCAGCGGGCGAATACGAGTGACCGACGCGGCAGTGGAAGCGGAGCACACCGTTGTCCACGAACTGGCGGATCACGCCGCCGCATTCGGGACACACGAGGTCCGTTGGCGCGGAGGTCTCGGACGACCACGCCGGCAGCTGACGATCAGCGCCCCAATCGCCGTTGCCGGCGACCTCGGACAATGCCGTCGGCGCACGTCGAGTGGCCATCCGGCGGAGGTTGCCGGCCACGAACCGCGCGAACAACGGCGGCATATCGCCGGCGCGCACGACGTAATCCACGCCGACGTTCTCGATCGCGCTCATCGGCATCCCCGGCGCGATCGCGTCGGACGGCTCCTGCGCGACCGAGACGCCGCCCTTGGCGCGGATGGCCGCGATGCCGGCCGTCCCGTCGTCGAGTGTCCCCGACAGCACGGCCCCCAGGGCGCGTTGGCGATACCCCGCCGCGACGGACCGGAAGAGCGGGTCGACTGCCGGTCGGACGCCGTTCTCGTGGGGGCCTTCGATGAGGACGATACGGCCGTCGTTGATGACCATGTGGCGGTCCGGCGGAGCGACGTAGATGTGGCCGGCCTCCGGGACCGCGCCGTGCTCGGCGTGCGACGCCGGCATCGCCCCTGCTCGCCGCAGGATCTCGGGCAGCCGGCTCACCGCCGTGGGCGGGACGTGGAGGACGACGAGGATCGGCGCCCCGAAGGATGCGGGCAGCTCACGAACGACACGCGTGAGTGCTTCGACGCCGCCCGCCGACGCCCCCAGGGCGACGACGCGCCTGAGCCGCGCAGGCGGCGCCAGCCGCGCGGTCCGATCCGCGGTCCGATCGGTGTCGATCGACATCCCGGACTACGATAGGGCCAGCGGGGGAGCGAGGCCTCAACCACGATCCAGCGTGGTTGCGAGTGTGCGACAGAGGAGGCGCCCGGCTGGACGTGTCGGACGACATCGACGGGATCCCTCAGCTCGTCGTGATCGGTTCGTCAGCGGGCGGCATCGACGCGCTCTCGACGATCGTCGCGACGCTGCCCGACGAGATCCAGGCGCCGATCCTCATCGCCCAGCATCTCAGCCCGAATCGGCCGAGCCACCTGCACGAGATCCTCCAGCGCCAGACCAAGCTCGACGTGACTAGCGTTGACGGTCCGACGGAGCTCAAGAGCGCGACGATCTACGTTCTACCGGCAGGGAGTGGCGCCGAGTTCACGGACCACGAGATCCGCCTCGTCCAGCGGAAGTCGCGTGGGCCGACGCCGTCCATCGACAACCTGTTCTCGAGCGCCGCCCAGGTGTTCGGTGAAGGCCTCATCGCGGTGATCCTCACCGGGACCGGATCTGACGGCGCCGCGGGAGCCCGCGACGTGAAGCTGGCCGGTGGCACGGTCGTCGTCCAGAACCCCGAGACCGCGAGCTATGCCGGCATGCCGAGTGCGCTCGCGCCGACGTCCGTGGACATCGTCGCCGAGCTCGAGGCGATCGGCCCGTTGCTCTACGACCTGGTGACGGGCGCCCGTATCCCGGGCAAGCCCGACGACGAGCGACTCCTGCGCGGTTTCCTCAACGAGGTCCGCGACCGCAGCGGCATCGACTTCAACGCCTACAAGCGGGCGACGATCCTCCGCCGGCTGCAGCGCCGGATGGCGGCGACCGGGAGGGCGACACTCCGCAGTTATGTTCAATACGTCCACGCGAATCCGGACGAGTACCAGCGGCTCGCGAGCAGCTTCCTCATCAAGGTCACCCAGTTCTACCGCGACCGGGACCTGTTCCAGCACCTCCGCGAGAAGATCATTCCCCAACTGATCGCGGACGCCCGCGCTCGCGAGATGGAGCTGCGGATCTGGTCGGCCGGCTGCGCGACCGGCGAGGAGGCGTATTCGCTCGCGATGGTCGTCGCCGACGAGCTCGGCGACGAGGTCGACCAGTTCAACGTGCGGATCTTCGCTACCGACGTCGACGCCGACGCGATCAGCTTCGCCCGGCGCGGGGTGTACCCGCCCGCCTCGATCTCAGAGCTGCCCGCGGATCTCGTGGAGCGCCACTTCCAGAAGGTCGGCGACGGCTACGAGATCCGGAAGCGGATCCGGGCGATGACCGTCTTCGGTCAGCATGATCTCGGCCAGCGCGCGCCGTTTCCCCGCGTCGATCTCGCCCTGTGCCGGAACGTCCTGATCTACTTCACGGCGGAGCTCCAGAAGCGCGCCCTGCAGCTGTTCGCGTTCTCCCTGCGCGACGGCGGCTATCTCGTCCTCGGCAAGGCGGAGTCGACGACGCCGCTGCCCGACTATTTCGCCCTGGCGCAGCAGCGCTTGAAGATCTACCGCCGTCAGGGAGACCGGGTCCTCCTGCCCTCGACCCGAATCCGCGATACCGCGCCCGTCCAGCTCCGCCCCGAGCGCGTCCCGCGCCCCAGCTGGAATGAGGGAGCGCTGGGGCGCGCCCGGATGGGCGCGCGCCCGTCGGGCGTCACCGAGCGAGCAGAGACCCTCCTCCTCGGGCTCCCGGTAGGGATCATCGTGGTTGACGGCCGCTACGACATCGAGTCGATCAACACTGCGGCCCGCCGGATGCTCGGCCTCCATGGGTTGGCGATCGGCGACGACCTTATTCACCTCGTCCCGGATTCCATCGCCGCCGAGGCTCGGCGGGCGATCGACGCCGCGTTTCGGGGCGAGGGCGGCCTCGCGACTGCCGAGATCACGTCGGCCGCTGGGCAGGGCGCGGAGTCGCGCTCGGTCCTGATGTCGGCTCATCCGCTCCTCGCGGACGATCCGCGGGGGCAGGCCGAGTCCGTGGTCATCGTCGTCTCGGACGTGACCGCCGCCGCCGCCGCCCGACGCGCTCTCGAGACGACCATCGCCTCCGATGCCGCGGATCGGGCGGAGATGGTCGATCGCACGAAGGAGATGGCCGATTCGCACGCCGAGCTCTTCGATGCGAACCAGCAGCTCACGATTGCGAACGCAGAGTTGCGGAGCGCCAACGAGGAGCTGCTCGTGGCGAACGAGGAGGTCCAGGCCGCGACCGAGGAGGTCGAGACGCTCAACGAGGAGCTGCAGGCCACGAACGAGGAGCTCGAGACACTCAACGAAGAGCTCCAGGCGACGGTCGAGGAGCTCAACACGACGAACGACGAGCTGCAGGCGCGAAGCGTCGAGCTTCATGAGACGACGATCGGACTCGACCGCCAGAATCAGGAGGCGAATGCCGTCCGGGCGCGCCTCGGTCGCGTCCTCGACGAGCTCGACCGCGGTATTGCGCTGTTCGGTCCGGACGGCGAGGCGACTGTCACGAACGCGCGTTACCGGGAGGCCCTCGGCGGCGGCGTTGAGATCCTCGACGAGGCCGGCAAGGCGATCCCGCAGGAGCGCTCACCCGAGAGGCGCGCGGCGCGCGGCGAGGCCTTCGACCAGCGGGTCCAGATCCGGAAGGGCCGTCGGGCGCTCGGAACGTTCGAGGTCCGCGCAGAGCCGCTAAGCCCGGAGGAGCCGCGCTACACGCTGCTGGTCGTGCGCCTTGTCGATGATCCGGCACCGCCCTCGGCGAGGAAATCCACTCAGGCTTCGGCGGCGCCTGCGAGACGGTCCGGCGCCGCCGGCTCTCGATAGCCCGCAGCGCGGGCGACAACTCGAGCGTCGGCGAGGACGGTCCGGCTCGCGTCGCATGTGCGGCGGGCAGAGGCCATCGCGGCGTAGAGCCGCTCGCGGCGATCGTCCTCCGGGCGCACGCGGCCGTCGCGATAGACGTACCAGGTCGTCAGCGGATGGAGGTCGAGCTGTGCGAGCTCGTCCTGGAACACGATCTCGACGGCTCGGTACCAGTGCCGCAGCTCGGCCAGCATGCGATCGCGGCGCTCGTTCGGCGTTCCCTCCGTCGGTAGATGTTCGCGCGCACGTTCGACGTCTTCACGGAAGCTCTGGTCGGCGCTCGGGAAGCAGATTAGACGGAGATCCCTCGACGCAGACATCCCTGAGACTCCTGGAGATCGCGCGACTCCTGGGGGCCCGTGATTCTACGCCCCCTCGGAAGTCCCGCCAACCGCGAACGTTCCGTCGCGACGCGTGCTCCTCGTCGAAACCGGGCTAGCCCTCCCGGAGCCACCGCCGTGCCGTCGACCACGCTGGCGCGCGGCGCTCCGAAGGCGTGACCCGCTCCAGGCGAAGCCGTCGGACGACTTCGCCAAGCAGGGCCACGAGTGCGACGCCGGCGATCAGGGCGAGGCTGCTGTCGAGCGTGGCGACGGTGCCGAGGGCCACGAGAAGCGTCGTCGCCGCGGCCGGTGGGTGCGACGCGCGGGCCGCGATCCCGACGAGGATCGTGAGCGCGATCGCGATGACGGCCGCCGCGACGCGAGGCCAGGTGAGGATTCCCGTCGCGAGCACGACCGGTTCGTTCACGGCGCCGACCAGGACGACGGCCGCGAAGCCAGCGAGGAGGCCGCCGACGTGGCCGACGAGCGTGTTGTAGCCTCGAGCGCTCGGATGCGCCGGGGTCATCGCGACGAGGACGGCCGACGGGCCAAGGCTCGGGCCGAGCCACGGCCGACCGACGGCGACGCCGAAGGCACCCACGACGAGCAGGATGAAAGCGGCGATGGACGGCGCCCAGATCCAGTCCGGAATGGACGCGATCGCGTCGAGCCGCTTCGGCATCGAGATGGCCGCCTGACCGCCGACGTCGAGTGGCACGGACAGCGCATCGGGCGCGAGGTGGTCGATCTCGGTTCGGATCCAGGAGATCTGCCGGACGCTGTGGGCATGAGCTTGACCGGCGAGATCGGCCAGGGCTTCGTCGCGGAGCTCCTTGGCACCCTGCAGGAGGATCGTCCAGGTCATCTCGGCCTGCTCGGCGAGGACTGCGAGATCCGTGAGGTCGGCCAGCTCGCCCACGACGCCGGCGCGCGTGCCGCCCAGGAGTGCCGCTCGGAGCGCCTCCGGCTGCTCGCTGGGGATGTCGCCATAATGGTCGATCAGGGGCTGCAGCCACGCGAGGTGCTCACGGGACCACACCGCGAGCGTCGTTGTGCCGTGGGCCATGTCGTAGTTGCGCTCGTGCCGTTCGGCGACGAGGACGAGCGCGTTGAGCAACTGCTCTTCGGTTGCCTTCGCCACGCCGAGATATCTCGCGACCTGGAGCTTCGCGCCGGCCGGTGGATTGGCCAGGCGTCCCTCGGGACCCTGCGGCCGTGGCTCGACGCGGCTGCCGGCGCGCCCACGCAGGGGCCGCTCCATTGATCTGTGCTGGGTCGCCATCTCAGGGCCTCCTCACCGCTGTCGTCGTGCCGGCGCCCGTCGTCGTGCGTGATCCAGCCGGGGTCTCGGTGGATCCGGCGAGCGCCGCAACGCGTCGCTCGCGGTCGGCGGCGTCGGCGCCAACGGCCTTGATCGAGATGGCGGCGTACTTGAAGTGGGGCTGCTTGCTGACGGCATCCCAGCCGCTGAGCGTCAGACGGTTTGCTGCGGTCGGCGGGCCGTCGTCTATGTCGTCGCCGTAGTGGAACGGGATGAACGCAACGCCCGGCTCGATGCCGGTGAGCCGCGCCGGGACGACGACCTTGCCGCGCCGCGACCGGACCTCGACGAGCGCGTCCTCCTCGATGCCGAGCCGCTCGGCGTCTGCCCGGTTCAGCTCGACGAACGCTGCCGGGGCGGCGGCGTTCAGCGCCGGCGATCGGCCCGTCTTGGTGCGGGTGTGGAAGTGGTGCGTGACGCGGCCCGTCGTCAGCAGCAGCGGGTACTCGTCGTCGGGCTCCTCCGGTGGCGGCAGGTACTCCGCGCCCTTGATGATCGCCCGACCTTTCGGGTCGCGAGCCGCGTACTCCGTCGCCGTGATCGCTGCGCCGGTTGCAAGGTCGTGGCCGTAGACCTCGCAGTAGTCGGCCGCCGTGTTGAAGATGCCGTTGGTGTACTGCCGTTCGGTGCCGTCGGGGGCCGCGTCCGTGCAGGGCCACTGGATGCCGCTCGGTCCGCGCAGCTTCTCGTAGGTCATGGCCGAGTAGTCGCACGGCCGGCCGCGGCTGCACTCACGCCAGCTGTTGAAGGCGCCTTCCGCGTCCGTCCACTTCACGAGCGGTTGGCCGTCCTTGTCCTTGAACCCCATCCGGCGGGCGTAGTCGACGAGCGCGTCGAGGTCCGAGCGGGCCTCGCCCGGGGGATCGATCGCCTTCTCGGACAGGTGCACCGTACGGTCGGCGTTCGTCGCGCAGCCGGTCTTCTCGCCCCAGAGCGCAGCCGGCAGGACGACGTCCGCGAGCTGGGCGGTTTCCGTGAGGAACGCGTCCGAGACGACGACGAAGAGGTCGTCGCTCTTGAGGATCTTCCGGATTCGGGTGACCTCGGGCAGCGACACCGCGGGGTTCGTCCCCATGATCCAGAGGAATCGAATCGAGCCCGACTCCGCGAACGAGAACATCTGCATCGCGTGCGTCGGCGGCGTCCAGGTCGGCAGCGTCTTGGGCTCGACGTTCCAGACACGGGCGGTGTCGGCGACGTGCTGGGGGTTCTGCCAGTTCCGGAACGCGATGAACTCGCCGTTGACGCCGCACTCCCGGGTGTTCTGGGCGGTCGGCTGGCCGTTCATCTGGAACACCGTCGAACCGGGGTTGCCGATCAGGCCGCGGATGATGTGAAGGTTGTTGACCTGTACGGCGCTGGCGGTCGCCTGGAGCGACTGGTAGACACCCTGGAGGCAGGTCGAGACGAGCGTCGGCGACGTCCCGAGAATCTCGGCCGCCGCCTCGAGCTGGGCCGCCCGGACGCCGGTCACGCGCTCCGTCGCCTCCGGCGTCCACGGGTCGGTGTGCGTCACGAGCGTCTCGAAGTCGACGGTGTGGTCGCGGATGTAGTCGGTGTCGATCCAGCCTCGCTCGATGATGATCCGGAGGAGGCCGTTGAGCAGCGCGAGATTCGTGCCGGGCCGGGGAGCGAGGTGGACGTCGGCGCGCCTCGCGGCGACGGTTGGCCGGGGGTCCACGACGATGAGCTTGGGAGGCCGCGGGCCCTCGAGCCGGTCGAGAACCCGGGCCCAGAGCACGGTCTGGGTCGAGGCCATGTTGTGGCCGACGAGGAAGATCGCGTCGGTGACGTCGAAGTCCGAGTACGAGCCCGGCGCGCCGTCGGTGCCGAACGACTCGATCAGCGCAAGCGCGGCCGTCGCGGTGCAGAGACGGGTGTTGCCGTCGACGTGGGCGGTACCGATGCCGGCCTCCGCGACGACGGCCAGCGTGTAGTACTCCTCGAGGAACAGCTGGCCGGAGTTGTAGAACCCGTGGGACCCAGCCCCGTACTCGCGGAGGTCGTGGCTCGACCGGTCGCGGATGACCGTCATCGCCTCGTTCCAGGTCACCGGAACCAGTTGGCCGTCGCGCCGGACGAGGGGACTCGTCAGCCGGTCGCCGCTTGCGTTCGCCTCCCAGCCGTGCATGCCTTTGGGGCCGAGGCGACCGTGGTTGACGCGATCCGTGGCGCGGCCGCGAACGCCGACGATCTCGTTGCCGGCCACGCCGATGTCCATTCCGCACCCGGTCGAGCACAGGACGCAGACGGACTGGACCCAGCGCTCGGGCGCCTTCGTCGTCCGTTCGTCCACGCGAATCGGCCATTGGCCGGCGTGCGGGGTCCGTGGGCCCCAGACATCGCTGATGCTGTCGCGACTGTTGCGTGGCCCGGCTTCAGGCTGAAGCGCCGGGCCAGTGTCCATCGACGTGAGATCGGGTCGGGCACCGATCGTGTCGCTGGACTCGTTCATCCGGCCTTCTCCAGGCGACGCCCGGAGCGCTCCTCGACCAGCTGATCGACCTTCTTCTCGAGGCGATCAATCGTCGCCTGCATCTGCTCGTCACTGTCTTTCGACTCGTGACTGCCCTTGTGGATCAGGTACGCCGTGAGGACGATCAGGACGAGGACTTCGAGGAACTCCGACTGCCAGTTCTGGAACGTCCATTCACCCCAGTAGATGACGTACCCGCTCCAGCCCCAGAGCGTGGGTTCCTGGCCCTGGCTCGCTTGGTCGGCGACGTACTGCCACCAGCCGAAGATCGTGTGGAGGATGAAGCTCGCGATGAACATCGTCGCGACGACGATGCTCAGGCTGTAGTCTCGCCAGAGCCGACGGACACGCGATTGTCGGGGTGCTGCCATGGCCGCATCGTGGGGCCCTCTGACTAGCGGCGACGCGCACGCGGCCGGATGCGCTGTTGCGGCCTCCTTGCATCGCGGGTCCGCGGAGGCCGCCCGGGGGCGGCGCGCGGATCGCGGAGCTGAATCAGGCCGGGACGGGCTCCCGATCGCCGATCACGACGATCGTCGGCCGATCGCCGCCGGCGAGCGCGGCGCGGCCAGCGCGCGGACGGTCGTCGACGGTTTCGAACGTGGCGCTGTCGGGGTCGTACCAGCCGCTTCGCGGCTCAGGCGAGGGAGATTCGAGGGGCGCGCTCTCGACGTCGATCATGTCGACGACACCTCATGGAACCGCCGGCCGATGCCGGGCGGCAACTGTACGTCCGAGCCGCGCGGAATGGATTACAGCGGCATTTCAAAGGCATAAACGTTGGCGCGGCGATCGTCCCCCCTGCACCTGGGACTAGGCTGTCGACGTGCGCCGTCCCGCCTTCGCTGAACTCCGGACCATCGCGTTGCCGTCGCTCCCGCGGCCGGCCCCGCGCGAACTGATCGCCGGCCTCGCAGTCGTCGGCGGCGCCCTCGCCGTCGCAACCGTTGTCGTCGCGATCCTCGAGAGCCCCGCGGTCGGGCTCGTTGACGCGTCGCCGATCTATCTCGTGCCGGTCGTCGTCGCCGGGCTGCGGTTCGGGCTCTGGGCCGCGCTCGCGACGGCGGTCGCGGCATTCGTCGTGTACGACCTGGGGTTCACGGAGCCGCGTCTGAATCTGAGCGTCGCCGACCCCCGGGAGTGGCTCGATCTGCTGCTGTTCCTGTTCGTCGCCATCGTCGTCGGGCGGCTTGCGGCGCTCGGCTCCGAACGCGCACAGGAGGCGGCCCGCCGCGCGGCAGAGGCGACGTCGCTGTTCGCGATCAGCCGGCTGCTCGCGACCGCGCCGGACCTCGATGCCGCCGGCTCGGGGATCGTGGAGCGGCTCGTCCGGGACGCCCGCCTGGACCGGGCGTGGATCGTCGTGGAGCGCGGCAGCCGGTCCATCGTCCTCGCCGACTCACGGTCCGGGACGCCGCTGCCAGCGTCGCCGTTCACCACGTCGCTGACCCGAATGCCCGGCGAGCAGCCGGCGCGCTGGGTTCGCGCGCACGAAGCGAGCGGCGGTGCCCGAACCGGCCCCGGCGCGGCCGCGGCCGGTGCGACGGCCAGTGCCCGGCAGCTGCTCAAGGTCCGGCTCGAGGCCGACGACGAGACGCTCGGGTGGCTGCGGGCGGAGCGGCCAGCGGACTCCGGGCTGCCGACCCGCGAGGAAACGCGCCTCCTCGCGCTCGCGGCCGACCAGCTTGCCCTCGCGCTTCGTCGCGAAGAGCTTCGGCGAGCCGCCACCGAGACGGAGATCGCGCGCGAGAGCGACGCCCTGAAGTCGGCCCTCCTCGACGCCGTGTCTCATGACCTGCGGACGCCCCTCGCGAGCATCCGGGCGGCCGCCGGCACGCTCGTCGACCCGGACCTTCCGCCGACGGCGGCCGACGCGCGCGCTGCGGGCATGACGATCGAACTCGAGGCGACGCGGCTCGACGAGTTGGTCCGGGACGTTCTCGATCTGAGTCGAGTCGAGGGCGGCGCGCTCCATCCGCAGCTCGTCGCCCTGGATCTCCGGGACGTCGTGGAGCCCGTGGTCGAGCGACTTCGGCCGGCGCTCGGCGGCCGCGAGGTGCGCGTCGAGCTGCCGTCCGACCTTCCGCCGGTCTCGGGCGATCCCGTCCTGCTGGACGCCGTCGTCTCGAACCTCATCGAGAACGCCGCCCGCCACGCTCCAGCGCCCGCGGCGCTCGCGGTGACCGGCCGGACGTCGGATGCCGTCGTCGAGCTCGCCGTGGACGACGCCGGGCCGGGCGTCCCGCGCGAGGACGTCGACCGGCTCTTCGAGAAGTTCTTCCGGGTCGACCGGCCGGGCGAGGGGTCCCGGCGCGGGATGGGGATCGGACTCGCCGTCGTGCGTGGGCTGACAGATGCGATGGGCGGACGGGTCGTCGCCGAACCCAGCCCGCTCGGCGGTCTCCGAGTCGTCGTGTCGTTGCCGATCGGCGGGGAGCCGCCGAGCTCGTGACCGACGGGCCGCACGTGCTGCTCGTCGAGGACGACGAGCCGACGCGATCGGCTGTCGGTGCCAACCTCCGGGGCCATGGCTACCGGGTCGCTGAGGCCGGCAGCATCGCCGACGCGATGCGAGCGTGGGACGCCGACCGGCCCGACCTCGTGCTGCTCGACCTGGGCCTCCCGGATGGCGACGGCGCGACGTTCATCCGCCGCGTCCGCCGCGACACGACGACGCCGATCCTCGTCCTGAGCGCCCGCGGCCTCGAGCCCGACAAGGTTGGCGCGCTCGACGCCGGTGCCGACGACTACCTGACGAAGCCGTTCGGCCTCGGTGAGCTCCGATCGCGGATGGCCGCGGTGATGCGCCGCGCGTCCGGTCCGGCGGCCGGGACGGACGGGGTGATCGAGCTGGGGCCCATCCGCCTCGACCCGGCCCGTCGCAGCGCGACCGTCCGGGGTATGCCGGTCGACCTCACGCCACGCGAGTACGAGCTGCTGAAGACCCTCCTCGCAAATCAGGGCCGGCTCGTGACGAAGCAGCGGCTGCTTCGGGCGGTGTGGGGCACGGCCTATGCCGACGAGGAGCACTACCTCCACGTCTATGTCAGCCGCCTGCGGCGGAAGCTCGAGGCCGCGGACCCCGACGCCGGCACTCGCAGCCTGATTGCAGCCGAGCCGGGTGTCGGATACCGGGTGGCGGATGCCGGAGGCGGCGAGGGCTCACCCGGACGTTGAGGGCCTGTTGAGCGCCAGCGGCCGCCGCGGGACGGGTTTCCTCTTGGAGCGCCGACGACGATCGGGTCATGGAGCTCCACGCGCCGATCCCGTTCCCCTTGCCCGCGGAGGCGGCGGAGGACACCGCGCTGACCGAGATCGCGGTCGCCATCGAGCTCGTCGCGAGCGGCCTCGCCGCGCGGGTGCGTGTCGCCGGGATCGCATTGGCCGTCGCTGACCGCGTCGGCGGGATCGGGGCGGCGCAGGCGAATGCGGCAGGGCTCCGCTTCGTCGTCGAGCGGTCCGATGGCGCGGCAACGCTCACGGTCGGGCCGCGCGCCTGACGTCTCACGCCAATCCTCGCCTGCCGAAGCCGTCGCGTCCTGACCCCTCGCCGCGGAGTCCGGCGGGATTAGCGAACGAGCCGCTCGAACAGGCGCTCGAGCTCCAGCTCGGGGTCCTCGCAGAGCCCGGTGTGAACCTCCGAGGGCTGGATGACCGTGCTCGACGGCGCGGTCAGCCAATGGAAGCGTTCGGCGATCGAGAGCCCGGCGATCGGGCCGGCGGAGGGATCGCCGGCCGCGATCCGCTCGATGGCCTCGAGGTGGGGGAGGATGGAGGTCGGATCGGCCTCGGGCGCGATCGCCTTCAGACGCGCCTCGTCCAGATACACGCGGGCGCCGAGAAACCTCCCCGGCCGGCTCAGGACGATGACGCCCGCGTTCAGCGACTCTCCCCGCTCGACGCGCGGCACGACCCGGACGACCGCGTACTGGAACTGGGCGGGTGCCATCAGGCAGCGATCGCGGTGCGGGCCCGCTCGGCCGAACCGACGAATGGCGCGAGGGCCAGCCGGGCTTCGAGGTACGTCCGGTATGCGGCCCGCTGCGATCGCGCGTCGCCGATAACCGGATCTTCAGGCAGCCAGTCATCCGGAATCGCGTCGACGAGCCCGTCGATGAGCTCGTTTCCGACCAGCGGCGCGAGCCGTTCGTGCGCCGCCTCGATCGAGGATGCAAAGGGCAGCAGGACATGGTCGGCGATCCAGTCCGCGCTTGGCCGTTCCGCCTGCTCGACGGGATTCCGCCAGGCGTGATGGGCATAGAGTCCCGCGCCGTGGTCGATGAGCCACGTCCGGGCGTGCCAGACGAGCATGTTCGTGTTCTTGACGGTTCGGTCCGGGTTCGTGGCGAACGCATCGAGCCAGACGACATCGGCGGCCCAGTCTCCGTCGGCCACCTCGTCGACGGCCGGGTTGAAGGTGATTGCGCCCGGCAGGAAATCGAGCCCCAGGTTCTTGCCGACGCTCGCGACCAGGAGGTCGTGGATCTCTTCGTGCGCCTCGCCGTCGGCGATCGCCTTGCTGAGCGTGACGAGCACGATGTCCGGCACGAGGAGCGCGATGGCCCGGCCGATCTCGCCGACGAGCCACTCCGCCACAAGTGCCCGGGGTCCCTGCCCGGCACCGCGAAACTTCACGACATACAGGCCGTCATCGTCGGCCTCGACGAGCCCGGGCAGCGAGCCGCCTTCGCGGAACGCGGTGACGTACCGGGTCGCCCGGACCGTACGGAGACGCGGGGCGAGGGCTCCGGCGGTCACCGCCGTCACTCCATCACCGTCTCACCGCCCGGCCGCCGCTCCGGCGCCGACGGCGACGGTCTCGATCGCGTCGGCCGCCAGCGCCACGCCGTCCTTCGCCCGGATCGCGGCCCCGATCTCGGTCATCCGCTGGGGCAACCCGCCGTCGAGCAACCCGTCGATCGCGGCTCGCAGGTCGGCATCCTCGAAGGCGTACGTCGGGAGCCGCGCCCCGAACCCCAGCTCGTCGACCCGCTGAGCGTTGTCGTACTGGTCCCAGAACAGCGGGAGGACGACCATCGGTTTCCCGAAGTGGAAGGCCTCAGTCGTCGTGTTGTTGCCGCCGTGGGTGATGACGAGATCGACGAGCGGGATCAGCTTCGTCTGGGGCAGGAACTCCGCACCCCACATGTTCGGCGCGAGCTCGTAGTCCTCGTGCTGTGGCCCCTTCGAGACGATGAACCGGTGAGGCGTGTCCGCCAGGACCGACACCAGCCGCTTCATGAGGCCCACGTCAGCGGAGCCAAGCGAGCCGAGCGAGAGATAGACCAGCTTCGAGCCGCCCGGACGGTCCGTCAGCAGCGACGGCAGCACGACGTCGCCGTCGGTCTGCCGGACGCTCGAGTCGAGGCGTCGCCACGTCTGGTTCAGCGGACGGCGGTCCGTGTAGTCCGCGACCTGCGGGAAGACATACAGGTTGAGGACGCCCGACTGGTGGATGAATTCCAGATCGGGCAGACCCGGGGCGCCCTGCTCGCGGACGAAGTCGTTGAACGCCGCCCAGGTCTCGCGATGCGTTCGGTCGTACTCGTCGCGGAACGCGGCCCATTCGGATCGGTCGGCCGACGGGAGGCCCGAGTAGGCCGGGGGGACGTCCGGCCCCGGCATCTCGAGCGGGTTGCACGACATGATCCGGACGAACGGCGCGTCGGCCGTAACCAGAGCCGGGAAGCAGACGACATTGTCCTCGACGATGACGTCGGGCCGCTGCCGGCCGATGATCTCCCGCAGCTGCGGTTCGCAGTACCGCGCCCCGTCGATGAGCGCCTGCCACGTCGGCTGCATGAATGTGCTGAGCTGCTCGATCGTCGGCTTGCGGAACTCCGGCGCGGTGTCGCGGATGAAGTCCTTCCAGAACTGGCCGGCGTCCTGCTCTGGGGCATCTGGCGGGGGCGGCGGCGCCAGGTCGACCAGATCCTCGACGAATCCCAGCTTCTCGAGCTTGCCACTCCAGCTCGCCTCGGCGGCGAAGACGACGCGATGACCGCGGCGTCGCAGGACGTCGCCGATGCCGATGCAGTTGTTCGTCGGGCCGTACGCGGACTCGGGCATGAACAGGACGGTCAGCGGCTGCGCCATCATGGTCCTCGTGGCTCGAGTGACGGGGATCGAGGTCCAATCGTACGAAACCGATGCCGGGTTGCTCGCCGAGTTGCGCGAGTCGTGGCCGGTCGCCGGCGCGTCGCTCCCCGCGAAGGACGGGTTCCGCCCGATCGACCTTTCGGCGTTGCCGATCGTCGGCGCCATCCGTCTGACCGATCGACTGGGCGTGGCGCTGGCGGCTCATGCGGACGGGTCGTTCGCGCCGATGCCGATGGCCCGGGAGGAGTACGGCGGTCCGTGGCGGCGCGCCCGGGCAGGCGATGGCCTCTCGGCGTTCGTCGCGGGCGTTCCGGAAGCGTCGGAGCGGGCCATCGGCACCGATCAGACGCACGAGTCCGTCGTCGTCGGCGAACGGGCGATCCTCAAGTGGTTCCGGCATGTGGGCCCCGGGCCCTCGCGCGCAGCGCTCTTGCTCGATCACCTGGTTGAGGTCCGGTTCCGTGGAATCCCGACGCCACTCGGGAGGCTGGCGTGGCCGTCGCCATCGGGCGTCGAGCTGACGCCTGCCCAGGGCGACGTCTATCTGCCCGAAGCACGGGATGGCTGGGAATGGGCCGTCGAGCGGGGCGAGCGGAACGACGCCGATGTTGGTCGGGAGCTCGGCGAGCTCGTCGCGGCACTCCACCTCGCGCTCTCGACGCCCTCTTCCGTGATCGAGCACCCGGGCGGTTCAGCCGGTCGGGAGCACGTCGGCAGGTGGAAGGCCGAGGCGCTCGCGACGCTCGACGCGGCGCGGGCAGTCACCCGGGAGCCCGGCCTGGAGCTCTGGGAGCCGGCGATGCGATCCGTCATCGACAGGCTCGCTGCGCGATCCATCCCGATCGTTCCCGTCCACGGCGATCTCCACGTGGGCCAGGTGCTCGAGTCGCCCCGAGGGCTCGCCGTGATCGACTTCGATGGCAACCCGACGCTGGCCGAGAGTGCGAACGCTGTTCGCCAGCCGCGCGAGCGCGACATCGCCCAGATGGTGACAAGCATCGACCACGTCGGCCGCGTCGTGGAGAAGCGGAGCGGCCGCGACCGGTCGAGGTGGATCGCCGAGGCGCGCGCCGGGTTCCTCGACGCGGTCGGCCCCGTCGACGAGCCGCTGCTCGACGCGTTCGAGGTCGAGCAGGAGTGCCGCGAGCTCGTCTACGCGGCCCGCTTCCTGCCGCGCTGGACCTACGCACCGATGGCGACGCTCCGAGCCCGGTTCGGCTGATGGACGCAGCCTTGTTCCTGGCAGACCTCGAGGCCAAGCCAGCGTCGCTTGCGCGCCTCGGCGACGCGTTTCGCGCGAACGACCCGCTGGCCGAGGTGCCGCCGTCCGCGCGGCGCGTGGTGCTGCTCGGGATGGGCAGCTCGCGCTATGCGGCGGTCGATGCCGCGCTGATGTTGCGCTCGGCCGGCGTCGACGCGGTCGCCGAGTATGCATCGGCGACGGTCGGCTGGCCGGCGGCCCGGGACACGCTCATCGTCGCGGTCTCGGCCAAGGGCGAGTCCGAGGAGACGATCGCCGCCGTCGATCGATACCGTGGCGTGTCGCCGGTCGTCGCGCTGACGGATGCCCCCCGCTCGACGATCGCGACGCTCGCCGACGTCGTCGTCCCGCTCGAGGCGGGGGACGAGCTTGGCGGCGTCGCGTGTCGTTCGTTCCAGCACACGCAGCTCGTGCTCCGTGCACTCGAGGCGCGACTCGGTGGCCGTGCCGTCGACCTTCCGTCGCTCTGCGATCGCGTGGCCGCCGCGAGCGCGAACCTGCTCGACGGCCGCGCGGCCTGGCTGCCGGGCGTGTCGGCCGCCCTCGATGGCCCGGATGGCGTCTTCGTCCTCGCCCCGGTCGAGCGACTTGCCTCGGCGGAGCAGGGCGCGCTGGCGATCCGGGAGGGGCCAAGGCGCCTCGCAGTCGCCTGCGAGACCGGCGACTGGAGCCACGTCGATGTCTATCTCGCCAAGACCCTCGACTACCGCGCCTTGTTGTTCGCCGGTTCTCGTGGGGACGGCAACGCGCTCGAGTGGCTCGCGAAGCGCGGCTCGACGTTCGTTGCCGTCGGTCGCGACGTGCCCGGTGTCCGTGGCGCCGTCCGGTACATCGGCGACGACGACCCCGACGTCGCCGCGATGACCGAGGTCCTCGTCGCGGAGCTCGTCGGCGCCGCCTGGTGGTCCGCTACTTACGGTCACATGCCAGGACCGGGCCCCTGAAAGGGGGATGAAAGCCTGCCTCCGCGCAGTGGCCCGCCTTACGCAGCCTCGTTCCGGCGACCCTGAGTGCATCAACACGGGACGCCAGTCCACATCTGATGGGCCCGGTACCCACCGACCGAGGGGCGGTCGGTGGCATCACCCAGTAGGTGCCATGAGCGCCGCTTCTCCTAAGGAGGCTACGCCGATGGCAAAGCTCCGATTGCTCCTCGCGGCCGTGATGCTCGGCACGCTCTTCCTCGTCCCTGCGACGGCCAGCGCGGCGAGACCCGGACAGGCGGTCTCGGTCCCGGTCACCGCGACCGCTCCGGGAGTCGCCTCGTTCGTCGGCTCGTTCGACGTGACCCGCTTCGCCGTCCAGAACGGCGATCTGGTTGCGATCGGCACGCTGACTGGCACGGTGACCAATCTCGTTACCGGCGCTACGTCGACACTGTCGCAGGCACTCACGCTCGATGTCCTGGCGCTCACGGCGACCTGCGACATCCTCCACCTCGAGCTGGGTCCGCTCGACCTGAACCTGCTCGGCCTGATGGTCCACCTGGATCGGATCGTGCTCGATATCACGGCACAATCGGGCCCGGGCAACCTGCTGGGCAACTTGCTCTGCGGCATCGCGGGCCTGCTTGACGCGAACGGCCCGCTCAGCTCGATCGCTACGCTGCTCAACAACCTTCTTCGGTTGCTCGGGTAACGCTCAATCCCCTCAGCCATGTTGGCGGCGCCCAGACTGGGCGCCGCCTTTCAACGTGCACGGAGGTTGACAGCTAACGATCGTTAGGTAGGCTAGGACGATGATTGAGGGGCGGTCCAGGCGCCGCGATATCGACGAGAAGGCCAGCGAGCTGTTCCACGCGAATGGCTACGCAGCGACGAGCGTCCGCGACATCGCCCGCGCGCTCGACATCCAGGGAGCGAGCCTCTACGCCCACGTCGCCTCGAAGGAGGACGTGCTCTGGTCGATCGTCGACTCGACGGCGAGCGCCTTCGAGCGCGGTGCCGACGCCGCCAACAGCGATGCGAGCACGGGCGATCCCGTCGACCGCCTGGCCGCCCTCGTCGAAGCCCACGTGGAGACCGTGACGAGCGACCCCGAGCGGGCCAGCGTCTTCGTCAGCGAGTGGCGGCACCTCTCGCCAACTCGGCGCGCTGCGATCAACGACCGTCGCGACGCCTACGAGCGCCGGTTCCGGGACGCGATCGACGAGGGGATCGCCATCGGCGCGTTCCGCCAAACCGACGCATCGCTGGCGGCTGCGTTCATCCTCTCCGCGCTTAACGGCATTCCCGCGTGGTACCGGCCCGACGGCCGGCTGTCGGCCGACCGCATCACGGACAACTATGTCGACCTCGCGCTCCGCGCGCTCTCGGAGGACAACCGATGACCGACCCGCTGGCGCTCGACCCCGTCCTGCCCCGCAGCGAGCGGAGCGCACTGCCGTTCAACGACGCCGCGCTCTCGACGGACGACCGCTACGGCCACTTCGAGGACCACGTCACGGCAGGCGGCAAGGTCGAGGCAACCGACTGGATGCCCGATGAGTACCGGACCCAGGTGCTGCGGTTCGTCGAGATGCACGCGAACAGCGAGCTGATGGGCGTCTTGCCCGAGCGAGAGTGGATCATGCGGGCGCCGACCCTCCGCCGGAAGCTCGCCCTGACGGCCAAGGTCCAGGACGAGGTCGGCCACGCCCAGCTGCTCTATCGCGTCGCCGAGGACCTCGGCAAGCCACGCGAGCAGATGATCCAGGACCTCCTCGACGGCAAGACGAAGTTCCACAACGTCTTCCACTACCCGACGCACACGTGGGCGGACATCGGGGTGATCGCGTGGCTCGTGGACGCGGCCGCGATCGTTGCCCAGCAGGCGCTCCGCGACTCGAGCTACGCCCCGTACGCCCGGACGATGCGCAAGATCTGCTGGGAGGAGTCGGTCCACATCATGCACGGCCGCGACGTCGTCGTGACCCTCGTGACCGGCACGAAGCGCCAACGGGACGAGCTTCAGGACGCCCTCAACCGATGGTGGGGCCCGCTCATGCAGATGCACGGCCCACGCGGCGACCGCTCGAGGGATCGGGACATCCACTGGCGGATCAAGGAGAAGACGTCCGACGAGCTGCGCCAGGAGTTTCTGTCTATCTACGTTCCCCGAATCTGGGAGCTCGGTCTGACGCTCCCGGATCCGGAGTTGCACCTCGACGAGTCGACCGGCGAGTGGGTCTTCACGGAGCCGGACTGGCAGGAGCTCCGGACGGTCGTGACGAACCACGGCCCCAAGTCCCAGGAGCGCCTCGCGTTCCGTCGGATGAACTGGGATCGGACGCAGTGGGTCCGCGACACGATTCTGGCCGCGCCACGCGGCGAGGCGGCAGTGGCGTGACGGATCAGGCACCCGCCGACCGCGGACGGGAGACGGAATCCGCGACGCCGCTCGAGCCGTGGGAGGTCTTCCGCCAGGAGAAGGAAGGCGACCCGATGCGCCATGGCGGCTCGGTGATGGCGCCCGACGCAGTGCTCGCCGTCCACTATGCCCGGGAGATGTACAGCCGCCGCCAGGAAAGCGTCCGGCTGTGGGTCGTCCGCCGCGCCGACATCCACGACCTCGACGATCCTGACCTCCTCCAGCCGCCGATGGATCGGTCGTTCAAGAAGCCGGGTGGGTACGTGATGCGGGACAAGCTCCAAGCAGCGCGCGAGCAGTCGGGCAAGCCGAAGCCGAAGGCTCGGACCAAGTGACCACGATTCGGAGCGCGGTGGCCGCACCCGAGCTCGCGCCGGACGTCCGCGCCGCGCTCGATGGCCTGCTGCTCTCGATGGCCGACGACGAGTTCGTCATCGGCTTCTCCGATTCCGAGTGGACCGGGATCGCGCCGATGCTCGAGGAGGACGTGGCGATGAGCTCGCTGTCCCAGGACGAGCTCGGTCACGCGTCGGCGCTGTACGCGCTGCTCGCCGAGCTCACCGGCACCGATGCCGATGCGCTCGCCTACGACCGCGAGCCGGCCGACTACCGCCATGCCCGCCTGCTCGACCACGGACGTGGCGACTGGGCGATGACGATCGCGCGCCGCTACCTGTACGAGACCTCCGACGCCGTGCGCCTGGAGGCCCTCGCCGGGGGGTCCTGGCGACCCCTGGCCGAGCTGACCGGCAAGCTGCAGCGCGAGGAGCGCTACCACACGATGCACATCGACGCGTGGTTCCAGCGCCTCGCCCGTGCGGACGGCGAGCCACGCGAGCGGCTTCTCGCGGCGCTCGAGTCGCTCGGGCCGGACGCCGGGACCGTCTTCACGCCGCTCGCCGAGGAGCCGGCACTCATCGCCGCCGGTGTCCTCGCGCGCCCGATGGCCGAGCTCGAGCGCGACTGGCGCAGCCGGATCGCCGCTTCCTTTGCGAACCTCGACCTGCTGGCGCTACCGGCGACCATCGACGCGGCCCGCGGCCGGGCCGACCACGGCGACGCGTTCACGTGGCTCCACGGCGAGTTCACGATGGTCCGGCGCAGCGACGCTGGAGCGACCTGGTGATCGACGCGCAGACCGCCGGACCGAGCGAGCGCGAGGTGCGGGCCGCGCTGGCGCGCATCCCGGATCCGGAGCTGCCGGTCCTATCGATCGTCGATCTCGGGATCGTCCACCGGGTCGACGTCAGCCCAGAGGCGATCGACGTCGCGATCCTGCCGACGTTCGTGGGCTGTCC
>JBJMMH010000144.1:0-3271 GCA_045804885.1 Chloroflexota bacterium | reverse complement strand
CCCCCCCCGCCACTCCAAGGAGGTCGGGCCGACGTGACCGAAGCCGTCGCCGAGACGACGCCGACACCCACCGCCGAGACGGCGCCCACGCTCGAGGCGCGCAGCGTCTCCAAGAGCTTCGGCCAGGTCGACGCGCTGGTCGACGTCGACTTCGAGGTCCGCTCGGGCGAGGTAATGGCGCTCGTGGGCGACAACGGCGCCGGCAAGTCGACCCTCATCAAGTGCATCGCCGGCACCTACTCGCTCGACTCCGGCGAGACCTACTTCGACGGAGAGAAGGTCTCCATCAACGGCCCGAAGGACGCCGCCCGGCTCGGCATCGAGGTCGTCTACCAGGACCTGGCGCTCTGCGACAACCTCGACGTCGTGCAGAACATGTACCTCGGCCGGGAGATCCGCGACTGGTTCTGGCGCATGAAGGAGGCGCCGATGGAGGCGAGAACGGCCGAGACGCTCAAAGGCCTGCGGGTGACGACGATCAGCTCGATCCGTCAACCGGTGGCGAGCCTGTCGGGTGGCCAGCGGCAGTCCGTCGCGATCGGCCGGGCGGTGATGTGGAACTCCCGCGTGGTCATCCTCGACGAGCCGACGGCCGCGCTCGGCGTCGCCCAGACGGAACAGGTGCTCGCGCTGGTGCGGCGGCTCGCCGACCAGGGGCTCGCGGTCGTCCTGATCTCGCACAACCTGCATGACATCTTCGAGGTCGCCGACCGCATCACCGTGCTCCGTCTCGGGCGCAACGTCGCCATTTATCACCGCTCGCAGACGACCCAGCAGGAGGTCGTCCAGGCGATCACGGCCGGCATCCCCACGAAGGTTTCAGGGATCGAGGACGCCGGCGCGTGACGAGCGTTCCGGCCCACGTCGAGGAAGCGACTCCCGCCGACGACTACAGCCTCGTCGCCATCGCACGCAGGCGGTGGGAGGCGCTGAAGGCAGGCGACGTCGGGTCGCTGCCGATCGTGATCGGCCTCGCCCTGATCGTCGCCTTCTTCTATTCGAGGAACGAGAACTTCCTCACGGCCGGGAACTTCACGAACCTGATGACGCAGATGGCGGGGGTGACGACGATCGCCATCGGCGTCGTCTTCGTCCTCCTGCTCGGCGAGATCGACCTCTCGATCGCTTACGTCGCGGGCGTCGCCGGCGTGCTCGTCGCCCAGTTGCAGGTGCCCGACGGCCACTGGGAGGTGAAGGGCGTCCTCGCGATCGCGATCGCGGTCACGATCACCGCCCTGATCGGAGTGCTCCAGGGGTCCTTCGTGGCGTACATCGGCGTTCCGTCCTTCGTGGTCACCCTGGCCGGCCTGCTCTTCTGGCAGGGCGTGATCCTCTACCGGATCGGCGAGGCCGGCGTGATCATCATCGAGGACACCCGAATCAACGACGTCGCGAACTACTTCTTCTCGGATCGGGCGGGACTGCTGATCGCCGCGATCGGCTCGGGGCTCTTCGCGCTCTCGACCCTCGCCGGTGTGGTGAGCCGTCGCCGGCACGGAATCCGGACCGACAACCTCGTCCTGGTCGCGGCCAAGCTCATCTTCGTCGCGGCGGTCCTGTTCGGGGCCGTCATCTGGGCGAACAAGGAGCGCGGCTTCCCGCTCGCCTTCGTGCTGGTCATCATCCTCCTGGTCTTCTGGACCTGGGTCGCGGAGCGGACGACCTTCGGCCGCCACGTCTATGCGGTCGGTGGAAACGCCGAGGCGGCGCGGCGCGCCGGCATCAACGTCGCCCGCATCCGCGTCTACGTCTTCATGATCTCCGGGCTGATGGCCGGCTTCGGGGGCGTCATCCTCGCCGCCCGCCTCAACTCCGTCGACCTCAACGCCGGAGGCGGAACTCTCCTGCTGGACGCGATCTCCGCGGCCGTGATCGGCGGCACGAGCCTCTTCGGCGGCCGCGGGCGCGTGATCAGCGCCCTTCTGGGCGCGCTCGTGATCTCGACGGTCGGCAACGGCATCGACTTGCTCGGCTACAGCTCCGCGATCAAGTACATGGTCACCGGCCTGATCCTGCTCGCCGCAGTCACGCTGGACGCCGTCTCGCGCAGGCGCCTCGAGCGCGCAGGCCGTTAAAGGAGGACTTGGCGAAACATCGTTGTGCCCTCGGGCCGCGCTGCTCGCCCCGATGCGGCGTCCTCAGTCGCGCCCGTATGCCTCCGGATACGAACGCTCCCTGCGTCGTTGCCTCGGAACGAGCATCGCACCCCGACGACGAACGACGTTCCGCCAAGCCCTCCTAGAGCGTCTTGTAGGCGAGCTGCTCGCGCCGCCCGCTCTCGGACGAGCGGACGATCGCGTCGGAGACCTCGGCCGCGCGGTAGCCGTCCTCGAACGTCGCCCCGTGGGGCGCCACGTCGGTGCCGTCCGCGATCGCGGCGAGGAAGTGGTGGAGCTCGTGGACGAACGTGTCGCCCCAGCCGATGATGTGGCCGGGCGGCCACCAGTGCTCCCAGAAGGGATGGTCGGCCTCGGAGACGAGCACAGTCTTGAACCCCCGGGCGCGGTCGCCGTCGGCGCGAAAGACCTGCAGCTCGTTCAGGCGCTCCATGTCGAAGTAGAGGGAGCCCTTCGTCCCGTTGATCTCCCACTGGAAGGAATTCCTGCGGCCGAGCGCGAGCCTCGTCGCCTCCAGCGTGCCGACGGCGCCGCTCTCGAACTCCACTGTCGCCTCGACGGCGTCGTCGACCTCCCGGTCGGGGATGAACGTGCGGAGGAAGCCCGAGATTGCCTCGATCTCCCCGACCAGGTAGCGGGCGAGGTCGATCACGTGCGTGGCGAGGTCGCCGAGCGCGCCGGAGCCGGCCGTTTCGCGGTCGAACCGCCAGATCTCGTCGGTCGTGTCGCCCCAGTCCTGGAGGTAGCGGCCCCGGAAGTGCCGGAGGTCGCCGAGCTCGCCCGCCTCGATCAGCTCCCGCGCGAGACGAACGGCCGGGACGAAGCGGTAGTTGAACGCGCACATGTGCTTCACGTCCGTCGCGGCGACCCGGCGCCAGATCTCGTAGCTCTCGCCGGCGTCGCGTCCGAGCGGCTTCTCGCAGATGACGTGCTTGCCCGCCTCGGCGGCCGCGATCGTCGGGCCGGCGTGCACGGCGTTCGGCCCCAGGTTGTCGAGCAGCCCGACCTCCGGGTCGGCGACGAGCTCCTCCCAGCTCGCCGTCCAGCGCTCGAAGCCGTAGCGCCGCGCAGCCTCTGCGACCGCCTCCTCGTTCCGGCCGGCGATCGCGACCAGGCGGGGCTGGAGCGGCGGCGGCCAGGTGATGTAGGCGAGT
>JBJMMH010000143.1:0-7849 GCA_045804885.1 Chloroflexota bacterium | reverse complement strand
ACGGCCTCGAGGAGCGCCGCACGAGGCGGCGGCAGCTCGTCGGGCCAGACGGTCGTGTCGGCGATCGCCTCGATCGGCCGGATGCCCTCGTCGGGGAGCCGGCGGGCGATGAAGACGCGGGGGCTCAACTCGCCACGCCGGCGGCCGCCGGGAGCCTCGCCACGAACTTGCCGATCCGTTCGAGCGCGAGCGACAGGTTCTCGCGCGAATTCGCGTACGAGATCCTGACGTGACTTCCCCCGACGCCCCCGAATGCCGTCCCGGCGAGGACGCAGACGCCGGCCTCCTGGAGCAGCCGGTCGGCGAGCTCGGCTCCGGTCAGGCCCGTGCCCGAGATGTCGGGGAAGGCGTAGAAGGCGCCACTCGGCCGGAGGCAGCGGATCCCGGCGATCGCGTTGAGGCCGTCGACGATGAGGTCGCGGCGTGCGCGGAACTCCACGACCATCGCATCGACGTCGTCCTGCGGTCCGCGAAGCGCCTCGACCGCGCCCAGCTGGGCGAACGTCGGCGCGCAGCTGATCGTGTTGATGACCAGCTGGCCATACATCCCGACGAGGGACGGCGGCACGATCGCGTAGCCGAGCCGCCAGCCGGTCATCGCGAACGTCTTGCTGAAGCCGTCGAGGACGATCGTCCGCTCGGCCATGCCGGGCAGCGAGGCGATCGAGACGTGCTCCGTGCCGTCGTAGAGGATCCTGCCGTAGATCTCGTCGGCGAGGACCACGAGATCGTGTCGCTGGGCGAGCTCCGCGATGCGCTCGAGGTCGCCCCGCGTGAGGACGCCGCCGGTCGGGTTCGCCGGGGAGTTGATCACGATCATCCGGGTCCGGGGCGTGACGAGCGACGCGAGCTCGTCGACGTCGAGGCGGAAGTCGTTCTCCATCCGGATCGGGATCGGGATCGGCGTGCCGCCAACGAAGCGGACGAGCGATTCATAGATCGGGTACCCGGGATCCGGGACGATCGCCTCGTCGCCCCCATCGATCAGTCCGAGGATCGCGTAGAGCATGACGCCCTTGCCGCCGACGGTCACGAAGACCCGGTCGGGCGTCACGTCGAATCCCTTCCGGGCGGTCGCGTCCTCGGCGATCGCCGTGCGGAGCTCGGGGATCCCGGGAAACGGTGCGTAGTGCGTCGCACCCGCGTCGAGCGCCCGCTTGGCCGCCTCGCGGACGTGCGAGGGGGTGTCGAAATCAGGCTCGCCGATCTGGAGGTAGACGATGCTCCGGCCCGACGCCTCGAGCGCCCGCGCACGGGCCGTCACCTCGAACGCCGATTCCGTCCCGATCGAGCTCATCCGGGATGCCTGGCGCACGGCTCGCGTCCTCCCTGGCCCCGAGCGACGGGCACTCACCCGGCAGCTCAGCGGAGCGTCAGAGTACCGGGTCCCGCCCTCGCTGCCACATCGCGTTGCATCGCCGACCGTCGCAGCGTGGTTGCGCGCTTGCGGGTTCCGATCGGCGCGGCTGATCAGATTCGGAGTAGCCGACCATGGCGAGTCGCGGATCCGAAACCCAGGCGCCGGTTCCGAGGATCGCGCCAGCGTGGTTGTTCGATGCTGATCAGTGGCGCCGATCAAGCGCCCGCGATCAACGTCAGGGCAGCAGCTGGCGGAGCGCGAAGAGGATGTTCGCCGGTCGCTCCGCGAGCCGGCGCATGTACCACGGATACCAGGCTTCGCCGTAGGCGATGAGGTCGCGAACGCGGTAGCCAGCCTTCGTGAGCCGTCGCTGCTCGCCTGTCCTGATGCCGTAGAGCATCTCGACCTCGAACGCCGTCCGGTCGAGACCCAGCGCGACGGCGTGCTCGGCGATCTGCTCGACCAGCCTGACGTCGTGCGTTCCCAGCCCGATTGTGACGGTCCGGCCGCCGCGGATCCCCTCGAGCATCGCGACCGCGAGGGCGACGTAGTTGGCGTCGACTTCGGGTCGCCTCTGGTACGCGATCGAAGCCGATTCCGCGTAGGCGCCCTTCACGAGGCGGACGCCCGGGTTCGACGGCAATAGCCGCTGGATGTCAGCGGCCGTGCGGTGGAGGTAGGCCTGCAGACAGAGCCCAGTGTTCGGGTGGGTCGCGTGCAGCCGCTCGTAGAGGTCGAGCGTCCCGTCGACGTAGTCGCTCGCCTCCATGTCGATCCAGAACGTACGGCCCTGCCGCGCGGCCCGCTCGGCGAGGCGGTGGCAGTGGGCGAGGGCACGGTCGGGGTCGATGTCGTACCCGAGCTGCGTCAGCTTGACCGAGATCTCGCCGTCGATTCCGCGCTCCGCGATCGTGTCGAGCAGGCCGAGGTAGTGCTCCGCGACCGCGTCGCCTTCCTCGATCCTCGTGACGTTCTCACCCAGCCGGGTGAACATCACGGCGATGCCGTGCGCGGCGAAGCCGGGAGCGGCGGCGAGCGCCGATTCGGCATCCTCGCCAGGCATGAAACGCCTGACTGCGCGGCGGGCGAACCACAGCTTCGGGAGCCGTTCGCGGAGCCACTGATTTCGGGCCATCCAGAGCAGGATCGATCGCATCGCCCCGAGCATAGCCCGCGCGGGAGGCGGCGCGTCCCGGTCGCGCGCGGGCAGCTCCGCTGGGGCGAGTCGAGACCCTCGGCTAGAATCAGGCGGATGGCCCGGTTCTTCGACCTCGACGCCGCCAACGGGACGCTGCCCGAGCTGCGGACGATTCTCGAGACGCTCCGCGACGAGCGCGCCCAGCTCATCGCGCTCCGCGACGAGTTCGCCCGGCAGGCAACGCTCGAAACGTCCCCGGGTGAAGCCGCTGTGGGGCGCTCATCCGACGACGCGGCCGGCCGGAATCGCGAGCACGCGGCCGAGCGAAAGCGCCTCCGCCTCCGGATGCAGGGCGTGATCGACCAGATGCAGGCGGGCGTCGCCCGCATCGACGACCTGGGGATCACGCTTCGCGAGATCGAGACAGGCCTCGTCGACTTTCCGGCACTGGTGAGCGGCCGCCAGATCTGGCTGTGCTGGCGCCTCGGCGAGGGCGACATCGAGTGGTGGCACGAGCTGAGCGACGGGTTCGGCGGCCGGAAGCCCCTGATCGAGCTGGCCTGATGGCCGAGGGGGCGACCGCTCCACGCTCAGGCACGGTCATCCAGGGCGGTCGCGCGAAAGCCTACCGCCCATTGCCCGTCCGGGAACGGCGAGCGGCGTTCGACGAGGGGATCGCCGCGTACGAGCGGGGCGACTTCTTCCTCGCCCACGAAGTCCTCGAGCCGGCCTGGATGGGCACTGCCGACCTCGCCGAGCGCGAGCTGTACCAGGGCCTCATCAAGGTCGCCGCCGCGTTCGTCCATGGCGTCCGCGGCAACCCGCAGGGAATCACGCGGAACCTCGCCGGTGCACGCGAGCGCCTCGACGCGGCGCGAGCGGCGGGCTTCGATGGTGGCCTCGACGTGGACGATTTGATCGCGGCAATCGACGATCGGCTCGCGCGCCTCGCGTCGGGCGAAACGGAGATCGAGCCGCCGACCCTGAGGAGGAACGATCGATGACGATGCCACCGGCGGGGATGCCCACCATCGACGTCGCCGACGCGTCCGCGCAGCTCGAGGCCGCCGACCCGACCGGCCCGCTCCTCGTGGATGTCCGGGAGCCCGACGAGTACCGGACGGTCCGGGCCAACGGCGCGATGCTCGTTCCGATGTCGGAGTTCGCGGCCCGCGCCGCGGAGCTCCCGAAGGACCGCCCCATCTACGTGATCTGCGCCAGCGGCAACCGCTCCGCGGCTGCGACCGGCTTCCTTCTCCGGAGCGGCTGGACCGACGTCGCGAATGTCGCCGGCGGCACGGCCGAGTGGGAGCGACGGGGCCTGCCCGTCAACCGCGGTGAGCCGTCTCCGGGCGAGGGCTCGCTCTAGCGACGACGAGCGTCGCCGGGCGGAGCTACCGCGCGGCGCGGCGCCTCCGGATCCAATCGCGGAACGCGCCGACCTTGGCCGGATGGGCGAACGCCCAGCCGACCAGGAGCAGGATCGCGAAATTCACGATACCGACCGTGTTGGCGGCCAGGTACCCGAGCTGCTGGCCGATTTCGCCGTCGATCTTGAGGGCAGGCACGGTCGCCCCGACGAGGCCCAGCTGGAAGAACGGCGCCTGCGGAGCGAGGTTCGCGCGCGCGGCGCCGGCCACAGGGCCGTCGGCGTTCTCGCCGCCGATCAGGATGGCGTCGGGCCCCAGAACGAGGGAGGCCGGGCCGGCAATGCCCCCACTCGATTCGGGCAGGTCGCTCTGGGCCAGGTGCTTCCACTCGAGGATGTTGCCGTTGCGGTCCGGCACGGCCCACCACATCTCGGTCTGGGGCGAGGTCCCGTCGCTGCCTCCGACGACGTACAGCGCGCCGCTCGCCGCGAAGCCCGCCGCGTTCGTCCGCGGCTCGGGCAGGTCGACATTGCCGCCGGCGACGCCGAAGCGCTGGAGCGTCGTCGCCTGCGACCCTGTCCCGAACTCGCCGCGCTGGACCGTCTTCGTCGGGCCGTCCGGGGAGGTACCGCCGTACACCCACAGGTAGTCGCCGACGATCGCCGCGCTCTGATCGAACACGGCGGTGTAGAGGTCCGGCTGCTGGACCCACTTCTGGAGCTTGCCGGTCTTGTCGAACTGCGACTTCCAGACCGTCTTGACCGGCGCCTTGCCATCGGAGGTGCCGCCGATGAGCAACAGGCCGTCCGGCGCGGCCACGAGCGCAGCGCCGGCAATCGGCTTCGGCAGCGGCGCCAGCTCCTTCAGGCCGGCCTCTTCGGCCGTCTGCCACTCGCCGAGCTGACCCGTCTGGCCGCTCGTCGTGATCACGTATACGGAGTCGGTCGGCTTGCCGTCCGGACCGTAACCGCCGGCGAGGAAGATGCTGCCGCCGGAGAACGTGGCCGCGGCGTCGGCGCGGGCCTCGGGGAGCTTCGGCCCATCGGTCCACTTGTCGAAGTTGCCTGGACCCGAGACCGTCGCGACGAACGTCGAGTCTGTCGGCGCGTTGCCGTCGCTACCGCCGATGAAGAGGACCTTCGTGCCCGACTGGGCCACCGACCCGTCGACCCGCGGCGCGGGCAGCGAAATCTCGGGCGGGGCGACCTCCCATGGCACTGCCGCGCCGACGGGCGGCGGGCACGGCAGCGATTCGTTGGTCGGCGGGCAGAAGTTGATCGGGCTCCAGGCGAGGATGCCGAGGTCCATCGTTCGGTTGACCGTGAAGTAGTACGCGCGGTCCGGGAGGTAGCCCAGCAGGAAGATGATCAGGATGAACCAGAAGACGGCCTTGATCGACGCCCAGCCCCAGCCGTCGCGGTCGAGCAGCCCGAAGAGGGCTCGGCCGCGCGTCTGAGTCCGTCCCGCTGTGAGCGCCTGCTGCGCCATCGTCCTCCTGTCGCCCCTGCCGGCGTGGCATGGGCGGGTGGGCTACTTGACCGTGAGCTTCCCCGTCATCGTCGTCGGGTGGACCTGGCAGATGAAGGTGTAGTCGCCCGCCTTCAGCGCGGGCACCGCGTACTGGCGCTTCGCCGGCCCGGTGAAGAACGCCGTGTCGCCCATCGAGACGGGGCTGCCACTCGGGTCATTGATGACCACGTTGTGCTGGACCGGGTCCTGGTTGTCGAACTCGAGCGTAAACGCCTTGTCGGCCGGCGCCTCCAGCTCCTTTGGGTCGAAGCCGGACGTCGCGGCACCGGACGGCGCTGTCACGGTGACGACCGGCGCGCTCGGATCGATCGACGCCGCCGGGGCCTGGCTCCCGCCGCTGCCGCCGCCGATCGCGTCGAGCCAGCAATCCGGGAACGGCGTGGCGTCCGGCGCCGGGTTGTAGTTCGGGTCGCGCCAGCCCTTGAATGTCTTCTCCTCGCCGGTCGCGGGATCGATGATGGGCTCGTTCAGCGCCGCGTCCTTGACCACGTAGGTGTGGTCGCTGGGGGCCCTGATGAACGCGATGAGCTCGTCGATCTGGCGGTAGTTGAGCGGTCCGGGTGGTTGGCCCTGGTCCGACCAGACCGGCATCTGCGAGTTCGGGTTGCCGCAGACATAGCGGCCGCCCACGGTCAGCACGTTGTGGATGTACGCCTCGCTCAGGTGGGCGAAGAGCTTCTCCTGCTTGTTGAGGGCCGGCCCGATGTACCCGTTCGCCGCCGCCGCAGGATCCTCGAGGCCGAGGCCGGACGGAGCGTGGCAGCGCGCGCAGTTCGCCTGGTAGACGTTGTAGCCGCGCTCGACGGCGGTCACCTGCTGGGCATCGACCTCCGCGCTCAGACGGGCCTTGGACAGCCCCGCCGGGGCGCCCAGCTCGTAGAACCAGTAGCCGACGACGAACAGCGCGACGAAGACCACTGCGAGGAAGCTCACCCAGCGGGCGCTCGAGGACTGACGGACGATCGCGGCGCTCCGGTCGGGCGTCAGCCCGTCGATACGCTTGATCGACGGCGCGGCGGTGAAGCGGTCCGCCGCGAGCTGCTCCGGCGGTCGCGTGGCCGGCAGGCGCTCCTCCGGCGGCTCCGGACTCCCGGGCGCCGGCTGGATCTCGTCGGACATCAGATGCAGCCCGTCGGCGTCCGCGGCGGAATGATGCCTGGCTGGCCGAGGGCAACGGGCAGCGGTCCGAGCGTGATCTTGCCGGTGTCGAGCGTCAGGACACCGTCACCGTCGACCGACTCCGAGAAGCGGTCCATGCTCCGGGCGGCCGGTCCGTACTGCGCCCCCGCGGCCTTGATCCCCAGGCGGTCGTAGCGCGACCCGTGGCAGGGGCACTCCATCCAGAAGTTCTTGATGCACGGGTTCGGCTTGCAGCCCAGATGCGGGCAGCGCTGGTACAGCGCCCGGACGTTCAGGGCGCCGCCGTCGCCCGACGTGTCCTCGCCTGCGAGGAACTGCTGGCGTCCGGGGTCGATCAGGACGATGTAGGCCCGCGCCTCCGGGAAGTACGCGGGAAAGCCCTCGGCGATGGGCAGCGACGAGTTCAGCAGCTTGATCTCGTCGAGCGTCCCGATCCGGACCTTGCCGCCGAATCCGCCCGACAGGTTCGGCCAGATGAAGCCGATCGTGCCGGCGGTGACTTCGAGCAGCCAGACCGCCATCGCGCCACCGATCGAGTAGCGCAGGAGCTGGCGACGGGAGATGCCCTTGACCTGGTGCCGACGGAGCGACTTGATCGCCTCCCCCGACAGGGCCTGTGGCCGGTCGACCGGCTCGACGTGGTAGTTGCTCATGCGGATTCGCTCATCGGGGTGGTCGGGTCTCGCTCGCTGCTCAGAGGGAGAAGTGGAGGCCGGGCGACGTGTTCTCGAAGAACGGCAGGTACGGGATCACGAAGCTGTAGCCGGGTCCCCGGAAGAAGATCCCGACGAACGTCAGGATCAGGCCGAGCGCGCAGAACAGGGTGAAGAGGACGACGGCGGTCTTCCGCTCGGACGGCCGGGTGGCTGTCAGGTTGCCGCGGTCGACATACGGGATGAACCCGGCGCCGACGAGGACGAGGAGCGGCGTGAGCACGCCTGCGACCGTCGGATGGAAGTAGGCCAGCAGCTCCTGGAGGCCGAGGAAGTACCACGGCGCCTTCGCGACGGCCGGCGTCACGTTGCCGTTCGCGAGCTCCTCGAGCGGGGCGTTGATGAACAGGCCCATGAGCAGGAGGAACACGCTCATCATCCCGGCCGCCAGGAACTCGATGGAGAGCAGGTGCGGCCACGTCATGACCGTGTCGTCGGGCTCCTTCTGGACCCGCACGACCGCGTCCTGCTTGACGAGCGCGAGGAGCCGGTACGGCCGCGCCTACATCGGAACGCGCTGCTTGTCGATCTCAGACCTGCGCGTCGGGTCGCGGGGCTGGACGACTCTTTTCTCCGGTGGAGACTTTGTATCAGTCAT
>JBJMMH010000142.1:0-6961 GCA_045804885.1 Chloroflexota bacterium | reverse complement strand
TGCAGTTCGACCGGGGCTACATCTCGGCGTACTTCGTGACGAACCCTGATCGGATGGAGGCGGTCCTCGAGACCCCGCTCATCCTCATCACCGACAAGAAGATCTCGGCCGTCGCGGACATGCTGCCGGCGCTCGAGAAGGCGGTCCAGCAGGGCAAGCCGGTCCTCATCATCGCCGAGGACATCGACGGCGAGGCCCTCGCGACGCTCGTCGTGAACAAGCTCCGCGGCACGATCCAGGTCCTCGCCGTCAAGGCGCCGGGCTTCGGTGACCGCCGCAAGGAGATGCTCCGCGACATCGCGACGCTGACCGGCGGCACGGTCATCAGCGAGGAGATCGGGCGCAAGCTCGACTCCGTCACCGCCGAGGACTTCGGCTCGGCCCGTCGCGTCGTCGCGACGAAGGACGACACGACCCTCGTCGACGGCGACGGCTCCGCCGACGCCATCAAGGGCCGGATGGGCCAGATCAAGGCCCAGATCGAGGAGACGACCTCCGACTACGACCGCGAGAAGCTCCAGGAGCGGCTCGCCAAGCTGTCGGGCGGCGTCGCGGTGATCAAGGTCGGCGCGGCCACCGAGGTCGAGCTGAAGGAGAAGAAGCACCGCATCGAGGACGCCCTGTCGACGACCCGCGCGGCCGTCGAGGAGGGTCTCGTCGCCGGCGGCGGCACGGCGCTCCTGCAGGCCCAGCCGGCCCTCGACTCGCTCAAGCTCGACGGTGACGCCCAGGTCGGCGTCGATATCGTCCGCAAGGCGCTCGAGGCCCCCGCTCGCCAGATCGCCGACAACGCCGGCCTGTCCGGTGAGGTCGTCGTGAGCGAGGTCCGCAAGGGCAAGATCGGTTACGGCTACGACGCGCTCGCCGGCGACTACGGCGACATGTTCAAGAAGGGCATCGTGGACGCCCGCAAGGTGACCCGGTCCGCCCTCCAGAACGCTGCGTCGATCGCGGCGATGGTCCTGACGACGGAGACGCTCGTCACCGACATCCCCGAGAAGCAGCCCGCCGGCGCGGGCGGCGGCCATGGCCATGGCGGCCCGGACATGGACTTCTAGTCCGTTCCAAGGCAACGACGAAGGCCCCTCCCGGCGACGGGAGGGGCCTTCGGCTATCAGACGCTGGCGCCCGAGTCGCTCGCTCGATACCCACGGTCAGGGGGTCCCGGGCATTTGACAGCCCGGGGCCGCGAGGCGACCCTTCACGCCGGAAATCACCACTCCGTCACTCGGGGAGAATCCGTGACTCGACGACCGTTGCTCCTGATCGCGTCGATCGCCGCGATCCTGTCGCTGGTCATCGCCGCGTGCAGCGGCGCACCGGCGGCCCCCGCGCTGAGCGATCCCAAGGAGATCCTGACCCAGACCGTCGCCAGCCTCAAGGACGTGAAGACGGTCGAGATGGTCGGGACGCTGACGGGCAAGGTCCAGGCGGCCGAGCTTGGCGGCTCGCTCGATCTGTCGTCGACGACGCTCGCCGGCGCGCTCGACATTCCGAACCAGAAGGCGAAGTTCACGATCGACGCGCCGTCCCTGCTCGGCACGAAGCTGGAGGCCCTCGTCGTCGACGGGTTCGCATACGTCAAGATGGTCGGCCCGCTTGCCGGCATGGCCGGGCTCGAGGCCGGCAAGTACGTCAAGCAGGCAGTCCCTGCCGACGCGAACAAGCCGGTGACCGACCCGGCCGAGATCGCCAAGTCGCTCGACACGTTCAAGGCGGGACTCGAGAAGCTGCCGACGCCGCCGACGAAGGAAGCCGACGAGAAGTGCGGCGACCAGGACTGCTACCACGTGAAGATCAAGATCTCGGCCGCGGAACTGGCGAGCCTCGCCCCGCAGGCCGCGTCGACGGCCAGTGGCGACGTCACGCTCGACGTCTGGTCCCGGAAGAGCGACCTCCGCCCGGCCAAAGTCGACGTCTCCGTCGCGAGCCAGGAGATGGGCACGGTCGGCGTGACCTTGACGTTCAAGTACGACGTCCCCGTCGAGGTCACCGCGCCGCCGGCCGATCAGGTCGTCGAGAAGCCGTAGCGCAACCCCAAGAGAACATTCCGAATCCGAGCCCGGAGCCCCGCTCCGGGCTCCTCGATTCATGCCGGTTTCGGGCTTGAGCCGGACGTCCAGTGAACCCGGCGCCAAGGGGCCCGACCTACAATGAGCAGGTGAGTCCCGCGAGCCGCCGGAAGTCGCCCGGCACCCGGTCCGACGACGCCCCGAATGTGACGGGCACGGCCTTCGTCGACGTCCCGGAACGCCTCGACGGTGCTCCCGACGAGCCGGAGTGGCTGCGAGAGGCGCCGCTCCCCGGGGATCAGCCAGCGGAGCTGAGCGCGGACGAGCGTCGCCAACTCGAGGCCGAGCAGCAGGCCACGCGGGAGCGCAACGCCAGGCATCGCGCGGAGGAGATCGTCAAGCGCCTCAACCCCGAGCAGGCGCGCGCCGTCACAACGACGGACGGCCCGCTCCTGATCCTGGCGGGCGCCGGCAGCGGCAAGACCCGCGTCCTGGCGCACCGGATCGCGTACCTGATCGGGGTCAAGAACGTCCGGCCCTGGTCCGTGCTCGCGGTCACGTTCACGAACCGCGCCGCCGGGGAGCTGCGGGAACGGATCATCAGCCTCGTCGGTGAGCCCGGACGGGACGTCCAGGCGGGGACGTTCCACTCGCTCTGCGCCCGCGTCCTCCGCCGCGACGGCGAGGCCATCGGGATCAGCCGTCGGTTCGTCGTCTACGACACCGACGACCAGCAGGCGCTGATGAAGCAGATCCTGCGTGAGGAAGATCTGCCGCTGACGGGCGAGTTCCGGCCCTCGGCGGTGCTCGGTGCCATCAGCCGGGCGAAGAACGAGATGCTCGACGCGACGTTCCTCCGGGACAACGCCGTCAACCACCACGAGCGGGTCATCGCCCGGCTCGCCGTCCGCTACGCCGAGCGGCTGAAGCGAGCGGGTGCCCTCGACTTCGACGACCTCCTCCTCGAGGCGGTCCGCCTCTTCGACGAGGCGCCGGCGGTGCTCGATCGCTATCAGGACCGCTGGCGTTACCTCCACGTCGACGAGTACCAGGACACGAACCGGCCGCAATACCTCTGGGTCCGGGCGCTTGCCGCCAAGCACCGCAACCTGGCGGTCGTCGGCGACGACGATCAGTCGATCTACCGCTGGCGCGGGGCCGACATCCGGAACATCCTCGATTTCGAGCGCGACTACCCCGACGCCACCGTGGTCAAGCTCGAGCGCAACTACCGTTCGACCCAGCTGATCCTCGACGCCGCGCACGCCGTCGTGTCCCGCAATTCGGAGCGGACGGACAAGAAGCTCTGGACCGACGCCGCAGGCGGCCGACCGATCCAGCGGTTCGAGGCCTACAACGAGGAAGAGGAGGCTGAGTGGATCGCCCGCCAGGTCGAGACGCTCACCGGCAGCCGCGGCTCGCTCCTGACGAGACGGGCGGACGACGACGAGGACGGCGGGCCGCTTCGACCGCGTGACATCGCGGTGATGTACCGGATGAACGCCCAGTCCCGGGCCATCGAGGAGGCGTTCCTCCGGTACGGGATCCGGTACCAGCTCGTCGGTGGGACGCGCTTCTACAGCCGGCGCGAGGTCAAGGATGCGCTGGCCTATCTCCGTGTCCTGCGGTCCGACACGGACTCCGTGAGCTTCGAGCGGATCATCAACGTCCCGGCCCGCTCCATCGGCGACAAGACGATCGAGACGCTCCGGCTGGCCCAGCGCGTCGATGGCATCACGACATGGGAGGCGATCGAGCGTGCGGCTCGGGGCGAGGTCGAGACGCTCCAGGCGAGGACGCGCGCGGCGCTCGCCGACTTCGCCTCGTTGGTTCGGCGGCTCCGGACGCGCATCGGCGTCCTGCCGCTCCCCGAGCTGCTCGACGAGGTCCTGGAGGCGTCGGGCTACCGGGCGATGCTCGCGGATGGCTCCGAGGACGGCGAGGAGCGCTGGGCGAACCTCCTCGAGCTGCGCTCGGTCACGACGCGGTACGACGACCTGGCGCCGGAGGACGCACTCGACCGCCTGCTCGAGGAGACCGCGCTCGTCGCCGACCAGGATTCATACGAGGGCGACGCCGACGCGACGACGCTGATCACACTCCACGCCGCGAAGGGCCTCGAGTTCCCCGTCGTGTTCATCGCCGGCCTCGAGGAGGGCCTGTTCCCGCACAGCCGGGCGCTCGACGACGAGAAGGAGCTCGAGGAGGAGCGGCGGCTGGCATACGTGGGGATCACACGGGCCAAGCGCCGGCTCTACCTGTCGCACGCCTGGCGACGCGCCACCTGGGGGATGGGCCAGATCTCGGTGCCGTCGCGGTTCCTGCTCGAGATCCCGGCTGAGCTGATGGTCGGGCCGGATCTCAGCCCGGACGGCCGGGAGGCTGCGGCGGGCGGCGCTGGGCTCGACCTCGATCTCGACCTCGCGTTCGGTGCCCGGCGCACGACGCGCTTCGGAATGCCGGTCCGGCCGTCGCCGGGAGTTCCGGCGTACCGACAGGGCAGCGGCCGTCCCGGCTCGCCGGCGCCGGGGGAGGCATTCCGGCCGACCCGCGACCTCGCCGCGAAGCGCGATGCATTCGCCTCGGGCGCCCGCTCCGGAATGCTCGTTCCGGAGCCGCCGGCGGCGTCGACCGCGACGCCGCCCGGCAGCGTCCCCGCGCGACCGGTCGTACCCGGTGAGCGTCGCTATCGCGACGGCGATCGGGTGCGGCACATCCGATGGGGCGATGGCATCGTGGTCATGTCGAAGCTCACGCGGAGCGACGAGGAGATCACGGTCGCGTTCAAGGATCCTGCCGTGGGTCGGAAGACGGTCCTCGCGAGCCTCGCCAACCTCGAAGTCGTCGGCTGACGGTAGCGCCCGCCGGCCGCGTCCATGAGCTACGACTTCGAGATCGCGACGCGCGACAAGCCCGGACCGCTCGAGCCGTTGCTCGAGCGTCTCGGCATCGAGGCGCGTCTCGAGGGCGCCTTCGAGCCGGAACGGAACGTCCTCGTCACGCGGACCCGCGAGCCCCATCGGACGATCGACGCCGAGGGCCCCGCCGGCTACGAGCCGATTGACCTCGCAGGCGATCTCAACGCGTCCTTCGCGGCCGCGGCGCAGGGCGCCCGCTGGCTGAGCGCGATCCATCTGCCGGGTGGTTACGCCGAGCCCGACGACCGCTGGGTGCTCGACCTGGCGATCGGAATCGCGCGCGAGCATCACGGCGCCGTCTGGGACCCCCAATCCGAGCGAGTGCTCTGGCCCGAGAACGCCCCGGCCGGCCCTGGCCGAAGGCGCGCAAGCGAGCATCGATCCGGGACGCACAAGATCGTCGTCGCCTGGCACGTCCCGCAAGTGCGTCTCACGTCGGACGCGCCGACGACGCTTCTCGCGCTCCTGCGGACTCACCTCCCGGACGGGCTGCCGAACCGCTTCGGGCGAACGGATCCGTACGAGCATCGCCTGGAGCGCGACGGTGACGGCGCGTTCGTCGGCGACTGGTCCGCCGAGGCGGAACGTCAGTCGTTGCTGACCTGGGATGGGGCGACCCGTGGCTGGAGCGGCATGGCCCTCTTCCGCCGCGGCGACGGTGTCCGGCTCGAGCCGGACGCGGTCGTCGAGGTCCGCGGCGAGGGAGCGGCCGCCCTCGACGACCGGGCCGCGGCGGCCGGCCTGGTCGAGGGCCTCGTCGCGATCGCCGACACTCTCGACGCGGTATATGCCCGGGCCCACGTCGAGCCGGTCGAACCGGCCTTCATCCGAGGCGGCGTGCCCGTGGCGCCGTTCCGCGATGTCAGGGCGCACGGTTGGGCCGGCATTCCCAGGGACCCATCGTGGCTGGCGTGGTTCGGGCGGCCGTACGCGGATCGCCTCCGGGCAGAGCTCGCGGATCGGATCGATCGCGATACCGTGCACGGGTTCCTCCTGCGCGCTGGTGCGCTGCCGGCCATGCCCGACGATCTTCGGCCGCTGTTCCCGGACCTGCCGCCGGAGTTGATCCAGGAGGAGTGGTTCGTGGAGTCGCCCACCGACGGGACGCCGATCGCGCGGCTCCGGCCCGCGCCGGAGATCCCGGCCCTCGACGCGTCATGACCGGGTACGCTCGCCGCCGATGACGCTGAAGCCCACGTCTCGCCGTTCGCCCGCAACACCTGAGGAGCTCGCGGCCGCCATCACGGTGGCCGACTTTCGGCCGCTCGCGGAGCGAGTCGTCGAGACGCCGTTCTGGGACTACATCGAGGGCGGCTCGTGGGACGAGGTGAGCCTCGCCGAGAACGACGCGGCGTGGCTGTCATATCGGTTCAGGCCTCGCGTCCTCGTCGACGTCTCACGGATCGAGCCGTCGTCGACGTTCCTCGGGGGGCCCTCGTCGATGCCGGTCGCGATCGCTCCGATGGCCGCCCACGGCCTTGCTCACCCGGACGCCGAGATCGCGACGGCGCGCGCCGCGGCGGCGGCCGGCATCCCGTTCATTTCCTCGACCATGTCGACGGCCTCGATGGAGCAGATCGCGTCGGCGGCGCCGGACGCGACGCGCTTCTTCCAGCTCTACGTCCAGGTCGACGAGGGTCGCACGCGCAGCTTCGTCGAGCGGGCCGCGGCCGCAGGCTACGGCGCGATCGTCGTGACGGTCGATCTGCCGGAGCTCGGCTATCGCGACCGCGACCGTCGATCGGGCTTCGATCTCGACGTTCCCCACGGCAACTTCAGCGACGGCCCGGGTCCGACGCACGGAGGCCATGGCGACGACAGCCTCGAGGGCGAGGGTGAGGGCGAAGGGATTTCAGACGACGTCGAGACAGACGACCTATGGCTGGCGAAGAACCTGACCTGGGACTCGCTCGCGACGATCCGATCGTGGTCGAGTCTGCCGCTGGTCCTGAAGGGGATCATGACGGGCGAGGACGCCCGCCTCGCCGCCGCTCACGGCGTCGACGCGATCGTCGTCTCGAACCACGGCGG
>JBJMMH010000141.1:0-12121 GCA_045804885.1 Chloroflexota bacterium | reverse complement strand
GCTCCGGATCACGCAACAGCGGGTCGTCGACGAGACGTCCGCGGGCGAGCCCGACGAGGTACAGCGAACCGGCCACGACGACAGCACCGACGGCGCCATCGATCGCCCGATCGAGCGCGGCGGCCGGGTCGCGATCCGCCGACACGGTCCAGTCCGGCTCGGACACGCGCGCCCAGCGCGCCGCAAGCTGGTCCGCGGGCAGGGCGCGCGTCAGGTCGAGCTGGGTCGCGACGACGCGCGCGCCACGGAGCGCCCTGGAACGCGCGAGCGACTCGATGATCCCGTCGACGTCCTTGTCGGCCATCGACGCGGTCACGATCGTGACCGGGCCCGGCTCGAGGAACGGCCGGAGATCATCCAGCGCCGTCGCGAGGGCTGCCGCACCGGCCGGGTTGTGAGCCCCGTCGAGCAGCACGTCGACGCCGCCGATCGAGAGCAGCTCCAGGCGGCCCGGCCAGCGGGCGTTCGCGTAGCCGCTCCGCCGCGCCGCGTCGGGCACCGAGGCGATCGCGGCGTCGCCCAGCGCGTCGAGGATCGCGTCGGCGACTGCGGCGTTCGCCGCCTGATGACGGCCCCGGAGCCCGATCGCAGTCCGTCCGAGCCGCGGCAACTCGACCTCGATGCCGTCGCGAGACGTCGCGACGATGGCGGCCGGCTCGACGATGCGGAGCGGGACGCCCATGCGCGCGGCGCGCCGCCGGACGATCGTGAGCGCGTCACCTGAAGCGCCGGTTACGGCTATATCGCCACGCTCGATGATCGCCGCCTTCTCGCGCGCGATGTGCTTGATCGTCGGGCCGAGCCGATCCATGTGATCGAGGTCGACGTTCGTGATCGCGGCCACGCCGCCGTCCCAGGCGTGCGTTGCGTCGAGGCGACCGCCGAGGCCGACCTCGACGACCGCGAGGTCGACTGCCTGTCCAGCGAACCACGTGAAGACCATCGCCGTGAGGAGCTCGAACTCTGTCGGCGGTCCAAGTTGGCGTGGCACGCGATCCGCCGCCGTGAGGGCCGTCGAGACGAGGCTCGTGAACGTCGCGGGATCGATCGGCACGCCGCCGATCTGCATCCGCTCGCGGTAGGTCACGAGGTGCGGCTTGGGCGTCTCGCCGGCACGCAATCCCGCTTCCCTCAGCGCGGAGGCCACGAGCGCGAGGACGCTTCCCTTGCCGTTCGTTCCCGCGACCAAGGCCCCGCGGATGCCGAGCTGCGGATCGCCGAGCTCGCGCAGGAGCGCCCGCACTCGACCGAGCCCCAGTCGTATCCCGAACCGGCCGCGGTCCTCCAGCGCCCGGAGGGCGGCCGAGTAGTCGGCGGCCACGGTGTCGGACGCCACGATCACTCCCGGGTGAGGTCGTCCTCGTAGAAGACGCATTGATTGAAGCGCGGCGTCAGGCAGACGTCGTTGACGTAGCCCTGCTCGAGGTGGACGCCGCCGCGCAATTGGCACCGCGAGACGTTCTGGTCCTGGCGGATCAGCGCCTTGAGCAGGTGAGGGGCCTGGATCGGGATGGCCCCGCGCGAGCCGGTCATGTAGAAGTGGGGACAGACGTTGCGGCGCAGGTTGGGCAGGCCGAAGCCGCCTCGGGCCACGGGAAGCGGCGGCAGCGCCGATCGTGCGGAGGCTGAATGGCTTCGCGAAAGCGGCGACGGTTCGACGCGCGCAATCGGTCCGACTCCGAACGCCGGGCGGCCGACGGCGCCCGCCGGGCGCTCGCTCTTCGGGTCTCGTGCCTGCACTCCATCCCTCGGAAGTGGCGCGCGACCGGGCAAGGCCCCTGGACGCGCGCCGACCGCGCAAGACTACAACGCGCCGCACCGATCCATCTGTCCGCAATCGGACGCTGCAGCAGCCTCGTTCAGTCGCGGCGCGCACGCTTGAGGCGCGACGGCGTTCGTCGCGGACGGGCGACGCTGGCAAGGCGCCGCCGAGCACCCAATGCGAGCGCACCCGAGGTGCGTGAGCGCGGAGCGGAAGCGGCAACGCAGTCCAGCGTCGTCCAGCCGCGACGGCCCATTGCAGCGTGCGACAATCCGCGGCGATGACGACACGGCACGGGCGGCCGTCCCAGGTCAGGCCCCGGCCGCCCTCGACCGGCCGGCCGGCACCGGGCAAGCCCCGCGGCCGTGGTCCCGCCGCCGGCCGCCTCGCGGCTCATCGCAGGGTCGAGACGACCCGCCGTCTCGCCCTCCCGTTCCGACTCCTGTTCGTCGCCGCCGTCGTCGGCCTCAGCGCGGGTGTCCTCTTCGCGGCCAGCGGCGGTCTTGGCAAGGTTGCCAGCGCCCTCGGCGCGACGGTCGGAGGATTTGTCGATGACATCACCGCGACGCCGGTCCCCTCCGAAACAGTCACGGACCTTTCCGGGGCGCCCCTGATCGAGCAGCCGGATCAGCCGTACACGAACGCGGCGAAGGTCGACATCGTCGGCACGATCCCCGAGAGGACGGCCGGCGTCGACGAGAACCGGATCCGGCTGTACGTCGCGATCGGTGAAGGTGACCCGGGCGTCGTGACAGAAGTCCCGGTCGGTCGGACGACCCGCTTCGTGATCCCCCAGGTCGGCCTCTCCGAGGGGCCAAATGCGTTCACGGCGACGATCGTCTCGAATGCCGGCGAGTCCCAGCCGTCGCCGGTCGTCACATACGTCTACGACGCGTCGACGCCTCGGATCCAGATCTCGTCGCCGAAGATCGGGACTGTCATCAACGGCAAGACCACGACGATCGAGGGCGTCACGCAAGGCCGGAGCGACGTCCGGATCACGAATGTCTCCTCGAACATGACGGTGACCGGGACGTCCGACGAGGGCGGGCGGTTCGCGATCGTCCTGCCGATCGTCGCCGGTCAGAACGACATCGACGTCGTCGTGACAGACCCGGCCGGAAACCGAGATCACGTCGTGATCGGGGTGGTCAAGGGCTCGGGCAAGCTGACGGCGGGACTCTCGTCGTCGACGTACTCGATCAAGCTGTCGCGGCTGCCCGAGCGGGTCACGCTGTCGGTCGTCGTGATCGATCCCGATGGGCGGCCGCTCGAGGGAGCGCGCGTGACGTTCACGATGGCCGCGCCTGGGGTCCCCGCCGTCACGTCGAAGCGGATCGATACTGCCGGCGACGGCAGCGCGACCTGGTCGACGACGATCCCCAAGGGTGCGACGTTCGGCCAGGTGTCGTGCACCGCGATCGTCCAGACGACGGCGTTCGGCGACACGACGGCCCGGACGGTCATCACGATCCACCGATAGCGGTCCGCCCCCACGGCGACCGTTCGTTGCGCGCGGCCGCAGCGCGGCGTGACGCTCGCAGCTACCATTCATTCCAATGGCCCTGTGGCGGTGCCCTCACTGCGGCACGCCCCAGCCCGTGGCGGCACGGTGCTGGGTTTGCAGGCGCTCCTCGACGAGCTGCGGGACGTGCCGTCACTTCCGCGCGTCGGTCGCGGCCCGGATCGGGTACTGCGGCCTCGATCGCGACCGGTTACCACTTGGCGGTGACGAGATCAGGTCCTGCTGGATCGGGCACGGGCTCATCGAGCGAGACGTGCCGCCGATCGTTGTCGCGCCGTCGCCGATGAAGCTCCCCGTCCAGCCCGGACCCTATATGGGCGGGTTCGTGCCCATCGAGCTGGAGCCGGTCATCGCTTCCGACGGGCTGGTCGAGGCTGCGGCGGTGGAACCGGCGCCTCTCGACATAGTCCCGCCTGCCTCACTGGGACCGGCCGATCCCGTCCGCGACGGGCTCTTCTGGACCGATCTCGAGGGCTGATCCCGCCTAGGGACAGGACGCCGGCTTGGCCTCGACGGAACTGACGGCGACCGAGGAGTCGGGCGGCCGCTGCTGGCCGGCCGTCGGCGATTGCCCGGCCACGAACCAGTCGCCGGTCGCGCCGGGTGTCGTGTCGCCGCCGAACGTGAAGCCGTCGCCCTCGATCGCCGCCTGGGCGTCGGTGACCGTCATGCATGTGTAGTCGCCAACTGTCAGCGGCGCCGGCGGGGGCGTGGGCGGCGGCGTGGGCGTGGGCGGCGGCGTGGGCGGCGGCGGCGGGGTCGGCGTGGGGGTCGGGGTCGGGCTCGGGGAGGGCTCCGGGCCCTTGGAGACCGCATACGACACGGCCGTGCCCTGGTTCACGATCACGCCCGGGCCAGGCGCCTGCGTAACGATCTGGCCGGCGGGCACGACCGGATCGAAGATCTCCGTCTTCGTGCCGGGCGCGAGGCCCACCGCGAAGAGGAGCTGGAACGCGTCCTGCTCGGTCTGGTTCCGGAGGTCGGGCACCGCGACGGTCTCGACGCCGACGGCGACGGTCAGCTTGATCGGCGTGTCCGGGTCGATCTCCTCGCCGGCGGCCGGGTCCTGGGCGAGGACCTTGCCGACCTGGGTCGCGTCGACCTGCGTCTGGTCCTGGACGACTTCGAGGCCGCGCTGGTCGGCGAGCTTCTGGGCGTCGGTGAACAGCATGCCGACGAAATTCGGGACCTCGACTGGTCCCGACTGCGCCGGGCCGCCGCTCACCAGGCGGAAGATGAGGAAGCCCGCGAGCGCCAGGATGATGATGGCGATGATCCCGGCGACCCACACGAGCGGGCTCGTCCCGGACTCCTCCTCGGCCTCGTCGTAGGCGGAGGACGCCGACCCCGGGACGGCGCTATCAGCATAGGCGTCCGGCGAGTACGGGATCGCGTTCGGGTTGGCCTTGGCCGTCGCCGCCATCGCGCCCACCGCGGCCGCGCCCGCGACGGCACCGGCCGCGCTGCCACCCGGCGCCGCGGCGCCAACCGCCGGGAGGCCCGGGATCGCCGATCCGGCGAGGAACGCGTCGAGTGCCGCGGCCATCGCCTCGGACGAGGCCCAGCGGTCGGCCGGTTCGCGGGCCATCGCCTTGCGGGCGATCGCGGAGAGCTCCGGCGACACCCCGGCGCGGCGCGTGGCGGGATCCGGCACCGGGCCTGCGAGACGCGCCATGGCGACGGCGGCAGCGGTGTCGCCCTCCCATGGGCGCTGGCCGGTCAGCATCTCGAACAGGACGATGCCCAGGGCGAAGATGTCCGATGCCGCGTCGGCCGGCTCGCCACGGGCCTGCTCCGGACTGAAGTAGTGAACCGAGCCGAGTGTCTGGCCCGGCAGCGTCATCTGGGCCTCGGCGACGGCTCGAGCAATCCCGAAGTCCGTGACCTTCACGCGGCCGTCGCGGCTGATCAGGATGTTGCCTGGCTTCACGTCGCGATGGACGATGCCCCGCTCGTGGGCGACGTCGAGGGCGTGCGCCGCGTCAGCCGCGATCCGCGCGGCCTGACGTGGCGGCAGCGCTCCGGAGCGGCGGATGATCGATGCGAGGTCCTCGCCCTCGACGACCTCCATGACGATGAACGGCCCGGCGGTGTCCTGGCCGTAGTCGTAGACGGAGACGATGTTCGGGTGGTTGAGCGACGCCGCGCTCTGGGCCTCCTGGCGGAAGCGAGAGCCGAACTCGGGATCGCGACCGTACTCCGGCCGCAGGAGCTTGACGGCGACGTCGCGGTCGAGCTGGTTGTCGTGGCCACGGTAGATCGTCGCCATGCCGCCCTGTCCGAGCAGCTCGACGAGTCGATAGCGGCCGCCAAGAACCGTCCCGATCTCCGTCACGCTTGCCCTCCGTGTCGCCGTTCCCTGCCCGCTCCGCGGCCAGGCGGCACCGCCCGGCATCGTAGCGCACAGGCCGCTGTCGCTCCCGCCCGTTAAACTCCCTGGCCTATGGAGCCTGGTCCGTCACACGGACCAACGTCGACGTTGGGGTCCGGTCGGCCGCTGGTTGGTCCACTCGCGTGGTGCGTCTCCGCAACGCCTTGCGCGCGCTCACGTGCGCAAACGCGCGAGTCGAGGCATCATGGCGTGACCGCAGGGGTAGCAGGGGCGTCGGGGGTGGTTCCACGGCATGGCGTCCTATTGAACGGTCGCCCGACGCGTGCCGCATGCGAATGGCGAGACCGAACCCCGTGCGAGGAGGGTCCATACATGCGTCGATTCGTGCGGCGATTCGGCCTTGCCGTGTCCGTCACCGCGATCGTGCTGAGCCTCAGCGCGGGCTCAGTGTTCGCCGGTGAGGTCACCGGCAGCGGCAAGAAGATCGACCAGAACCAGGGCAAGTCGTGGTGTTCGTTCTCGGGCCTGAACGACAAGCTCGAGGGCGAGGGGCCGACGGGTCCCCAGGCGCAGTCCTACGGCCAGGACGTCAAGTTGGGCGAGGCTGATCCGCATGCCGGGAATCCCGGCTTCTTCTGCAACCCCAACCACACGCCGCTCCCGCCGAACCCCAACCGCACCCACTGAGGTCAATGGATCGGTCCGGCCGCCAGGCCGGGCCGATCTCCTACAACTCCAGGCTCTGCAGGTACTTCCGGAACTCAGGGGCCAGCTCCGGCCGCATCAATGCGAGCTCGACCGATGCCTTGAGCCAGCCCATCGTCGTCCCGGCGTCGTAGCGGATGCCCTCGAACTCGTAGCCGTACACCGCCTGCTCCTGCATCAGCGCCTCGATGGCATCAGTCAGCTGGATCTCGCCGCCGGCGCCGCGCTGGGTCTGCTCGAGCTTGTCGAAGATCTTGGGCGTCAGGACGTACCGGCCGATGATCGCAAGGTCCGACGGGGCATCCTCGGGCCTCGGCTTCTCGACGAGCCGGTTGACCTTGTGCAGGCGCCCATGATTCAGCCCGCCCTCGACTTCCTCGCCGCCGATGACGCCGTAGCGCTGGGTGTCCTCGCGCGGCACCTCCATGACGGCGACGACCGAGCTGTGCGTCTCGTTGTAGGCGTGGATCAGCTGGCCGATGCACGGCCGGTCGCCGACGACGACGTCGTCGCTCAGGATCACGGCGAACGGCTCGTGTCCGACGACCTCCTTCGCGACAAGGACCGCGTGGCCGAGACCGAGCTGCTCCTTCTGGCGAACGTATGTGACCTGCGCCAGGTCCGAGATGTGCCGGATCTGGCGGAGCATCTCGATGTCGCCCTTCTCCTCGAGCAGCCGCTCCAGCTCGTAGGAGGTATCGAAGTGATCCTCGATCGCCCGCTTCTGGCTCGAGGTGATGATGATGACCTGCTCGATACCGGCGGCGACCGCCTCCTCGACGGCGTACTGGATGACCGGCTTGTCGACGAGCGGCAGCATCTCCTTGGGCTGGGCCTTCGTGGCAGGCAGGAAGCGGGTGCCCCAGCCCGCGGCTGGGAACACGGCTTTTCGGACGCGCATCGAACCTCGGACAGGAGGGATGAGTTCGGTCGGTGGAGTATACCGGTCGGGTTCGTGGCGGCCGCCGGGTGACTCAGGCCGAAGACCTTGCGAGTTCCATTGCGAATTCCCGGATGACGTGCGTGAACGCCCCAGGCTGGTCGAGGCTCGAGCGGTGGCCGGCCTCGGCGATCACGATGGGCCGGGCATTGGACCCAGCCTCCGCGAACGAGCGCGCGAAGCGACGGAACAACCGGTCCCGCTCGCCGTTGACCAGCAGCGATGGGCCGGGGTAGGCGGCGAGCCTCGGCCGGAACTCCTCGCCGATGATCGATCGCACGCCCGCGGCGCCGCCCCGGAACCAGAAGCCGTCGGCGAGGATCGGATCCCGGATCTCGGCGGGGTATCGGCTGCGGAAGGCGCGAACCTGCTGAGCCTCCAGCCACCGCTCGGGGGTCGTCCCGTAGAGCCGGGCGAGGGCCCGGAACGGCACGGCCCGCGGCCCGGTCGGCTCCACTGTCGCGCCGGCGGCTACGAGGCCGCGCACAAGGTCCGGCCGGCGCGCCGCGAGATCGATCGCCACATAGCCCCCCAGCGACAACCCCACCACGAGCGCGGGGCCCGCTGCCTCAGCCTCGATCGCGTCTGCGGCAGCCTGGCTCGCCCTGGCGAGCGTGAATGCCGTGGCGGCGGATCGGCCGTGTCCCGGTAGGTCCGGCGCGATGCATCGGAAGTCTGCCGAGAGTCCCGCGACCTGGGCCGCCCACTGCGCGCCCGTGAGCCGCGTGGCGTGGAGGAAGACGATGGCTGGGCGGCCGGCCGTTTCGGCGCCTGCCACTCCCCTATCAGTCGTGGCCCGGTACGAGCTTGCGTTCGACTGCGTACAGCGCCGCCTGCGTCCGGCTGGCCAACCCGAGCTTGCCGAGGATGTTACTGACGTGGGTCCGCGCCGTCCGCTCGGTGATGCCAAGATCGCTCGCGATCTCCTTGTTGCTCCGCCCCTGCCCGACGAGAGCGAGCACCTCGAGCTCGCGCTCGGTCAACGGCTCGGTCGCGGGCGTGGTGGACCGCGTGCGCATGCCCCTCGCCAGGATCCGGGCCGCCGCCGGGTCGAGGTGGACCTCGTCGTTGTAGGCCGCCCGGATCGCCGCCGCGACGTCGTCCGCGTCGGCGTCCTTGAGGATGAACCCGCTCGCACCGGCCTCGAGCGCCGCGGTGACCTTCTCCTCCTCGATGAAGCTCGTCAGCGCGACGACCTGGATTTCGGGGTGGGCGGCCTTGATCCGGCTGATCGCGCCGATCCCGTCGAGCTGGGGCATCACGAGATCCATCAGCACGACGTCAGGCCGGACCTCGTCGACGATGTCGACGCCCTCCAATCCGTTCTCGGCCTCGCCGACGACTTCGATGTCGTCGAGCAGCTCGAGATAGCCGCGCAAGCCGCGGCGGACGACGCCGTGGTCGTCAACGAGGACGACGCGGATGCGGCCGGGCTCGGTCACGGCAATTCCTCTTCGAGGGGAGGCAGGACGACAGCGGTCGGCGACATCATCGCTCGACTCCGGCTTGCCCTGCTCGGCGATCGCCCGCGTACGCCTCTCGGGACGTTATGCGATCAGGTGCCGCCTGCCGACCCCGCCGCGTCCCGCTCGCTCGGCCCACCCGATCGGCCGATTCGGTCGGCCGTCGCAGGCAGGGGCGGCTCGTGACGCGCGGTCCGAATCTTGATGCTCGTGAACGGAACCCGGATCTCATGAAAGGCTTCGATCGAGACGAGGAATCCCGCCAGTAGGAACAAGACAGCGAGGAACTTCCCGATCTCGAAGACTGACGTCACACCAAACCGGTTGAGCGTATCTCCACCGCTCGCAAGGAACCCGCCGATCGCGATCAGGATCGTGGCCGGCACACGGCTGTGGAGACGGCCGGCGAGCAACGCCCGGAAGGTGCCCGGGAGCGACGCCACGAAGTTGACTGCGATCGCGAACGGCGAGATCAGCAGGTTGAAGAGGAACTGGTCGCCGGGGGCGTTCGGGTCGAGAGAATAGTCCAGCACCCGGCGCTTCGGCATGAACACGTAGGCCGAGAACAGCGCCCCCAGGACGAGGGCGAGGCCGCCCGTGATGTTCATGAACGGCGTCAGCAACCGGATCGTCCCGGGGAAGAGCTCACCGGTCGGAACGCCCGTCACCGGGTCGAGGGCGTACCCGGGAGGTGGCAGGCTTACGGTCAGCATCAGTACGAACGACAACAGCGTCGCCCCGATCACCGCGCCACCCGCGAGCGTGGGCCAGCGGTCATTCTGGAAATACGTCTCGATGGCGACTGCCGCCGACAGCACGACGGCGGCGATGAGGTAGATGATCGGCGACGAGCCTGCTCCCGGGTACTCGAATTTCCGCTGCGTGAGGAGCGTGAAAACGCCGGCGAGCAGCAGGCAGAACGCGAACGTGTACCCGAACCTGGTTTTCGCGAGCAGGAACGTCGTTCCAAGCCCGAGCCATCCGGCCGTCCAGACTGCCCCCGTGAGATACCACGTCCGATACAGCGCCTCGTTCCAGCCGCCTGCCGCCCCGAGCGCCTCGCAGCCCGAGGCAATCCCGAAGAACAGCATCCCGAGCGCCCAGATCAGCTGGAACCCGCCGCGTCGCTCGCGCCATTGGTCGAAGAGCGCCAGTGACAGCAGGAGCGCGAGCAAGGAGGTCAACGCCGGGACGACCCACGCTGGCATCGTCAGCAGGCCGCCTGGTGGGCCGAAACGAGGCGGATCAGGAGGCGGTCGAGGAGCGCCGACGCATCCTCGAACATCGCGCTGAGGCGGTCCGCCGGGAGCGCCCGACGGCGGGCGATCGCGCCGAGCTCGGCGAGGAACGGGCGTCGGGCGGTGACGAACAGCCCGACGGACTCCGTCAGGCTCAGGCCTGCGGCGGCTAGGCGGCGGCCGAGATCCTGCGTGAGCGCGGCGGCGCCCGCCTCGGCGCGTTCGCGCGCGGCATCGTCCTCCGCATCCAGGTACGCGACGAGCGACGCGACGAGACCACGGCCATCCGCCCGGAAGGCGTCGCGATGCTGGGCGGGCACGGCGGCGCGGACGTCGTCCTCGGGCGCCGCCGAGTCGTAGCTGCGTCGGTACGCGCGCGACATCCGATCGGGCGTCGCGCCCATCGCGGCCAGCGGAGTGCCGGGGCCCGGGTGGCGCGCGGCGCACAGCCGCTCGATGTCGAGGCGGTCGAAACGACGATGGCCCCCCGGCGTCGTAAATGCCTCGATCCGGCCCTCGTCGGCCCAGCGTCGGAGGGTATCCGGGTCCACCCCGAGCATCCGCGCGGCCGGACCCAGCGACAGGCGGTTCTGTTCGGGCGGAGCGACGGCGCGCGGCACGGTGGTGATCCGACCTCGGCTCTCGAATCTACGCAAATCTGGTGTCGCGGTTGGGCTCCCCGGCGCGGCGGAGAATAGAAGCCGCGTACGAAGCCGTCAACCACGTAAGCCCGAAGTCGTCCAGCGTCGTCCAGCCGTCCTGCGCGCAGCCCCGCGCGAAGCGCGACCCGTTCGTCGCGGAATGGGCGAGGCTGGCAAGGCGGCGCCAAGCACCCGAAAGCGAGCGCACCCGAGGTGCGTGAGCGCGGAGCGGAGGCGCCACCGCAGTCCAGCCCCGTCCGGCCGCGACAGCCGGACGTTCAGGCCGGGATCAGTTCGTGGTCATCCCTGTGGAGGCCGTCACAGAGCCCCCAGCGGACGCTACCCCCGTCGGCAGCGGGGACCGGGATCGGCCGCATGATCTCTCGGACGTCGCCCTTGCGACAGAACAGATAGCCCTTCGCCGCCATCCACTTGCGGACGTGGGCAGGATCCGAGTGAAACTGGAAGGGCCCCGGGTTGATGGCCGGCGCGTCGGTCCAGTCGGCGGCCCGTTCCGGCGCGACGATGTCGAGGATGTTCAGCCGCCACGGCGTGCCGTCGATGACCTCGAGGCAGCCGTCGCAGCGACGGGCGACGTTGTCGTCCGTGATGGTCCGGATCTCGACGTTGACGATCTCCACGGCCGCGATGGTAGCAGCGGGTCGGCTGGTAAACTCGGCCGCGCCCTGCCCCCATCGTCTAGAGGCCTAGGACGCCACCCTTTCAAGGTGGAGATCAGGGGTTCGAATCCCCTTGGGGGCACACCCGCTGTCGTTCAACGAACGGTCGGGCCGCGGGCGTCCAGTGGATCATTCGACTACGTCGTCGCGGACGACGACTCCGTCGAGAACGATGCGCCACAGCTCCTCGCGGCGAGCGGTCGAGGCGACGGCGACCGCCTCGGGCAGGTCAAGGATCCGCGTTCGGTTGCGTCGAAAACGGCCACGCGATCTCCGTCCGGCAGGGGGCAGCACCGTCGCCCGGCTACGTTCGCCACGGGAACGCGACCAGCGCGGAAGAGGGCCGCGGCACATTGGTTTCATCGTGTCGACCACTACATCTCGCCGGGATGCCACACGATTCCGCGAAATTGCATCGCGCATCGCGTCACCAGGGAATCATGTCTCGACTACCTTGAACAGACGCCAACGGTCGGGAACGCCTTTCAGCTCGTGTTCGCCCCTGTCTTCGAACTGCAGACCCGACCCTGCAACGAGATCCTTTACGGTCTGAGAGACCACCACCTCGCCAGGGCCAGCGAGCGATGCAACGCGAGCGCCGATGTTCACAGCGATCCCGCCAACCTTGTTATCGATGACCTCGCACTCCCCTGTGTGAATCCCGGCACGGATTTCGATTCCGAGATTGCTGACCGCGCGGGCAGCAGAGAGTGCGCACCGGATCGCGCGCGCTGGGCCATCAAACGAGGCGAAGAAGCCGTCCCCGGCGGTATCGATCTCCACACCGCGGTACCGGGCTAGCTGGCCTCGGATCCGCTCGTGGTGGTGCTCGACG
>JBJMMH010000140.1:0-11261 GCA_045804885.1 Chloroflexota bacterium | reverse complement strand
GGCGCGGCCGATTCAGCGTCGGCAGGCGGCCTTTCGGGAGTCGTTCCGGGGTCGATCGGACCGGTCATGTCGTGGTTCTCCCCTACCGTCGGCCGCTGAGCGCGGTGAACGCGGCCCGTCGGCCGCCGCTGCCGCTGAGCTGCTTCATGAGCTTCTGAAGCTCGGCGTGCTGCTTGATGAGTCGATTGACGTCCGAGGTGGCCGTTCCGGATCCGGCGGCGATGCGGCGCCGTCGCGAGCCGTTGATGACGGCGGGGTCGCGGCGCTCTCGCGGCGTCATCGAGCGGATCATGGCCTCGACCCGCTTCAGCTCGCCTCGATCGACCGCCTCTTGGGCCTGCTTGGCCATCCCGCCCATGCCCGGGATCATCCCCATGAGCTGGCCCATTGGGCCCATCTTCTGGACCGCCTGGATCTGCTCCAGGAAGTCCTCGAGGGAGAATTGCGCCTTGCGGAGCTTCTCCTCCATCTTCGCGGCCTGGTCGGCGTCGACGTGCTCCTGGGCCCGCTCGACGAGCGTCATCACGTCGCCCATGCCGAGGATCCGGCCGGCGAGCCGGTCCGGGTGGAAGACCTCCAGCGCATCCGTCTTCTCGCCGGTCCCCATGAACTTGACCGCGAGGCCGCTGACGGCGCTGATCGAGAGCGCGGCACCGCCGCGAGCGTCGCCGTCGATCTTCGTGAGGATCAGGCCCGTGACGGGAACCGCGTCCTTGAACGCCTGGGCGACGGCGACGGCCTCCTGACCGGTCATCGCGTCGACGACCAGCAGGGTCTCGACGGGCTTGACGGCCGCGTTGACCACCGAGATCTCGCGCATCAGCTCTGCGTCGATCGTCAGGCGGCCGGCGGTGTCGAGGATCACGACGTCGCGGACGAGGCGGCGGGCGGCGTCGAGGCCGCCCTTCGCGATGTCGACGACGGCCGTGCCGTCCGGCGCGCGATGGACCGGGATGTCGAGCGAGCGGCCGAGCGTCTCCAGCTGGTCGGCGGCGGCCGGCCGGTACGGGTCGGCGGCGACGAGCAACGGCCTGCGGCCCTGCTTGACGAGATGTCGGGCGAGCTTCGCGGCCGAGGTCGTCTTGCCCGATCCCTGGAGGCCGACGAGGGCGATCACGGCGGGGTTGCCGGACAGGTGGAACGTCCGATCGCCGGCACCCAACAGCTCGACCAGCTCGTCGTGGACGATCTTCACGACCTGCTGCCCGGCGTTGAGGCTCTGGAGGACCTCGGCGCCGACGGCCTTCTCGCGAACGCGGGCCACGAAGTCCTTGACGACCTTGAAGTTGACGTCGGCCTCGAGGAGGCTGAGGCGGATCTCGCGCATCGCGGCGTCGACGTCGGCCTCGCTGACGCGGCCGCGGCCGGTCAGGTCGGAGAGGGTCTTGCGAAGGCGTTCGCTGAGGCTGTCGAACACAGTCGGGCGCGGGCTCCGTGGTGAGAGATGACCGGCGTGCGCGGCGCGGGCACCGAGCCAGCCGGGTGGCGGACGGGTTCTGGCCCACCGAGGCGTGCGGAGTGTACCGGAGTCTGAGGCGTCAGTCCCCGAAGAGGGCGTTGACGAAGGCGTCGGGATCGAAGGGCAGCAGATCGTCGACCTTCTCGCCCACGCCGACGAACCGGACGGGCACCTGGAGGTCGTGCTCGATCGCGAAGACGATCCCGCCCTTCGCGGTCGAGTCGAGCTTCGTGAGGACGATCCCGGTCAGCCCGACCGCCTCGTTGAACGCCTTCGCCTGGGCGAGGCCGTTCTGGCCGGTCGTGGCGTCGATCACGAAGAGCGTCTCGGGCTCTGCGCCGGGTAGTCGCTTGTCGACGATCCGACGGATCTTCGAGAGCTCGTCCATGAGATTCGACTTCGTGTGAAGCCGTCCCGCGGTATCGGCGATCACAAGGTCCGCGCCGCGGGCGACCGCGGCGTCGATGGCGTCGTAGACGACCGCGCCGGGATCGGCGTCCGGCTTGTGGGCGACGATCTCGACGCCGGCCCGATCGGCCCAGACGCGGAGCTGATCGATTGCGGCTGCTCGGAACGTGTCGGCGGCGGCGAGGACGACGCGCCGGTTCTCGGCCTTGTACCGGGCGGCGAGCTTGCCGATCGTCGTCGTCTTGCCGGTCCCGTTGACGCCGACGACGAGGACGATCGCCGGCCCGCCGCTCGTCGAGGGCCTTGGCGACCAGCCGACCTCGCGTTCGACGAGCAGGGCGGTCAGCTGCTCGCGGACGGCCGCCTCGGCGTCGTCGGCATGTTGGCGCCGTGCGTTCTCGACGACCTCCATCGCGAGCGACGCGCCGACGTCAGCGGCGATGAGCGTCTCCTCGACCTCATCCCAGTCGGTGGCGTCGCCGTGGAAGACCCCGCGCAACCGACCCACGAGCGCGCCGCGCGTCCGGGCGAGCCCGAGGTCAAGCGCGGCCGCGACTTCCGGCGGCGGAGGGCCGATCCCGGGTCCCCAAAGAGCGCCGGGGCGAGGTTCCGGCGACTCCGGCTCTGCTGCCGCCGCCGGTTCCAAAGGCGCAGGCGGGAGGACTGCCACTGCCGGCACATCACCTGCCGGCGAATCCGCGTGTGGTTCGCTTTCGACGTCGCTCGCTGCGTCGGCGGGCGCGGGCGAGGCTGATTCGTCGGCCGCCGGCTCCGACTCGTCGGCCTTCTTGCGTCGCCAGAACATCAGGAAACCTCGGCGAGGGCTCCGGCCCCGTTCGTGTGGGCCTCCGCGATCGCGCGTGCCTCGTCGAGCCGGAGGCTGATCACGCGGCTGACGGAATCGTCGCCGACCGTGACGCCGTACAGCGCGTCGGCGGCCTCGATCGTGCCCCGGTTGTGGGTGATGACGATGAACTGCGTCGCCGCCGCCAGCTCTCGCAGCGACGACGTGAAACGACCGACGTTCGCCTCGTCGAGGGCTGCGTCGACCTCGTCGAGGACGCAGAAGGGCACCGGTCGCACTTCGAGCATCGCGAAGAGCAGGGCGACCGCTGTGAGGGCTCGCTCGCCGCCCGACAGCATCGCCAGCGCTTGCTGCTTCTTGCCGGGCGGACGCGCGACGATCTCGATCCCGGTCGCCGACAGGTCGTCGGGATCGGTCATGACGAGGTGCGCGTAACCGCCGCCGAACAGATGCCGGAACCGGGCGTCGAACGCGGCCTCGAGGGCGCGGAACGTCGTCGCGAACTGGTCGGCGATCATCCGGTTCAGCTCGGCGATCAACTCGCGCGTCTTCGCGATCGCCTGGCGGAGATCCTCGGCCTGAGACTCGAGCGTCTCGAGCCGCGCCTTGAGCTCGGCGTACTCGTCGACGGCGGACGGGCTGGCTGCCCCCAACTCAAGGTATCTCCGCCGAAGAGACGCGAGCCGACCGGAGCTGGGCGGGTCCGAGGCCGGAGCCGCCGCCGCCCAGCGATCCACAGCGGCGGCAAGGACCGCCTCGAGCGCGCGGGTCTCGTCGTCGTTCTGCGCGCCGTCGTCCGCGTCCACGGCCGTGTCGAGCGCCAGCCCGCGCGGCGAGCGAATCGCGCCATCCGTCTCGGCCTCGAGACGCCGGATCGCGACCTCGCCGATCGCGGCCAGCTCGACCACCAGCTGTTCACGCAGCGAGTCCCGCCCCAGCCGTGCCTCGAGGTCCCGTCGCTCGGCCGCCCGCAGTCGCTCCTCAGCCGCGCGCATCCGGTCGCGGGCGGCATGGGCGGCCTGCTCCGCCGACCGGAGGAGGCCGCGCGAGTCGGCGTCGGCGGCCCGGATCTCCGCGAGCTGTGCCGCCGCCGCGGACTCCTGGCGTTCGGCGGCGGCAAGATCCGCCGCGAGCCTGTCACGGTCCGCTGCGAGTGCCGCCTCCCGCTCCGAGAGCGCGGCCGCCTCCCGATCGCAGCGCTCGATCCGCTCGGCGTCGATCGCTGCCGACGCCTCCGCCCGGGCGCGTGTCGCGGCCGCCTCGCGCCGGACCGACTCCTGGCCTCCGTGCTCGGCCTGAAGGCGGTCGCGCGTCGCCCGCGCCGCCGTCGCGCGAGCTTCCCAGGAGACGACGGCCTCGGCGGCCTGGTCTGACGGATCGTGCTGAAACGTCGTCGCGGCCGCGGGCTCCGTCGCGTCGTGTGCCTCGACCTGCTCCCGCAATCGACGGACCTCGGCGGCGAGGCGCTCGGCCTGTGCCGTCTGCCATGCCGATTCGCGGACCGCCGCCTCCAGTTGGCGGGCCGCCGCCCGGTCCGCATCCTCCGCGGCCTTCCGGTCGCCGGCCGACCGGGATTCGGTGGCCCGGGCGTCGTCCAGCCGACGTCGCGCCTCGGCGGCCGCCGTCGTGGACTCCCCGAGGGCCCCGGTCGCGGCTTCGAGCTCCCGCTCGAGTCGCGTGACGTCCGACCGGAGTCGTTCCGCGGCGGAGCGGCGCTCGATCGCGCCCTCGCCTCTGGCGCCGAGCCGCACAGCAGCCTCGCCGACGACCGCGGATCCGTCGCGGACGACGGCGATCCACCCGGGCGGCAGGGCTGCCTGGAGCTCGAGCGCGGCGTCGAGTGCCGGGACGACGACGGCGCGCCGGAGCAGCCGCGTCGCAGCGCCCACCTGGTCCCGCCGAACCGCATCCCCGAGACGGCTGCCGCCGGCCGCGATGGCGACGTCGACGAACCGCGCCTCAGCCGGCGCGAGACCCTCACGGTCTCCGCCGCCGCGAGCCGAGGCGCGATCCGCGACGACGAGCATGCCGCGTTCGCCGGCCAACGCGACCACCGCGCGTCGCTCGACGAGGTATGCACGGGTCGCGTCGTCGAGGGCCGCCTCGACGGCGGCGCGCGCCGCGGGGTCCACGACGAGCTCCTCGTCGACGCGCCGTCCCCCGCGCCGTCGGGCGGCCTTCGCGATGCCGCGCGACTCCTCTTCCGCAAGCGTCGCCTCGACCCCGTCGAGACGGCCCCGCTGAGCCGCCAGCAGGCTGCCGAGCGTCCCCGCTCGCTCCGCCAAAGCCTGGCGATCCGCGTCGGCTGTATCGGCCGCGGCCCGCGCCGAGTCCCGGGCATCGACCGCCACGCGCTCAGCCGCCACTGCCTCCTCGAGTCGTTGCCGCGCCTCGGCCGCGCGCTGTTCGAGTCCGGCGTGGTCGAGGGCGGCTGCGTCCCTCGCCGTCCGCTCTTCTGCCGATCGGCGCTCCGCGTCCGCGAGCCGGCGCCGCGCGGTCTCGACGTCTGCCTCGCGCGCCGCGGCGGCTCGACGCAGCGCGGCCGCTTCCTCGCCGCGTGCACTCCGCTCTGCGCGCAGCGCGCCAAGCTCCGCGAGCGCCTCGGCCAGCGCCCGGTCCGCGTCGGCGAGCGCCGCATCCAGCGTGGCGTCCCGCTCGGGGACGGGCCGGGCGAGGAGGCGCCGCTGGAGCTCGAGGTCGCTCTCGGCCGCCGCGCGCTCATCGGCGAGGCGTGCCCGGTCGCGGTCGATCGCCTCGATCTCGCCTCCGAATCGAGCGGATTGGACCTGGAGGGCACTGAACGCGGCCCGTGCCCGGTCATGGACGTCGCGGCGCGAACGCTCCTCCTCGGATCGGACGGCGAGGTCAGCGGCGAGCGACGCCGCCGCGTCCTCGGCGGTCCGAACGTCCGTCATCGCCTGGTCTGCCTCGCGCTGCGCGCGATCACGAACCGTACCGGCCTCCACCGCGCGGGCCGCCGCATCGTGCCAGCGAGCATGCGCCGCGAGGACCAGCGCGTCGGCCAGCTCCTCGCCCGCAGTCAGCCTCGAAGCCTGCTGCTCGGCCTGAGCCGCGAGCCGGCGCGCCTGCGGTCGAAGCTCGCCGACGATGTCCTCGACCCGGGCGAGATTCGCCTCTGACTCCGCGAGCTGCTCCTCGGCTCGGCGCCGCCGGCGTTCATGGCGGCGGACGCCGGCGACGTCCTCGAACAACGGCCGTCGCTCTTCGGGCCGGAGCGCGAGCGCCTGGTCGACCATCCCCTGCCCGATGAACAGGAACGCATTGTCGGCGAGGTGCGCCGCGTCGAGCAGGTCGACGAGGTCCTTCAGCCGGACGCGTTGCTTGTTGAGCAGGTAGTCGTTCTCGCCGGAACGGTAGAGCCGCCGGCCAAGCTCCAGCACGCTGTAGTCGACCGGCAGCAGCCCGTCGGCGTTGTCGAGGACGATCGTGACGTCCGCCATACCGACCGCGGCGCGCTTCTCCGACCCGGCGAAGATCACGTCCTCCGATTTGCGGCTCCGGAGCGCCCGACCCTGCTCGCCAAGTGCCCAGCGGAGCGCATCGGCGAGGTTGCTCTTGCCGGAGCCGTTGGGACCGACCACGGCGCTGATCCCACCGCCGAACTCGACGAGTGTCCGCTCCGCGAACGACTTGAAGCCGTGGAGACGGAGTGCCAGGAGGCGTGCCGGAGCGCTCACCGCGCGGCCTCGGCGCGGTCCTCGTTCCTGGGCCGGCCGCGCTTCCGAACGGCGGGCTCCGGCCCATCATCGACGCTCTCCGGCGGGTCGCCGACGGGGGGGCCGCCTCGGGTCACGAGATCGCCCGGCGTGACCGCATCCGAGGCCGCCGCCCGGATCGCTCGAATGGCCTCGAGGGCCTGGAGCGCCGCCGCCGTCTCCGCGGTGCGCCGAGACGGCCCTTCGCCGACGCCGAGGGGTCGCCCGTCAATCCAGACCTCGATCCTGAACAGCTTCTCGTGGTCGGGCCCGGTCGCATCGACGATCCGGTAGTCCGGTCGGGCGCCGGTCCGGCGCTGGGTGTACTCCTGGAGCCGGCTCTTGGGGCTCTTCAGGAGGAGGCTGGGCGAGTCGCTCGCGAGCTCCGGCTCGGCGAGCGTGGTCAGCCAGGTTCGTGTCGTCTCCCAGCCCAGGTCGAGGTAAATCGCTCCGGCAAGGGCCTCGAAGCCGGACGCGAGGAGCGACGGCCGGCGGCGCCCACCCCGCTGGGCCTCGCCCTCGCCGAGCAGGAGGAACGACCCGAGGTCGATCCGATGAGCCAGCCGAGACAATCCTGTCGTCGAGACGATCGAGGCCCGGCGCGTCGACAGGAGTCCTTCGTCGTCGGTCGGATAGGCCGCGTAGAGCGCTTCCGAGATCGCGAGGTTGATGACGACGTCGCCAAGGAACTCGAGGCGCTCGTTGTGACCGCGGGCGGCGTCCCGGTGCTCGTGGAGCCAGCTGCTGTGGACCAGGGCCTGCTCGAGCAGTTCGAGGTCGGTGACGGGGAGGCCGAGGCGCTCTGCCAGCTCGGCTGCCGGTCGCACGCTCCTCGCCGACCCCTGCGGAGCCGCGCTAGGACGCGCGCTCGTCGATGTAGTCGACCGCGTCCCCGACGGTGCGGATCTTCTCAGCGTCCTCGTCGGAGATCTCGGTTCCGAACTCCTCCTCGAGGCTCATGATGAGCTCGACGAGATCGAGTGAGTCGGCGTTCAGGTCGTCGACGAACGAAGCCTCGGGCTTGACCTCGTCCTCCTCGACGCCGAGCTGCTCGACAACGATCTTCTTGAGGCGCTCGTACGTTGTGGCCAACTGACTCCCTCCTGGGGGTGGGATTGGGTCCGACGGCTAGGAGCCGCTCGATCCGGTCGCTCCGCTCGCTTCGGCTGAGATCCGCCCAAGCACCCCGTTCACGAGGCGTCGCATCGGGTCTCCACTGTAGCTCCGTGCCAACTCGACCCACTCGGCGATGGCCACCCGGGCCGGCGTCGGCGAGTGTAGCACCTCACCAACCCCGCATCGGAGCAGCGCGCGGTCCATCGGCGCGAGCGTGACGACGGGATATTGGGGTGCGAATCGTTCGATGGTTGCGTCGATCGTGTCACGGTGCGCGACGACCGCGCCGACGAGCTGGCGGGCGAGCTCGGCGGCCGTCTCGTTGCCTTCGTGCTCGACTAGATGCCGGGCCAGGATCGCGTCGGCGGTGCGCTGGCCGAAGTCGGCCTCGAAGACGGACGCGAGGGCGAGGCGGCGGCCCGTCCGGTAAGCGCGGACTCTGTCGCCGGCCGTCCCTCTGTCAGCCCCCGACACCGTCGACCGTGACCGTCACCGACTCGAGCCGGAGCCCGAGCAGCCGCTCCACGGTCGCGCCGACGGCGGACCGGACCTGGCGAGTCAGAGGCACGAGCGCGTGGCCCGGTCGGGCGACGACCGTGACGTCGACGTGGATGCCGTCGCGGCGGCTCGAGATCGCGACGGGGCGGCCGGCGAGCAAGCCGCGCCACACCGGTCCGCCGTGGCCGACACGGAGGACGCCCGGGACCTCGAAGGCGGCGAGGCGGACCATCTCCCGCATCACGTTCGTGCCGATGCTCAGGTCCGGGCCGCTCATCGTCGTCAAGAGACCGATTCGACGGATTCGGCCGGTTCGGGGTCGGCGACAGGGCCGGCCGCAGGCGGCGTTTCGGAGCGATCTGTGTCCGGCGACTCTGGCTGGGCCGCGGCTGCCTCGTCCGCGAACGCTTCAGTGATCAGCTCCGGAACGCGCGTCCGGACCATCGTCGTCGCCACGCCGATCCCGAACGTGACCATCCTCCGGCGGGCCCGACCGTGGGTGATGATCACGGTGCCGCGGACCCCCAGGAGCGGGGAGCCGCCGGCGCGCTCGTAGTCGAAGACCTCTCGGATGCGCCGGATTCCGGGACGCATCAGGAGGTACGCGACGCGACCCCGGAACGTTTCCCGGAACTCCGTCCGGAACAGGTCGAAGATCCAGCCGGACAGGCCTTCGAAGAACTTGATCACGACGTTCCCGAGGACGGCGTCGCACACGACCACGTCAGCCAGGTTCCTGACAACGTCCTTGCCCTCGACGTTGCCGACGAAGTTCAGGTTCGTCCTGTCGAGGAGCAGCGTCGCGTCCTGGATCCGCTGATCGCCCTTGCCCTTCTCCTCGCCGATCGACAGCAGCGCGACGCGGGGGTTGTCAACGCCCAGGACGCGTTCGGCGAAGATCGCCCCCATGCGCGCGTACTGGGCGAGGTTCTGGGCGGTCGAGTCCGGGTTCGCGCCGATGTCGAGAAGGACGAACGGGCCGGCATCGGTCGACATCTGGACTGCGAGCGCAGGACGGTCGACGCCGGGGAGGCGGCCAAGGCGCAGGACGGCGGCGCCCATGCCGGCGCCTGTGTGCCCAGCGGTGACGACCGCCTCGGCCCGGCCCTGCTTCACAAGGCTCATCGCGACGTTGATCGTCGAGTCCTTCTTCTCGCGGACGGCCTTCACCGGGTGTTCGTCCATGCCGATGACCTGGCTGGCGTGCACGATCTCGACGTTCGGCGGCAGATCGCCTGCGATGCCGCGGACGACTCCCGTGTCGCCGACGAGGATCAGGCGGTCAGCGGGATGCGCCAGGGCGTAGTCGATCGCACCCGGGACGACCTCGGCGGGGCCATGGTCGCCGCCCATCGCGTCCACCGCGACCGTGACGGCGCGGTCGTCCCCTACCCGATCCCCTCGATTCGTGTGGCCGATCTGGTCGACCATCGGTCAGGAGGCGGACTCGGACGACGGCTGCTTCAGGTCGATCGCCTGGCGGCCGTTGTACCAGCCGCAGGTTGGGCAGGCGTGGTGCGGCAGCCTGGGCGACCGGCAGTGGTCGCACTCGACCAGCTGCGGCACGCTCAGCGCTAGGTGGGCGCGGCGCTCGCCCTTGCGGGCATGCGAGACGCGTCGCTTGGGGACACCCACGTTCGTGGTCTCCTTCGATCGGGTCAGTTCTGTTCTTCCGGTCGTGGCCGCCCGTGGCGGACGCGCCGAACCGCCCCGACGTAGCAGCGGAGCCGAGCGCGGAGTGTACCGCGCGTCCGGGTCGGCGCGCCAGCGCCGGACAGCTGCCCGCCCGCCTCAGTCCTGCGCGCGGAAGTTCCGGAGCGCGTCGAGCCTTGGGTCGATGTCGTCGATCGGATGGTCGTGACTGCCGTCGTCGAGCCGCTCTCCGCAGGTCACGCAGAGACCGGCGCAATCCTCGCGGCAGAGTGGCGCGATGGGTTCGGCGAGCTGGATCGCCTGCCTCACCGCCGTCTCGAGCTCCAGCTCGTGGTGGTCGTTGAGCCGGAGCGGCTCATCCTCGTCGCTGAGCTCGGGCCGGACCGGCGCACCCGTCCGGATGTCGATCGAGGGCAGTGCCTCCTCATCGATCGCGATCTGGATGGGGATCTCGATGTCACGCAGGCACCGGCTGCACTGTGACTCGATCGCCGTGTTGAAGCCGGCGGTGACGATCAGGCCGCGGTTCGTGCGTGCGAGGCGGACGTGACCTTCGATGGGCTCGGCCAGGCGCAGATCCTCGCCGAGGTCGATTGTCGCGCCGGCGACCTCGTAGTCGCGGGTCGCGCCGGGATCGTCCGCGAGAAGGCCGGCGACGTTCCAGACGAGCGGCGCGCCGAGGGCTCGCCCCGCGCTCACCGGCGCACCAGCGGCTCGACCTCCTCGTCCGCGTACTCGACGTCGTCGTGGTAGCCGTTGTCCGGCGCCTCGTCGACGAGCTGATCGCTGGAGCGAAGGTCGGATCGCCGGGAGTCGAGGAGGTCGATTCCCTTCTTGATGCTCTGGAGCGTCTTGACGACGTCGCCCTCGAGACCGACGAGGACGCTGACCGCGTACTCGTCGGCACCGCGGCGGATCTCCTCCGCGTCTCCCTCTGCCTCGCCGATGATCCGGCGGCTCTCGGCCTCCGCCTGCTGGGTCAAACCACGCTCGTCGATGAGGAACGCGGCCTGCTCCTGGGCACGGGCCACGATCCGCTCGGCTTCCTCCTGGGCCTTCTCGATGATCCGCTCGCCTTCCGAGTTGATCCGCTTCGCCGCGCGGACCTCCTCGGGGACGGCGACACGGAGCTCGTCGATGAGGCCGAGTGCGGCCGCCTGGTCGACGACGACGTTGTTCGTCAGGGGCAGCTTCTTGCCGTTGGCGATGATCGACTCGAGCCGCTCGACAAGGAAGATGATGTCGATCTCGGTACCCTCCGGCTACGCGCGACCGGGACGGCGGGTCGTTGCCGGGATTATGGCACGGCCCCGTCGCGGCCGACCGCCGAAGTTTCCAGTCGCGCGCCGCCGTCCGCGTTGGCCTTCGTGCTGCAGACTCGCCGCCGTCGCCCGGCGGACGGCAGGACCCGACGCCTGGCACCCACCAACTTCCACCCGTCGGCGGGCGCCCCCCCCCCCCCCCCCCCCCCCCCCCCCCCCCCACGCGAAACGTCGCGGTCCGCCACGCGGTCCAGGGGCTTGTGCCGGCGGACGCTCAGGGGCGGGCGGCGAGTGCCCGATGGAGCGGGCCCAGCGCAGCGGCCGGGATCATCGCCGAGACGTCG
>JBJMMH010000139.1:0-19398 GCA_045804885.1 Chloroflexota bacterium | reverse complement strand
GGCGTGAAAGCGGAGATTCTCAAGGAGGAGCACGTCGCCGTTGCGCAGCCGCTTCACGGCGTCCTCGGTCCCGCCGCCCAGCGCGTCGCCGGTCACCGGCACGTTACGTCGCAGCAGCGCGGACAGCACCTGGCCGATAGGCCGGAGCCGGAGGCCGTCCTGGACCTTGCCGTCCGGCCGGCCGAGATGGCTGGCGAGGATCACCTTTGCGCCCTGTCCGACGAGGTAGTTGATCGTCGGCAGCGAGGCCCGGATCCGGGAGTCGTCGGTGACCTTGCCGTCCGCGAGCGGGACGTTGAAGTCGACGCGTACGAAGACGCGCTTGCCCGCGGCGTCGAAGTCGCGGACGGTCAGCTTGTCCATGGTGTCGGTGGCTCGATCGGCTGTCGGTCGGGTCAGGCGCGGGCCGCGGTCGCGGCCGGGAGGCGGGCCGCGACGAACCCGACGAGGTCGGCGACGCGGCAGCTGTAGCCCCACTCGTTGTCGTACCAGCTGATGACTTTCACCATCGTCCCGTCGAGGACCATCGTGGAGTCCGCGTCGATGATCGAGCTCCGGCTGTCGCCCCGAAAGTCGGTCGAGACGAGTGGGTCGTCGCTAACGCCGAGGATGCCCTTCATCGGGCCTTCGGCCGCCGCCCGGAAGGCGTCGTTGATCTCCTCGACACTGGTCGGGCGCGAGACGTCGGCGGTGAAGTCGACGACGCTGACCGTCGGGGTCGGGACGCGCAGGCTGAAGCCGTCGAACTTGCCCTTCAGGCTGGGGATGACGAGCGAGAGGGCGATGGCCGCGCCGGACGTCGTCGGGATGATGTTCTGGCCCGCGGCGCGCGCCCGACGCGGGTCCTTGTGGGCGACATCGAGGATCCGCTGGTCGTTGGTGTAGCTGTGGATCGTGTTCATCAGGCCGCGCTCGATCGTGAGCAGGTCGTGGACGACCTTGGCGGCCGGCGCGAGGCAGTTCGTCGTGCAGCTCGCGTTGCTGATGATCGTGTGGGCATCGGGGTCGTAGTGATCTTCGTTCACCCCGAGGACGATGGTGATGTCCTCGCCCTTCGCCGGCGCGCTGATGATGACCTTCTTGGCGCCGCCATCGATGTGGGCCCTGGCCTTCGCCGCGTCGGTGAAGAGTCCAGTCGACTCGACGACGAGGTCGACGCCGAGATCGCCCCACGGCAGCGCCGCCGGATCCTTCTCCTTGAGCACCTTGATCTCACGGCCGTCGATGATCAGGGCGTCGTCAGTGTGGTCGACGGACCCCGGATAGGCGCCGTAGGTGGAGTCGTGCTTGAACAGCAGCGCGTTCATCGACGTGTCGACGAGGTCGTTGACCGCGACCACCTCGACGTCGGGCGTCCGCTCGAGGAGCGCCTTCAGGGACTGGCGGCCGATCCGCCCGAAGCCGTTGATGCCGACGCGCACTGCCATCTCTGACTGCTCCTCCGTGGTCACGGGCGCCGCGGAGGAGCCCGTCGATGCGTACGGAATGGACGCCGGCGCGCGGCGGATCGGCCGGCGCTCGCGTCGGGCATATGGTTGCATCCGCCGGGCATCGCGTCGAGGGCCGATCGGCACGGCCGCATTGCGGCAAGGTGGCACGGGAGCCGATGATCCGAGCGTGGACAACGTGAGTGAGCGGCGCGCGGCGGCACTCGCCCTCGATCTGGGCGCCAGCCGGATCCGGGCCGGGGTCGTCGACGGCACGGGTCGCGTGGTGTCGCGGGCCCAGGCCCGGACGCCGGTCGAGGCCGGCCCGCAGGGCGTGCTCGCGACCTCGATCTCGATGCTCCGCCGGGTGCGAGACGAGGCGACGCCCGCGGTCCGCGAGGAGATCGTCGGTGTCGGGATCGCGGCGCCGGGCCCGCTCGACGTGGTCGCCGGGTCGCTCGTCGAACCGCCGAACATGCCCCGGTCGTTCCGTGGCGCAGCGCTCGCCGCCCCGATCTCGGCGGCGCTGTCGCTGCCGGCGGTGCTCGAGCGCGACACCCACGTCGCGGCCCTGGCGGAATGGAGCTTCGGCGCGGCCCGCGGCCTCAACGACTTCCTCTACATCACGGTGTCGACGGGCATCGGCGGGGCGATCGTCGCGGGCGGCCGCTTGATCGCCGGGCCGGACGGCGTCGCAGGCGAGCTGGGGCACCTTCTCGTCGAGATCGACGGGCCGCCTTGCGGTTGCGGCGCACGCGGCCACCTCGAGGCGATCGCCTCGGGCAGCGGAATCGCCCGGGCCGCGACCGCGGCGATCGCCGCCGGGTCTGCCCCGGGTCTGGCGGTCATCGCCGCGTCGCGCGGGCGAGGGTTGGACGCCCGCGACGTGGCGGAATCCGAGGAGGACGGCGACGAAGCCGCGGCGAGGATCATGGAGAGGGCCCGGCGGGCATTCGCCGAATCCTGCGTCTCGCTCGTCGACATCCTGAACCCGGAGAGGCTCGTGGTCGGGGGCAGCCTCGCGCGCAACCAGGGTGAGCGGTGGTTGCAGCCGGCGCGGGACCACGTCGCGGCCGTGGCATTCAGGGTGCCGCGCGCCCGCGTCGCGATCGTGTCCGCCGATCTGGGCGACGACGTCGGGCTCGTCGGCGCACTGCCGTTGCTGGTACGCGGCTCGGTCGGTTCCTTGCCGCGTTGATCGCGCGGCCGCAGGCGCGAAAAACGGGCCCCGCCTTTCGGCGAGGCCCGTGGCTACAGCGTGGGCCCGGACTCAGCCGCCGATCTTGAAGACCTTGCCGCCGCAGATCGGACAGGTGCCCTGAAGCGCGGGCTTGCCGTTCTTCATGGTGATCCGCTGGGCATTCTGGACTTCGACCTTTTGCTTGTCCTTGACGCAATACGCTTCGGCCATGGAGCGGGCTCCTCCTCGTTCAGCGTGGCGTCACGGGAACCCTCGTCCCGCGTCCGCCGATCACGTGCTTGTCCACAGGGACGGCCGCCAGCGGTCCGTCCCGGCCTGGTCCTTCTGGCGGTCGATTCCGGCGAGGATGACGAGGCTGTCGAGCCCGGTCTCGACGCACGCCGCCTCCGCTGCGTCCTTCGCCGCTCCTTCGATGAAGTCACCGGTCGTGCGCTGCGCGTAGACCGCACAGACCACGCCGGCGCGACATTGGGCGAGCGAGGCGAGGATGAGCAGCGCGGACGCCTCCATCTCGAAGTTCATGACACGCTGGCGCGCCATGTCCTCGGCCAGGTCAGGGTAGCGGATGGGCAGTTGCGGGATCGGGCGCCCCTGCGCCCCGAAGAACCCCGGTGCCGTCGCCGTCAACCCGACGTGGGTCCGATGCCCGAGCCGCTCCGCGGCCTCGATGAGCGCGACGACCGCCTCGTAGTGGGCGACCGCCGGGTACCCGTCGTGGACGAAGAAGCTCGTGGTCGACTCGAGCCGGAGCGCTCCGGTCGAGATGATCAGGTCCCCGAGGCCGATCTCCGGTTGGAGAGCGCCGCAGGAACCGACCCGGATGAAGGTCGGCCGTTCCGTGACCGCCAGGATCTCGGCCACCACGATCTCGACGTTGTCCGTGCCGATCCCGGTCGAGACGACGGAGACACGTTCGCCGCGATACGTCCCGGTGGCCGACGCGAACTCCCGGTGGCGCCGTTCGAGCTCGATCGAATCGAGCCGAGCGGCAATCCGGGCGGTCCGGTCGGGGTCACCAGGGAGGAGGATGTACTCGGCCAGTTCTCCCGGTCCGAGTCCGATGTGGTATTGCCGTTCTCCCACTGGGAGTGCGACGCGGTGATCCGCGTTCGGCAAGACCCGTCCCTCGCTCAGGTGGCTGCTTCGCAAGCGCGAAACTCGGCCGAGGATAGTCCCGCGTTTGAACGAGCGTCAAGCACGATCCCCGTTCGGCGCCACGCTCAGCCCACGCTCAGCCCACGCTCAGACGACGGTCAGGCCGGGGGCCGGGCCGGTGGGGCCGCCGCCAGGCCCGCCAGACGAGCGCCGACGCGGGCCGCGAACAGGCGCTGCGACCGCCGGCGTCGGAGGGCGGTGATCGCGAGCGAGAGCGCGCTGAGGACGACCACGCTGACGGCGCCCGCGGCGCCGGGCTCGACCGGGCCGAGGAGCCCGCCGGCCGTCCGCCGGGCACCGCTCGAGGCGTCGTCTGCCGCCGATCCCGGGTCGACGGCCTGAGCGGGGGCGGGCGCCGTGAGCTCGCCGAGCCGGACCAGCCCGGCCGCATCAGTGACGACGACGCGGGGCACCCCGCCTTCGCTCTCGACTCGACCGGTTGCATTGATCGCATCGCCGGGCTCGACGAGCGGCAGGTACTCCGCTGCCTCCCCGGTCACCGCCACCCGCCCGGTGGCCGTGCCGTCGTCGAGCAGGAACCCGTCCGGCGCGAGATCTCCGACGAGGCCACCGACACGGACGACCTGCCCGAGGTGGTCGCCGAGCGCGGCCAGGTCGACGTCGGGGACGCCGGCGCCACCGCCCGACGCCGAGCCCGACGCCCCGGCCGCACTGCCGCCGGTTGCGCCAGCGCCAGCTGATCCGTTCGCTGCGGTGCCCGAGGCAATCTCGACGTCCGATGGGCCGCGCGGTACGACCGACCAGCGGCGGTCCGACGCGCCCGGGTACGGCCGACGAACGACGCCGACGATCCTGGCGCGTCCGCCCTCGACGATCGACGAAGGCGCGATCCCGGCGCCGGCAAGGCCGTTCACGACGACGCGTTCGCCGCCGACCGTGACTTCGGCCCGCCACCGGTCGCCGAGCTTGTGGATGCTCGCGACGACGCCGGCCACCACCACCAGGCGCCACTCGCTCGCGGCCGTCGGCTGGGAGGTCAGAGCGAGCGGCATCGGCCGGCCGCCGACGGCCAGGACGCCGACCGTCTTGGCCCGCAGCCTCGGGGCGTCGTACGCCCGTCCGATCTCGCCGCTCGCCCGGATCCTCGCCCCGAGGGGCGGCACTGCCGTGTCGGTCGGGAGGAGGATCTCGATGCCGGCGGTACGGTCCTCCACGACCACGCGACGGCCGGTCGAGTCGAGGAGGTCGGCGCGCGTGGTCACGGTCGCCTCGATCGTCACGTCGCCACTGCCGCGGCGGATCGCGTCGGCGATCGACGTCACGCCCGCGGCGGAGGACGGGGTCGGGTGCGGCGAGCCGGATCCCGACGAAGGCGGCGATGTCGCGGCCGGCCCCGCAGTGCGGACGACGTCGCGCGTGTCGCGCGGCCACATCCGGTAGCCATCGAGCGCTCCCTTGCGCGACGCGCGCTGGCCCGCGACACCGGTGATCTCATACGCCGCCCCGACCGTGACCGAGTCGGCGGTGAGGCCGCTCGAGGCATCGGCCACGATCCGGACCGCGCCGCGGCTTCCGACGAGGAAGAAGGTGATGTCACCGCTCGTCGCCTTCGTCGGGCGCGCCTCGACGGTGCCGACGGCACGGACGAGCAGGCCTTCGGTGGCCTCACCAAGGCTCGATGCGTCGACAACAATCGGCTCCGGTAGCGGCCCCGTGCCGCTCGAGCGCAGCCCCGCGGCCGCTGGGCGGATCTCGAGTTGACCGTATGGGTCTGCGAGGGGCCCGGTCACGATGACACGGGAGCCTCGTGGGGGCGCCGCGGTGCCGTCCGGGAGCTTGACCGCGATGCCCGCCGCCTCGTCGGCGATCGCGAGCAGCGGCGGCGTTCCGAGACGGCCCGCCTCCGCGATGACCACGCCGGAGACCGACACGACGGTGCCGACCGCGGCCCGGCGGGCCGTTGCGATCGATTGCGCCGGCGCCGGCGTCGGCTGGGGCGAAGGCGTCGGAGCCGGCGGCGCCGTCGGCGCGGGCGTGGCGACCGGGGTCGGGGCAGGCGTGGGAGGCGGCGTCGCCGATGGCGACGGAGTGGGCGGCGCTGGGGTCGGCGTCGGCGGCGCGGTCGGTGCCGGCGTCGGGCTCGGTGTGGCCTTCGGCTCGACACCGAACTCGCCGGGCAGCGTCGCGTGGAGCCGATAGCCGGCGAGCCCTGTGCCGCTACTGTCGCGCTGTCCGAGCGGACCGATGGCGGTCACGAGGTCGCCTGTCGCGACCGTCGCTCCCGCCCGGGCGGCGTCCGACACGACGAGACGGAGCGGGCCGCTGCCGTCATCGATCGTGACGCCGAGACCGTCCGAGAGTTCGCCAGGCGCAGCGGTGACAGTGCCGGAGACGAGCAGCCGCAGCCCCTCGAAGGCTTCGCTCCCCTCGCCGGTCGTGGCCGCCAGGGCAGCTGGGAGGCTTCCGGTTCCCTCCACGATCACGGCGTCTGCGTCGGCTGCGAGGACGCGCAGGCTGAAATAGCTCGATAGGGTCCCTGTCACCTCGACGACCGACCCCGCCTCGATCGGGACGGCCAGTGCGGCGCCGAGCCGGATGGCCATGCCACCCGTCGAATCCTGGGCGAACCCGTTCCGGGCGGAGTCGATCGCGCCGAGCGCGGTCGTCAGCGTCGCGCGGATCGTCGCCTGGGCTCCGTCCGGCAGCGCCCGAGCGTCGGCGATCGACACGATGACGCGTGGCGTGGGCGTCGGGACCAGCGTGGGCGCGGGCGTCGGCTGGGGTGTCGGTTCAGGCGTCGGCTCCGGAGTCGGCGTCACCTGGGGTGTCGGGGTCGAGGTAGGGAAAGGCGTCGGCAGCGGAGTCCGATCGGGTGTGGCTGCCGGCGTAGGTGAGGGTGTGGCTACCGGCGTCGGCGTCGGCGTCGGCCCGGGAGTGGGTGCGACCGTCGGTGTCGGGTCCGGCGTCGGCGGTGGCGTAGACGCCGGCGTAGGCCCGATGCTCGGAGCCGGACCCGGCGGCGGGGTCGGCGCGGCCAAGAGGTTCTGCGGATTCGGTGTCGCGCGGACGACGAAGTCGGCGGAGTTCAGGTTCGTGTCGATCCCGTTCCCGGTCGCGCCGCCGGGCAGGCGCTCGAGGCTCGATCCCGGCGCGGGTGCGGCCGCCGCCGACCCCTCGACGAATACGTTCGTCGCATCGCCCCAGCCGACGGCGTCGACGGGGTCTCCGCCGATGGCCCGGAGCACGATCGCGCCACCCGTCGCAGCGAGCCCGCCGCTGTACGTTGCGTCCGCGTTCGCGGCGTAGACGCCCGAGGCATTGGCGACGAGCAAGTGCCGGCCGGGCTCGAGGATCATCGTCGCGGCCCACGACGCCTTCCGCGTCACGGTCGTCCCGCTCGAGGTGGCGTAGACGAGCTCCATCCCGGTGAGGTCGACCGCGACGGAACCCGCGTTCGAGATCTCGGCGAACTCGTCCGAGGCCGACGCGCCGCCTGTCTGAACCTCGGACACGACGAGCGTCGACGTGGGCCACGCTACCGCGGCCGTGAGCGACGAGCCGCCGAGCCCAGCCGACGAGGTGGGCCGGACGAGCACGAGCGACACCAGGACAACGAGGAGCAGCACGGCCTGGCCGGCGCCGCGGGCGCGATCCATCGACGACCTCCCGGCGGGTCCGGGCGGGTGGCGGCGGCTGCGGCGGTGGGCTGGGGAGTTGTAGCAGTCGGCCGTCGACGCCGAGTTGGTCGGCGATTGGCTCGCGGTCTACCGTCGATGCACGGCCACTGCACGTGGCCTTCACGAGTGGTCACGGAGAGATAGGGCGTCGGCGGAAACTCGATTGGACTAGGATGGCGCGCACACCGTCCCGTCGCCCTGGAGGCATCGTGCCCCGCGCCAAGAGAACCGCCCGCGCCGACGCGCGCCGTCGCTACCGCGCCGCGCAGAACACGCCGATCGACGACCTCGACGAGGTCGACGCGGAAGATTCACCGTCACAAGGTCCCGCGGCTGCAACGAGCCGCTCCACCGCCACGACCCCGGACGCCAATCGGCCCCGCCCGAGCATCGCGACCGCATTTCGGCAGGCGTTCACGCCGGTCGACGTCCGCGGCGACCTCCGGGCGCTTCCGCGCCTCCTCATCAACAAAGCGTTCTGGATCCCGGCCGGCTCGATCGTCGTCGTTGCGGCGGTCGTCATCGCTACGTCCGGCCGCGAGCTCACGAGCCAGCTGATCGCGCCGTACTTCCTCTACCCGCCGCCGATCGCGCCCGTGTTCATCGCCGGCTTCCTCGCGCCGCGGGCCAGCTGGCTGATCGGCGGGCTCGTCGGCGTCGTGCAGGCGATCGTGCTCGTGGTGCTGACGCTGCCGGGCGTCGGGCTGGCGCCGGCCGCGCCGGAAGCAGGCTTCCTCGGCTACTCGTTGGTCATCTCGGTTGGATTCGGCGCGTTCTATGCGGCCGCCGCAGCCTGGTACAAACGCTTCCTGCGCGGCGCCAACCCGCCCCGGTACGCGGCCGGCCAGGCCGCTAAGTCGGGCGCGAACCAGAAGCGGACAGGGTCGAGCCGGCCGCTCCTCGCCCGCCGGCGCTAGGGAGCGCGCGCTCCGACACTCAGCCCAGCCGGCGCATGCCGGCTTGGCCGAGCTGCCGAACACCCTCGGGCGTCTCCGGGCCGCCAGTCGCAGAAGCAGCGACCTCGACCAGCGGCCGGACGTCGCGCGCGACGACGTTCACGACTGATGCCTCACGCTGCAGCTCACCATCGACGAGCAGCAGGGCGTGGCGGCGGACGACGCTGCGTAGCCGCGCCCACGTATCCGGCCAGAGCGTGACGTTGACCATCCCCGTCTCGTCCTCGAGGGCGAGGAAGACCGTGCCCTTGGCGGTCATCGGGTGCTGGCGGGTCACTACAAGGCCTCCGATTCGGACCGGCCCCGGCCGACGCGCCGCGAGGTCCGCGTTCGTGACGGCCCCGAGACCGTCGAGCACCGCGCGGTACAGCGAGACGACCTGGCGCCGGGCATCGAGCCCGACGACCGCATAGGCGTCGCCGATACGCTCCGATTCCGTCAGCCGGGGCAGCGTGGGCGCGTCGGTCGGCGGAAGGCGCAGGTCGATCGGCCGCCCGGCGACCCGTCCCGGGACGGAGCCCCGGACGGAGCCCGCGACCTCGCGGAGCTGCCAGAGCAGCTCGCGGCGCGGCCGGGCCAGCGAATCGAGGGCGCCGACCCGGATGAGCCGCTCCAGCGTCTCTTCCGGGAGCCCGGTTCGCTCGACGACGTCGGCCAGCGACGTGTACGGCCCTCGAGTCAGCTCAGCCTCGAGGAGCTGCTCGTGTTCCTCGCCGATGCCCTTCACGAGTCGCAGCCCCAGGCGCACGCCCCAGCCGACGGAGCTCTCCGCCGACCACCGGTCGCGAGCCTTGCGCGAGGGCATCACGCAGGCCGACGACCGGACCGGATCGGGTCGCCGCTCGAGGCCGGCGTCATCGGGGAGTGGCTCGTCCTCGCCGCCGGTCGCCCAGCCCGGCCGCCCGACCCACTCCGTCGTCGTCTTGTAGCGGCTCCTGTTGATGTCGACCGGCAGGACCGCCACGCCGTGCCGCTTGGCGTCGTTGACGAGGACCTCGACCGGATAGAAGCCCATCGGCTGGGCGTTGACCAGCCCGACGAGGAACTGGGCGGGATAGAAGAGCTTCAGGTACGACGACTCGTACGCCGTCCGAGCGAACGCGGCCGCGTGCGACTTCGCGAAGCCGAAGCTCGCGAACGCCGCGACCTGGCGGAACAGCTCCTCGGCGTTGTCCTCCGTCATCCCGGGCTGGCGCAGCGCGCCCGCTACGAAGCGCTGATGGAGCTTCTCCATCTCCCGGCTCGACCGCCACGTCCCCATCGCCCGGCGGAAGCCGTCGCTCTCCGCCGCCGAGAAGCCGGCGACCTCGATCGCGATGCGCATGACCTGCTCCTGGTACAGGATCACGCCGAGCGTGTCGCGCAGGACCGGCTCGAGGCTCGGGTGGAGGTACTCGACCGGCTCGAGGCCCTGCTTGCGGCGGAGGTATGGGTGGACCGCGTTGCCCTGGATCGGCCCCGGCCTGATGATCGCGACCTCGACGACGAGGTCGTCGAGGTTGAGCGGCCGCGATTTGGGCAGTGTCTGCATCTGGGCCCGGCTCTCCACCTGGAAGACACCGACAGTGTCCGCCGCCTGCAGCATGTCGAAGACCTCGGGGATCTCCTCGGGTAGCCAGTCCAGGACCACGCTGACCGCGCAGTCGTGCTCGATCAGCTGGAGCGTCTCGTCGATCGCGGCCAGCATGCCGAGCCCCAGGAGGTCGAGCTTGATGAGCTTGAGCTCCTCGACGTCGCGCTTGTCGAACTGGACGACGACGCGCTTGTCCATGGTCGCCCGCTCGATCGGGGCGATATCGATGAGCGGCGCGGCGGTCACGAGCATCCCGCCGGAGTGGATCGAGAGGTGCCGCGGGAAGCCATCGATCCTTGCGCAGAATTCGAGCCAACGGTCCCAGTCGCTGAGGTGCTTCGTGCTGCCGCCGAGCGGTTGGGGCGGCGGCTCCGGCGCCACGCGGGCGACGCTCGAGTGGCCGCCGCCTCGGCCCGTCGCCTGGGTGCGAGGCGCCGGTGGATCCCAGTGGTTTGGTCTTCCCAGCCGATCCGTCTGGCGTGGCGGAGGCTCGGGCATGCCGCTCTCGGGGTCGATGACCCGGCCCTGGACGAGCGCCGGCGGCAGCAGCTTCCCGCGCTCCGCTGCATAGCCCGTGCCGCGGCCGGCCCGCAGCCAGGCAACGCTCGCCGGCGTATCGCCGGGTCCACCCTCGTCGTCGTGGCGTCCCCCGGGCCGGATCGCGGGCGGCGACTCCGGTGCGCCATCCCACATCCCGGACCTCGACGGACCGCTTCCGGCCCCAGCGGCAAATCCAGGGTTTCGGGGGCCCGAAGCAGGCGCGTCGCCGTCGCCCCACGCACGGGGAACACTCTTGGCGGCATGTTGAGCCGCCCCGAGGCCCGAATCTGCCGCTCCGACCGGAAACGGGCGCGACTTCGATGGCCCGATTTCGCTCCCACCGATAAAACCAGGGCCATCAGCGGCCGAAGGCGCCTTGTCGGTGCCGTCCGCCGCACGAACGGCGCCCTCCGAGCCCGCTTGTGGCGGCGGATATGCCGGAGATATCGGTCCCAGCGAAATCGACGCCGGCAACGCCCCGCCGTCGGCCGCCACGGCCGCGTCATCCAGCCAGCCGAACGGCCGAGGCGCGTCCGGGTCGGCCGGCCTCGGCGGCTGCTTCCAGGGCGGGACCTTGCCGACGAGCGGGATCCGCGTGTTTAGCTGACCCAGGCCGTCAACGAGCTCCTCGTCCTCGGACCTATGGCTCGCAGGAGCGTCGCCTTGGTCCTCCGAGGGCCGGCCACCGGTCAGCTCTCGCAGATCCGAGCGATGCCGCAGCTGGCCCATCCCGTCGACGAGGCCGCGCGACTCGGCCTCTGCCGCCGCTGCCGACTCGGCCGGCAGGCCCTCGCCCGGTCGGAAGAACTCGGCGAAGCCGCCGTCGGCCTCGAGGTCGCGCCGGACCATGACGCTGTCGTACGTCTCGAGGGCCTTTGCCACGCGGTCGACGAGTGGCCGCGGGAAGCCCAGCGCGTACCCGACCTCACGCACCGCCGACCGCGCCCGATACGTCACGAGATTGCAGACCATCCCCGTGTGATCCGGCCCGTAGCGGTCGTAGATGTACTGGATGACCTCCTCGCGCCGCTCCGACGAGAAGTCGATGTCGACGTCGGGGTAGGTCGTCCGGCCCTCGTTGATGAACCGCTCGAAGAGCAGGTTGTGCTGGATGGGCTCGACCCGGCTGATCCCGAGCGTGTACGACACGATCGAGCTCGTCGCGCTGCCTCTGCCTTGCGCGGGGATTCCCCGCTCCTTGGCATAGCGCATGAGGTCCCAGCAGATCAGGAAGAACTCGGCGAGGCCGGCTCGCTCGATCACGTCGAGCTCGTGAGCGAGGCGGTTGACGACCGCCGAGGTCAGCGGGTGGTAGCGCTTCCGGGCGCCCGTCCAGCACAGCTCCGACAGATACGAGAACGCGGTCTCGCCACTCGGCACGGGGAAGCCGGGGAAGCGGTACTGCTCGAACTCGAGATCGAGCGAGCACGACGCCGCGAGCGCCGCCGCGCGCTCGATCCCCTCCACCCAGGCACGCGCGACCTCTCGCCCCAGCGACCCATCGCCCGGCGGCAACGTCAGCAGCTCCGCCTCCGACTTCAGGAACGACTCCCCGTCGGGGCGGCGCAGGTCGGCCAGCGTCTCGAGCGTCCGGCCGTGGCGGATCGCGGCCAGGACATCCTGAAACTCCCTCCCCTCCGGCGTCGCGTAGTGGACGTCGTTCGTGACGACGACCGGCAGTCTCAGGTCGCGAGCGAGCGCGACCGACTCCGTGACGAGCCAGTCGTCGTCCGGGAGGAGGTGGTGCGACAGCTCGACGTGGAACCGGCGGTCGAATCGCTCGGCGAGCGCGACGGCTGCTGCCCGCGCCCCGGACCGATCGCCGACTCGCAGCCGCCGAGCAATCTCGCCCTCGCGACAGCCCGACAGCGCGAGGACGCCCTCGGCGTGCTCCGCGAGCGAGTCGGAGCGGAAGCGCGGCGCGGCCTTCGTCCCGGCCATGTTCGCCCGCGAGATCATCCGGCACAGACTCCGCCAGCCCGAGGCGTCGGCGGCGAGCAGCACGAGGTGTGGGCCGCGCTGCCGCTCGCCGATCCCGCGGTGGTCTTCCTTGACCGCGTCGCGGTGGCCCGGCAGCCGGGCCCGTTCCGGCCGGGGCCGATCGGGGACGCCCTCGACTGCGCGTGCGCCCGGGTCGGAGTCGCTCGCAATCCGCCGCCGGCCGCCACGTCGCGCCGGTCGCCGAGCCGGGATCACGACGCCGTCCGGATCCGGCGCAAGTGCGTCGAGCAGCTCGACCTCCGTCCCGATGACCGGCCGGATGCCGGCCTCGCCCGCAGCCGTCGCGAATCGGACGGCTCCATACAGGCCCTGGTGGTCGGTGACGGCCAGCCCGGACAATCCGAGCGCGGCTGCGCGTTCCGTCAGCTCGTGCGGATCGGAGGCTCCGTCGAGGAACGAGAAGTTCGTGTGGCAGTGCAGCTCCGCATAGGCCATCGGACGATCAATGATAGAACATATGTTCTAGTCTGGCATCGGAGCCATGTCGCCATGGCACGATCAGGCGACTTGGAACCGACGACGGGATACCATTCAATGTCCCCGCATGCGATCGGTCCGTCACACCCGTCACGCCCGGCTGCTCCTGATCGCCATCGTCCTCGCGAGCGTGGCCGCCCCGCTCCGGCCGGCGGCCCCCGCCGCGGCGGCCGATCCCGGCATTCAGCCGCGGGCGGACGTCGCCAGCGAGCTGACCAGCCAGGTCTACGGCTACCTGCCGTATTGGCGGCTCGACAGCGGCACAGCCGGCCGCCTCGACTACCGCCTCGTCTCGACGATTGCGTTCTTCGGTCTCGGGATCAAGGCGACTGGCGACATCGATATGGCGTGGGTCGGCACGAAGGAGTACCTCGGGCCCGACGCCGCGGCGGTCACCAACGCGGCCCATGCCAAGGGCGTTCGCGTTGTCCCGACGTTCCAGCTCTTCGACTCGGGGAGCCTGTCGAAGCTGACCGCGTTCCTCGGCAGCGCCGCCGCCCAGGACCGGTTCACGGCCCAGGCCCTCGACCTCATGGCCCGGCGCTCGGCCGACGGCGCGAACTTCGACTTCGAGCCGATGCCCGCGGCCCAGACGCCGCAGTACCTCGCGTTCCTGGGCAGGTTCCGGGCCGCGATGAACGCCCGCTTCCCGGGCGCGACGCTCGTCAACGCGACCTCGGCGGGGGCGCCATCGTCCCTGATCACGGGCCTCGTCCCGATCGTCGATCAGATGTTCGTCATGACGTACAACTACCGCTGGACAGGCTCGACCGTGACGGGCGCGATCGCCCCCCTCGATCACGCCAGCCGGAACGTCAAGATCCACATGAACCGGTTCATGGCCTACGCGCCGAAGGCGAAGCTGATCCTCGGCGTCCCGTACTACGGCTACGACTGGCCCGTGACGAGCACCATCCCGAACGCGACGGTCCGGTCCGACAAGACGAGATACGGGGCGGTGACGTCGGTCACGTACGCGTCGGCCCGATCGTTCCTCGCGTCACATCCGGAAGTGTCGCGGCAGTACGACGCGCTCGAAGGCAGCGGCTTCTACAGCTATTGGGACGCGGTGCACGGGACGTACCGCCAGGTGTACTTCGAGGACGAACAGAGCGCCGCGGCGAAGTACGACTATGCGAAGGCGACCGGGTTCGCCGGCATCGGGATCTGGACCCTCGACAACGACGCGGGATACGCCGAGATGCGGGATGCGCTCCGGCTCGCGTTCGCGGCGCGCCACGACGTCCAGCCGGCGGCCGTGGTCCACGACGTGACGAGGATCTCCGGGCTGGTTTCCGTGATCCTCGACCACCGCGTGAGGAACGCCGGCAACGTCCCGGAGCGGGGCACGATCCGGTGGATCGCGCGGGATCAGGACGGGCGCCAGATGGGGAAGGGGACGATCGGGGTCGTGACGCTCGGCGCCGGCAAATCGATGTCTGGCAGCGTTCGGGCCCAGCTCGGCGCCGCCGACAAGATCCGGGCCGGACGGTGGACGACGACGCTCTACTTCGTGACGGCCGACCACGTCTACGCGAGCCTGCCGACGGTGTTCCGCCAGCCCTTCTGACGACCCGGGCCAGCCTCGAAAAATTCCCTCGCTGACGCCGAAACAAGGCACCGGCCTTCGGCGTCTCACGGCCATGCGAGATCAGCTGCCCAACGCCGCCGTCGTGACCGCCCGTGCCGCGGGCATGGTCGCGCTGGCTGTCCTGCTGATCCTCGTGCTCCTCCCGGCGGTGCTTGCGGCTCAGGCCGCGGGCACGCGCTGATACCGAACGTCTCGCGCCTGGGGGCTCGGGACGATCGAGGCGACGCCGACTGCGATGGTCGGCGGCGACCTTGCCGGAGGACCAGGTGAGCGGGTCCGACGGCCACAGGACCCCGTCGTGCTGGGGCGCGACGGGGTCCTGTCATGTCCGGAAGCCCTTCGGGGCTACGATGGTCGGGTGACTCGCCGCCGTTCACGAGCTGCGTTCGCGGCCACGCTCGTCGCGAGCCTGACGTTCGCCGGCTGCATCAACGCCGCGCAGCCCTCGACGCCCGCCGCATCGGTCTCGTCGGCCCCGGCTTCGACGTCGGCGGCGCCTTCAACGGTGCCGGAACTCACGTTCGTCCCCGGCGGCTCCGGTGGAGCCTCTCCCGTGGCCGCGGCCTCGCCGCCGACCCAGACCGACACCGAGTGGGGCCGCATCTGGGATGGGCTGCCACCGTCGTTCCCGCTGCCGCCGGATGCCGTCGCCACGGAAACAGGCGAGGGGCCGGCGTCGGCATCTCTCGCGGTCGGCGCGAACGCGAAGACGACGTCCGACTTCCTGCAGTCGGCCTTGACCGCGGCCGGCTACGCCTTCGAGTCGGTCGAGGGACCCTCGGAAGACGGTAGCTTCACGCTGAACGCTATCGGTCGCGATCCTGGCTGCCTCGTCCAGGTCCGCGTCCGACCCCTTTCGGGCACGACGAACGTCGTGGTCATGTACGGCGCGGGCTGTCCATTCGCGTGAGCCGAGACGCATCACGCCCCCGGCGGGCGGAGCGTCTATGCTGGCGACGATCGGCACCGGGGATCGATCACTGTTGGGGGAGCGCGCGATGCAGATCTCGAGGCCTCGAGACGTCGGCCCACTCGTCCTCGTTGTGGGGATGTTCCTGATCCTCCTCGTCGTCTCGCTGCTGGTCGGGGCGCGGTAGCGATCAGTCGTACAGGCGCTCCAGGTGCCACGTGCCGTCGACTCGATCGAGGTAGACGAGCGCCAGCCATCGCTCCCCGACGACCTTGAAGTAGTCCCGCTCGATCGGCTCGCGCCACCAGGCCTCCGCGACGCGCCACCGATTGCAGACCTCGACACGCTCGCGCCGGCCGTTCCAGCGGATCGCGACGACGACGCCTGCCGCATCCGTCTCGACCTCGATCGGAGGGTGCTCGCGCAGCAGCCGCGTCACTAGGGAGCCCGGGCGCTCACGGCCGCCATGTCCAGCGCGTTTCGGCGAGCGGCGCGTCAGGATCGGCCAGCGCGACGCGGCGGACGCGATCCTCACCGAACGTCAGCGCGAGCCGCGCCAGCTGCCAACCCAGCCGGGCGTTCCGGGCGGCCTGCGGCACGAACAGCGGCAGCTGCTGGCCGACCGCCGGCTCGACCCCGGCCAGCTCGAGCTCTACCCGCGCGACCGGCGCCTGCGGCGGCGCCCGCTCGAGCCGGGCGAACAGGAGGCGCTCGATCGCCTCGGCATCCGCGGTCGGCTCCGGGAAGCGCTGCTCGACCGCCACCTCCGGCGCGGTTCCGGGAGCGGCGAACGTGACGTCGAGCGCCAGCCGGAGGTAGCCGCGGGCGGCGGCCGCGCCCCGCGCCTCGAGCTGATCGCCGAGCGCGCCGGCGAGCCGGTGGAGGACGAACCGGAGGGAGTCGACCTCCGCCACGGCCGGTTCGATCGGCAACGCCACCGCGAGGCGTTCCCGCGCCCGGCGCGGCCGGAAGGGGCTGGTCTCGCGGCCGTTGGCCCGATCGTGAAGCAGCTCCCCTTCCGGCCCGAACCGGGCGACGAGCGCCGATCGCGGCAGCTCCGCGACCGCCCCGATCTGGCGGAGCCCAAACCGTCGCAGCCGATCGCGGACGTCCTGGTCCTGGCTGAGGAACGACGCCGGCAGCGGGGCGAGGAACGCGACCTCGCCGCCGGCGCGGACGATTCGCGGCTCGGCCGGCGTCGCGTTGCCGGCAGCGACCGTCGCCGCGAACCGCGTCCCGGCGATCCCGGGCCGGGGCGATCCCGGCAGCGTCCCCGCAAGCGCGGCCACGAGCCGCTCGACGATCTCCGGCTCCGTGCCCCACAGCCGCTCGAGGCCGTCGACCTGGACCTCGAGCAGGCCAAACGCCGGCTCGGCCTGGTCCGTCACGCCGGCGAGGCCCGGGCTGAACCGGGCGAGGGCCTCGAATGCGGCCTCGACGCTCGCGGCGTCCGCCTCCGGCTCCGGGTCGAGGAACGCCGCCTCAGGCGCGAGCCGGTGGGCGCTCCCGAGCGGGATCCCGCGCCGGACGCCGAGCGCCCGGGCCGCCGGATCGGCGTCGATGACCGTCCCGTCCGTCCACGGCTGGCCGCCGAGGATGACCGGCCGGTCCGCCGGGAAGGATCCGGAGCGGCGGGCTCTCGCGAGCCGGAGCGGGAGATGGGGCCAGTAGAGGTGGAGAAGTCGCATTGGTGGGAATCCGCTGGATGGGGCCGGTGGGGGCGGCTGTGTCGTCGAGGAGGAGGTCCGGGCGGCGGAGGCAGGAGTCGCGCTCGCCGCCCTCGGCGTAGAGGATCCGGAGCTCCGCCCGCCTCCCCGGCGGACCGAACCGATTCCGGGCGACGGTCACCTGCGCCTGCTGGCCGACGACGTCGCGACCGAGCCGGATCCACGACCGGCGGGCGAGCTCGAGGCGGATGCCGGTCGATTCCGCGACGGCGGTCGCGAGGCCCGCGGCGAGGCTGGGCGGCTCGAGGGCGACGAGGAGCGTCTCCGATCGACGGGCGAGGGCCGCCAGCCGGCGCAACCGGTCGGCGACCTTGGCCGCGGTCGTGCCGGGGTCCGGGCGCGACGGGAGGTCGACCACGAGGAGGTCGACGGATCGGCCGGCAAGCAGCGCCCCCGCGATCGCCAGGCCCTCGTCGAGGGTTTCCGGCGTCAGGACGACGAGCCAGTCCAGCTTGACGCCGCGGGCGACGGCCTCGACTGGGTCGAGGGTACGAGCGAGATCCAGCCAGGCGACGATCGCGCCGTCGATCTGCGCCTCCGCCGCGAGACGGAGGGCGAGCGTCGTCTTCCCGGAGCTGGCGTCGCCCCGAAGAGCGACGCTCGCGCTGCGCGGCAGGCCGCCCGGGCCGAGGATCGCGTCAAGCGCCGGGAAACCCGTCCGGACGATCCGTTCGACGGTCGTCCCGGCCGGCTTCGGGACGTCCTGCTCCTCCGGCAGCGGAGCGGTCGCCAGCGCTCCGACGACTCGCGGAGCTGCCGCACCCCAGCGTGCCTGGAGGGACGCCACAGCAGCCGACACGTCCGGGGAAAGCGCCGCCATTGGTCGATATTAGAACATATGTTCTAGACGTGGCAAGCGCCTAGGGCAGGGCCACAGCGACCAATCCTGCGGCGATCCCGGCAAGGCCGATCCACTGGCTCGGCCGGAGCCGCTCGCCCCAGAGCGCGACCGCCACGATCACGGCGACCGCGGGGCCGAACGAGCTCGCGAGCCCGACGATCCATGTCGGCGCGACCTCCAGCCCGATCGCGAAGGCGACCGTGCCGATGACGTCGAGGAGACCCGCGATCAGGGCGGCCACGACGGCCCGACGCACGGTCGTCGATCTCGTCCCAGCCTCGGGCGATCCGCCGCCGACCAGCAGCGAGGACCGCGGCGAGCGGACCGCGAGCGCGATCGCAAGAACGGCCCAGGTTGTGACGGCATTGGCCAGGCGCGATGCCAGCACCACCGGCAGCCAGCCGGCCGCCCGGATCGGCGTCGCGAGTCCGACCGTCAGGACCGTGAACAGCAACATCGCGACCAGCGAGAAGACGACGCCCCGCCCCGCGATCCGCGTCCCCCGCCAGCCGCCTTCGAACACGACGCCGGTGAGGACGACGCCGGCCGTGGCGAGGCCTGCGCCCAGCGCCTGGACACCTGTGAGCGACTCGCCCCGGATGAGGACGGCGGCCACGACCGTGAGCCCGCCGTAGGCAGCGACCACCGGACTGACGACCGCCAGCGGCCCGATCCGGAGCGCCGTGAAGAACGAGAGGTAGGCGCCGGCCGCGACGACGCCGAAGAAGATTGACGCGGCGAGCATCGCCGGATCCGAGGGGAGGCCCGCGCCGCGGGCCAAAGCGAGCAGGACGACGACGAGAAGGCTCGCCGCCTGGGCGATCGCGGTCACCGGAAAGCTCCCGAGACGGCGGCCGCCGATCGTCGCGAGGACGTCGGTCGAGCCCCAGCAGAGCGCGGCGATCAGCCCGTAGTCGAGCCCGAGCGGCATCGGCGGAGCCTAGGGCACGGGCGGGTAGCAGGGCGTCCGGGATCGGTCGGCGGGACGCCCTCTGCTACACTCTGGCACCGGTCGGCGCCCATCGGGCGGACCGCATCCGTGGGGATGTAGCTCAGCTGGGAGAGCACCGCGTTCGCATCGCGGGGGTCAGGGGTTCGAGTCCCCTCATCTCCACCACCACGTACCTGCCGTGAGCAGCCGCAGCGTCTCGGCGACGCCGGTACTGGACTTCTCGACGCCTCCGTAAGTGGCACTTTCGGGTCGGCTCGTGATCGCGGACGATGTTGGTGGGCGCGCGGTAGTCCGCGTCTCGAGGCCGCTCCCGGTCTTCGGAGGTCCTGATGTCGGTTGATCTCGACCCGGTCAACTCGCCTGAGGCGTATCGGCGATCGCTGCTGGCCGCGCTTGGCGACGATGATCC
>JBJMMH010000138.1:0-20012 GCA_045804885.1 Chloroflexota bacterium | reverse complement strand
ATACCCGGCCACGTTTCGCGCACCTCTACGACCCGGAACGTGATGGCAGAACCCTCGACGACAAGCTTGAACGTCCCGCCGACGCCGACGCCGTCCTTGCCTTCGGTCACTTGCGCCGAGACGATCGCGGGAAGTGGCTGTGCGACCTGACCCAGCATCTCGGGCGGCAGGTGAATGTCGGCGCTCGCGCCGGCAATGACATGCTCGTACGCCGCGGCGTCGACGGCGACGAACTGGAGCAGCAGGAAGCGGTTCTGGACGAGCGATGACACCTCGTACTCCCCGGCCGCCGCCTCGACGTCCGGCAGCTTGGCCGCCTCGAGCGCGCTCGGGAGGGCGCCCGACGCGCTGACCCGGTAATCGGCGCCGACCTCCTCCCAGGCCACCGCCTCGGACGCCCGATCGAGATGAACGAGCGTTGCCCCGGCGAACGTCGCGATGGTCGCCGTCGCCATCAGCACGACGAGGATCGAGCCGCCGGATGCGCCGCGGGTCACCCGACGCAGGGCGAGCGATGGGACGAGGTCGCGGCGACGGGCGACGACTCGCGCGACCGCGAGCATCGGCACCGGCAGGAGCCGGACGGCCACGATCGCGGCGGCCAGGGCGACCAGCGCCGGGACAACGGCGATGAACGGATCGACGCCGCCCAGGGTCGCGGCGCTGCTCGAACCCGCGACGCCGCGCTCGACGAGGAGGTAGGCGCCGAGGATCGCGAGGAAGACGACGAGCGTTTCGATCAGCAGTCGCCGCGGCGACGGCGGCCGCACGACGGGCGTGTCGTGCCCCGGCCCGCGCGGCGGCGCGAGGGCCGTTGGAGCGCTCGCGACGATCAGCACGGCGATCGTTACGAACGCGACCCCGATCGCGGCCGCGAGCGTCATCCGGGCGGGACCCGCGGGCAGCAGCACAAACGCGAGGGCGGCCGCGACGATTGCTGGCGGGATGCTGATCGCGAGGCCCTCGATCAGCACCTCGGCGAGCAGCTGCCCCGACGAGGCCCCGCGCGCCCGCCCGAGCGCCAGCGCCGGCCGGCGCCGTTGCATCAGCAGCGCGCCGACGAGCGCGAGGGCGGCGATCGCGACCGCGGCCGGCCCGAGCCCCACGACCGCGAGGACGGCCGCCACCGACGCCCAGCGGTCCTCGACGCGCTCGAGCAGGGGCAGGAGACCGCTCTGGAGGAGTGTCCCCTCGACGACCGGCCCGCCAGCGGAGGAAAACGTCCCATCGAGGCGCCGGAGGTCCGCGACGAGCGCCGGCAGGCCGGCCGATTCGAGGCGCGGGACGTCGGTGAAGTAGCGCCATGCGAAGTGGACCGGGAACTGCATGCCCATCGCGGACACCATCGACTCATAAGCCTCAGGCGCCAGCAGTGCGGTCATGTAGACGAGATCCTGATCGCCGCTGCGATGGATGCTGGGCCGGATGAGCGCGGTGTCGTCGAGCCAGTACTCCTCCTCGGGGTCCATCGCCTCGAACGATCCGACCACGTCGACGGCAGCCGGCGTCGCGTCGTTGCCGCGACCGACGAGCCGGTCCGCTCCGTCCGGCCGGAGCATCCACGTGTCACCCACGTTCAGGCCGATCCGCTCCAGCGTCTCGACGGACAGAGCGACCTCGAGGACCGTGACGTCGGTGTCGGGCGCATCCGGCCCGACGTCCTTGCCGGGGACGGTGATCCGGCGGGTCGCGGCAGACGGCGGCCGGCCATCGACGTACTCGACGTGGTCGGCGACGTCCTGCTGGACGCGGACGCGGACAAATGCAGGGTCGTGCGTCTTCTCGAGGAGCTTCCAGCGGACCGTCTCGGCGAGATAGCCGGTATCCCGGAACAGCGCCCGGACGCCGCTCGGCATCCGCTTCTCGAGGGACTCGCCCTCGGCGGCGACCGCCGCCATCGGGTCGTCGCGCGGGCCGGGCGGGATGAACCGCTCCTCGACGAGCTGGATGTTGCGCTGGAACGGCGTCGCGTCGCGGACCTCGCCCCGGAGCGCGTCGTCCGCGAACCGGTCGAACAGCCGCGGTGCGAGCGCGGCGCAGAACGCTGTGACGAGCACGAGGAGGACCAGGCCGACGACGGCGACGCGACCGTCGCGGAAGCGCCGGATCGCGAGGCTCAGCGCAGCCATCAGTCGTCGCCCGACCGGAGGACGGTGCTGATGCCCGCCCGACGGACCTGGCGGCTGACGATCAGCACGGTCACGAGGAACAGGACGGCGGCGGCCGCGTAGAGCGGCACCATCGCCGCCCACGGCACGACGATCTGGGGGGTCGGCACGGCTGCCGCGCCGGTCTCGGTGAGCGTCGCGAATGGCAATACGAGCCACGCGAGGACGATCCCGAGGACGGTCCCTGCCAGGAGCCCGAAGATCAGGAGGAACGCGTTCTCGAACGAGACCCATGCCGAGAGCTCGCGGCCGGAAAGGCCCAGCGCCCGCAGGATGGCGAACTCGCCGATCCGCTCGCTGGAGGTCACCGCCGCGCTCACGATAAAGCCGATCGAGGCGAACGCGAGCGCCGCCAGCGCGCCCAGGCCAAGTGCCCCGATGATCCCGAGGGACACGGGGTCGCTCGCGAGGTCGCGGGTCAGCGAGGCCCGTCCGACGACTTCGATCGCCGCCACCGGCGCCTGGCGGAGCGCTTCCTCGACGGCCGGCGCGGCCGCCGCGTCGACCCTGAGCCACCACTCCTTGGTCGGGACGACCTGGCCGGTCGATGCCTGGCGGATGCGCTCGAGCGTCGTGGCGTCCACGATCGCGAACGCCTTCAGCGGGTCGAGCGACGGGAACTCCGGCGTCGTGCCGATGAGGTGCAGCTTCACCGGCTGGCCGGAGATCGATGCGGCGACCTCGTCGCCCACGGCGGCGGCGCTGAGCTCGAGGAACCGCCGCCCGACGACAGCCGGCAGAACGTCCACGTCGCTGGGCGAGGCCGACGAGCGCAACGTCACACCGCCGCGGCCGAAGATCGGCTCGCTCATGCTCGCGTCGTAACCGAACGCGATTCGATTCGGCTGGCCGGACGGCGGGTGGTACCCGGCGGCCGGGCCGAACCCGAATTGCTGCCAGCGAAAGCCGTCGGTCGATGGAGTCCAGCCAATCGCCCGCCAGTCACCATCGCCGCTCAGGCTGTCGCTCGCGTCGATGCCGAGGACGTCGACGGTCCCGATGCCGGCCATGTCGGCGGGCATCCGGAACGTGAGTTCGATAGCCTCGAGGTGCACGGGGCCCGGGAACGCGACCCGCACGCCGCCCGCGTCGGACGACAGCGGGACTTCGATGCGCTGATCCGCGCCGGCCATGAGGCCGGGCGTCGTCCCCGAAAGCTTGTGCAGGCGACCGTCGCCGTCCTCGAGCAGGAGCGTCACCTCGATGCCCCGCCAGTCGGCGGGCATCACCGGCGGCGTCACGTTCGGATCGCCGTTGCCATTGGGATCGGCCGCGACCGCGGCGTCGACGTGGAGGGCGAGCCGACGCGGGCTGCCATCGATCGGCACGGAGCCCACCGGCGGCCGGCCCGTTGCGAGCTGGGCCAAGACGGGACGCAGCGCGGTCCCTGCCGACTCGTCCGGGTAGTTGACGAGATCCGGCGCCGTTTCCGGGCCGAATGCCAGCAGCTGCCCGGTGCGGATCGCCCGGCCCACGTCGATCGAGCCACGGACCACCGGCGCCGCCGCCTCCACGCCGTTGATCGAACGGGCCGCGGGGCCAACTGCCCAGGACGGCAGGTCGGTGTAGTCGGACATCGTCATCCGGAGGTCGGCGGCGGCGCGGTACGTCGCCTGGTCGTTCTGAGACGCGATCCAGGTCGCGGCATCGGCCGCCGCAAACGTCCCGAGCGCGGCGGCCAGCATGAGCAGCAGCGCGGAGCGGGTGTACCGGAGCGGCCGGCGCGCGAGCTGCCGAGCGGCGATCGATGCGACCAGCCCGGTCCGGCGCGAGAACAGCCGCTCGGCGATCTCGGCCAGGCGCGGCACGATCCGCGTCGCGAGGATCCCGCCGGCGAGCAGGCCGATACCGGGCGCGGCGATCAGCAGCGGATCGAGGCCAAGAACGCCGCGGGCATTCGCGGTGAGCGGCGAGCCATAGAGACGGAGCTGCCACAGACCGATCGCAGCGAGCGCCACGAGCACGACGTCGACGCCGAGACGCTGCGGCAACGTCCGGCCGACCTGGCGCGACAGCCGGGCGCGGACGCCGGCGGGGCTGCCGCCCGACAGGACCGACGGGATCGTGAGCGCGACGACGCACGCCGCGGCCGCGATCGCGGCCACCTGCCGAGCGTCGTCGTCGACGGTCGCGGTCGCCGCGATTCCCGCATCGGCGAGCGGGCCAACCGTGCCCAGCAGCTGGACGACGCCGACGGCGACGTAGGGCGCGACGAGCGCGGCCGGGACCGCGAGCAGCAGCGCCTCGCCGAATGCCATCGCCGAGAGGTGGCTCGTGGCGGCGCCTCGCGAACGCAGCAGGGCGACTTCGATTCGGCGGCGCTCGATCAGCATCCCGGCGACGAGGATGATCGCGTAGCCCGCGAGGATCGCGAACTGGACCGTGAGTAGCATGACGCCGCCGCGGCTCACGAGCGTCCGTCGGTCGACCTCGGCGAGGATCTCAGGCAGCGCCGATTCGATGCGCATGGCGCGACCCGGAAGGCGATCGTCCCGAAGGCGGTCGTCGAGCGTCTCGAGTTCGGCGCGGAGCGCGGCCAGCCCGCCGACGCGGAGCCCGTCCACCGACGGGATCGCCCGCCACTCGAGGTCGAGCTCGCGGCCGGCGATCCGACGGACGAGGTCGTCCTCGGCGACGACGACCGGGCCCGTCGTGGTGAACGGTCCACGGGTCTGGACGCCGTCGAGCTCGAGCGCGTTCGAGCGCCAGTAGGGGTCGTCACGGTCCGGCCGCCAGATCCCGCCGATTCGCGCGTCGACCTTGGTGCCCGCCTCATCCCGACTGACGAGGGCGATCGTGTCGCCGGTCCCGAGCCCGAGCGCGGCCGCAGCCCCCTCCGAGACGACGGCTTCGACCGGGTTCGCGCCCGCTGTCGGCCACTCGCCCTCGACGAGCGTCGCGTGGTCTGCGATCCCGCGATAGCTCGCAAGCCGTACGAGGGCCGAATCGTCGTCGGCACTCGCCCCCGAGGGCGCGAACCCGCCGGACGTCGCGACGAACGCGACCTCGCCGCCGCTGCCTCCGAGGACCGCCGTCGCCTCGTCTGTGACGGCATCGTCGATTCGATGGACGTCGGCCGGATTCGCTGTCGACGCGATGACCATGATCCGGTCCGCGGGCGGCGCATCCAGGATCGCCCGTCGCAGGCCGCCCAGGGCGACGACATCGCTGTAGACGGAGCCTGCGGCGAGGAGGGTCGTCGCGCAGAGCAGCAGGAGTCCCGCCGCGAGGACGACCGGCCAGTCCCACCGACTGCGATGGAGCAGGGCACGCCAGAGCCCGGTCGAACGGAGCAAGCCGTCGAATCCTCCCGCATCAGAGAGCTCAGGGGCTTTGCCCCGACATACACCGCCCGCCCGGCGCAGGTTCAGGTTCGGCGACGCGCCGGCGAAGGGTAGCGCGAAAGACGGCGAACTTTCCCCCGCCGCGCGGCCCTCTCAGCCGCCGCTTGCCGCGTCCAACTGCCGGGACAGGTCGCCGCTGCGCGGGTGCGTCTCGTACATCCGGGCGAGGACGACGAACCCTGACGCAGCCGTGAGCGCCGCGACGATCCAGATCGCCGGCGGCATCCCGAGGCGGTCGGCGAGGATTCCGGCGAGCAGCGCTCCGATCGCGAACCCCAGGTCGCGCCACAGCCGGTACACGCCGACGGCCGACGCCCGCCACGATGGATGGGCGACGTCGCCGATCACCGCAAGCAATGTCGGGTACACCATCGCCGTGCCGACGCCGAGCAGCGCGGCTGCGCCGGCCCATGGACCGAAGCCTCGCGTCGCCCCGATCGACGCCAGCGCCGTCGCCTGGATGAGCATCCCGGCGACGATCAATCCCTTGCGCCCGACGCGATCCGATGCCGCGCCGGTGACGAGCTGGCCGAGTCCCCAAACGGCGGGGTAGATCGCCGCGAGCGCGCCGATCTCCACGACGGACAGGCCGGCAGCCGCGTAATAGAGCGGCAGGAGGCCCCACGCCAGCCCGTCGTTGAGATTGTTGACGAGGCCCGCCTGACTCGCCGAGGAGAGGGCCCGCTCATGGAGCGTGGTCAGCGCGAAGACCTGCCGGGTCGCGAGCTCGCCGCTGCGTCCCGCCGCCCGGTGCGACTCCGCCTCGAGATCGGCATGGCCCCGGGTCTCACGGACGAAGATCGCCGACAGGCCCAGCCCCAGGCCGGCACAGGCGAGACCGAGGAAGAATGGGGCCGGCCGGAGACCGTAGCGCTCGGCAAGGACACCGGTCGCGAATGCGGCGAGCGCGACGGCGCAGTACCCGGCCGCCTCGTTCAGGCCCAGCGCAAGGCCTCGCCGGGATGGGCCGACGAGGTCGACCTTCATGATGACGGTCGTGGACCAGGTGAGGCCCTGGTTCACGCCCAGGAGCACGTTGGCGACAATGACCCAGCTCCACGTCGGGGCCCAGATCAGGAGCAGCGGGACCGGCAGTCCCACGAGCCAACCGGCCACGAGGACCGGCTTCCGGCCGTACCGATCGGAGAGGGCGCCCGCGGCGAAGTTCGTGACGGCCTTCGTCACGCCGAATGCGACGATGAACGTCAGCCCGGAAGAGAACGCCTGCTGACCGAACTCGTCCACGGCGAGCAGTGGGAGCACCGTCCGCTCCTGGCCGACCATCGCCCCGACGAGGGCATTGATGCCGACCAGCAGCGCGAACTGGCCGAGGTTCGCCCGTAGGCCAAGCCGTACCGGGCTGCGGGCGGCGAGGAGCGTCACGCGGGCGAGGCAGGCAGGCGCGCGTTCGGCTCGAAGGACACGCCGCGAGTATGATCCCGCCGTCCGCCCGTAGCTCAGTGGATCAGAGCGACTGACTTCGGATCAGTAGGTCGGGGGTTCGAATCCCTCCGGGCGGGCCACTCTCGATCGGATCAGTAGCCGGCGGTCAGCCCGAAGTCGATCGAGATCGCGGCGCCGGTGATCGGGGCGGCCTTGTCCGAGCAGAGATACGCGATCAGCTCGGCGACCTCGTCGGGTCGGATGAAGCGCGGCGGCCGCTGCGGGTACGCCTCGAGCAGCTTCGCGAGGTAGCGATCGGAGTCGCCGCCACCAAAGGTCTCGGCCTGGTAGCGGATCATCGGGGAGTCGACGTCGCCGGGGCACACGGCGTTGACGCGGATCCCGCGCTCTGCCAGCTCGACCGCCAGGGCCTTCGACAGGACGGTGACGCCGCCCTTGCTCGCGCAGTAGATCGCGGCGCCCTTGTTGCCCCACAACCCGGCGTCGGACGACACGTTGACGATGCAGCCGCGTGTCGCGGCGAGCGCCGGGATCGCGTGCCGGCACATCTGGAAGGTGCCCTTGAGATTGACGTCGACGACTCGATCCCAGTCGGCCTCGGTCATCGTGTCCGTCGGTCCCTCCACCCAGAGGCCAGCGCAGTTGACGAGGACGTCGAGCCGGCCGAACCGGTCCACTGCCGAGGCGACGGCGGCGGCGCAGGCGTCGAAGGAGCGGACGTCGGTCGGGATCGCGAGCGGGCGTTCGGCCCTGCCGAGCTCCGCCGCCGCCGCCTCGAGACCGTCCCTGTCGAGGTCGGCCAGGGCGAGGCCGAACCCGTCCGCGGCCAGTCGCTGGGCCGTGGCCCGGCCAATCCCGCCGGCCGCGCCGGTGATCAGCGCGACGCGCGCCGCCATCATCAGTACCACGCCTCCGGCGGGCCCTTGTACTCCTGGATGGTGTTGCCGCCGTCGACGACGATCCCCTCGCCGGTGACGTAGCTTGCGGCGTCGGACGCGAGGAACGCGATTACCGCCGCGACCTCGTCCGGCCTGCCCGAGCGGCCCAGCGGCGTGTTCCGGCCGCCGACCGCCTCCTCCGGGTTCTGGGATCCGGTCGCGATCCAGCCCGGCATCACGGCGTTGACCGTCACGCCGTCCCGCCCGACCTCGATCGCGAGCGCCCGGACGAGCCCCATCACCCCGGCCTTGGCCGCACCGTAGACGGCCGATCCCGGGTTGCTGACGAGCGGCCCGGTGACCGACGAGACGAAGACGACCCGGCCGTGGCCGCTCGCGACGAGCGCCGGCAGCGCCGCGCGCGTCACGGCGAACGGGATGCGCAGATTCCGGGCGATGCCGCGATCCCACTCGGCTTCGTCCGTGTCCGCCACCGTGCTCGACTCCTCCGGCGCGCCGACGGCGACCATCCCGGCGTTGTTCACGAGGATGTCCAGCCGGCCACCGGTGTGGCCCAGGACGTCAGCCACGAGCGCGGCCGCGGCGCCCGGCGCCATCAGATCCCCGACGTGTCCCGTGGCATCGACGCCGTCCGCGAGCAGACCGGCGACGCGATCGTGGATCCGGTCGGTCGTGGAGGCGATTGCGACACGCGCGCCGCCGCGCCCTAGCGCGAGCGCGGACGCGAAGCCGATTCCGGTTGGGCTGCCGGCACCCGTGACAAGGGCGATCCGCCCCTCGAACGTCATCGACCCCAGCCTACAGAACGCGAGACAGCAGGGCTTACAATCCGAACGAGTTCGAGGCGGACGCATGGCAGTCAGAGTCGAAGAGGTCCTCGCGGTGTGGCGCGCGGCGGAGCGGGCGTTGAACGAGTTGCCCGACGAAGCGCCCGAGCTGCCGCTGATCCGGCTGCAGGTCGCGCGGCTGCGGCGTTGTCACGGACGCCTGACGAACGAGAACATCCCCACGACGTGGCAACTCCTGACTTCCACCCACGAGGCGATCTCGGACACCCGCCGAATCCTTGCCGAGGCCCGGGGCCGGATCGACGACGTCTCGGGCGGGCTGACGGAAACCGAGCGCCTCATGTCCGAATGGCTGCTCGCGGAACAGGCGCTCAACAGGGCAGACGACGACGGCCCGCTCCACCAGCAACTCCTGGTGGCCGCGGACGAAGCCCGCGAGCGGTACCAGGCCGCGATCGACCGGCTCGACCCCGACCTCGCCGGCTGACGTCTGCGCCGCCCGGTTCGCCCGGGGGCGCCTGCTAGGCTTCCCGCCGATGACCACGACCGGGGCGCGGACGGCCGCGCACCTCCTCGTCGACTGCCTCGCCGCCGAAGGCTGCGAGTACGTCTTCTCGGTTCCGGGCGAGGAGACGATGGATGTGCTCGACGCGTTGAGCACGCATCGGCAGGTCCGACACGTCACGACGCGCCACGAGCAGGGCGCCGCATTCATGGCCGATGTATACGGTCGCCTGACGGGACGGGCCGCGGTCGCGATGGCGACGCTCGGGCCGGGCGCGACGAACCTCCTCACCGGGATCGCGGACGCTCACCTCGACCGGGCGCCGCTCGTTGCGATCACGGGCCAGGCGAGCTCCGACAAGCTCCACAAGGAAGCCCACCAGGTCGTGGACATCGTCCGGATGTTCGAGCCCGTCACGAAGTGGAACACGCGCGTCCAGCGCGTCGACGCGATCCCCGAGATCATCCGGAAGGCCTTCCGCGTCGCGACACTCGAGAAGCCCGGGCCGACCCATGTCGAGCTGCCCGAGAATCTCGCCGCCAGCCCGGTTGATGACGACCTCGCGCCGCTCGTTCCGGGCCGGGCCTACTTCCCCGAGCCGACTGACGAGGCGATCGCTCATGCGGCCGACCTCATCGCCGCCTCACAGCGGCCGCTGGTACTGGCCGGCAACGGCGTGCTCCGACGGCGTGCGTCCGCCGAGCTTCGGGCGTTCGCGCGCGGCCTCCATGTGCCCGTCGCAGCGACGTTCATGGGGAAGGGCGCAATCGACGATCGGTCGCACCTGTCACTGATGGCTGTTGGGCTCCAGGCTCGGGATCACGTGCTGACCGGATTCGACCGGGCCGACCTGGTCGTCTGCGTCGGGTACGACCTCGTCGAGTACGCGCCGGCCGCCTGGAATCCAGACGGGCGCAAGCGCATCGTCCACATCGACACCCAGCCGGCCGAGGTCGACGCGCGGTACCGGCCGGAAATCGAGCTCATCGGCGATATCGACGGATCGCTGCGCCGGCTGCTCGCCGCGGTCCAGCCCCGTGGCGTGAGCGGCCGCGATGCAGGCGAACGCCACGAGGCCCGCGAGACGCTCGTCCACTCGGACCTGCGGAACGCGCTCCTCGAGGACCTCGCGGCCGGCGCGGCGAGCGACGGGCTCCCGATCACCCCGCAGCGGGCGATCGCGGAGCTCCGCGCGGCACTGGGTCCCGACGACATCGTCGTCTCCGATGTCGGGGCACACAAGGTCTGGGTCGCCCGGCTCTACCAGGCGTACGAGCCGAATACCGTGATCATCTCGAACGGGTTCGCCGCGATGGGGATCAGCGTCCCCGGGGCGATCGCGGCGAAGCTGGTTCACCCCGATCGCAAGGTCGTCGCGCTCGCCGGCGACGGGGGCTTCCTGATGAACAGCCAGGAGCTCGAGACCGCGAAGCGGGTCGGGGCGAACGTCACGGTCGTTGTCTGGCGGGACGACGGCTACGGCCTGATCGATTGGAAGCAGCGCAACGAGTTCGGCCGGCCGTTCGGCGTCGAGTTCGGCAACCCCGACTTCGTCGCGTACGCGGAGTCGTTCGGGATCGCGGGGTTCCAGCCGTCCTCGGCCGATGATCTGGGCCCGACGCTGCGTCGGGCACTCGACGTCGACGGCCCGGCGCTCGTCGACGTCCCGATCGACTACCGCGAGAACCTGCGGCTGACGGAGCGCCTGGGCGCGCTCGCCGGATCCTGACCCGGCTGGCCGATCTCCCGGTTCAAGCCGGGGCAGGCGGCGCGATCGGCGTCGGTTGCGGCTGCTAGGCTGCCCGGCGTGTCCGGAGCGAACCACGTCCTCGCGAGGTTGTTGACACCGCCGCCAGACGACTCGACACCGCGGGACGCCGCCGAATTCACGTTCGCGGGGCTGCGCCTCCCGGTCCGAGCCACGATCGCGATCACGGTCGTCGTGTTCGTCGTGATCTTCGACTTCAGCCGCACGTTCATCCCGGACGAGCTGATCCAGTACGACCGGAACCCCGGGATGCAGCGCCTCCAGGCGTTCGACCGGTTCGTGCTGTTCCTCGTGGTCCCGCTGCTCGTCGTGCTCCTCGGCTTCCGCGACCGCCCCTCACGCTTTGGGCTGCGGCTCGGGGAGTGGCGGCTCGGCCTCGCACTGGCGGCAGCGGGCTGCCTTGTCATGACGCCGGTCGTCATCTGGTTCGCGGCGACGCCGGACGCTCAGCTCTACTACGCGCCGAGTTGGTCGTCCCCGGCCGACGTACTGGCGACGAACGCCCTGGACCTCGTCTCGGCGGAGTTCCTGTTCCGGGGCTTCCTCATGTTCACGCTGGTCCGGGCGATCGGACCGATCGGCGTGCTCGTTGCGACGCTGCCGTTCGTGTTCAGCCACCTCACGAAGCCCGAGGTCGAGCTGATCTCGACGCTTGTCGGCGGGATGCTCTACGGCTGGCTCGCCTGGCGAACACGATCGATCGCCTGGGGCGCCCTCGCCCACATCTACATCCTGACGCTGCTCACTGCGGCGGCGTCGCAACCGGTCGCTGCGTGAAAAGGGCCGCGGCACGCGCCGCGGCCCCTGAGCGCCACGTTCGGCGGATCAGCTCTTGGCGGCCTTCGCGACGTCGTCGGTCGAGCTCACGTCGACCCCATGGCGTTTGGCGGCCTCGAGGATGCGCTTCGCCGCCTCGCTCTTGTCGTCGGGATCGTCGAAGTCGGTCTGGCCGAACCGGGCGATCGCATTGCGGACGTGCGCCTCATCGTTGATCGGCAGATGGCGCTCGCCCTGATCGTCGATCCAGGCAAAGTCGTCGTTCCGAAGCGCGTTTCGATCCTGCGTGTCGAGCTCGGGCATCTCAAAGCCTCCCTTGTGAGACGCAGTGTCGCCCGTCCGCACTGACGGGCGACTCAGCGGCTCGGCGGGCGGGTTGCAGCGGCATGTCGTCGCGCCCCAGCCACGGTGAATCGACCGATCAGGTCTTCGCCGCGCTCCCGAACCTCGCGACCTCCGCGTCGATGTCGAGCGGCATCACGGCGCCGCGATGCTCGTATTCGCCCCAGGCCTCGCGTGGCACTCGCCACATGATCTCGAACTCGTTGCCGTCGGGATCGTGGCCGTACAGAGACTTGGAGACGCCATGGTCGCTCGCGCCGCCCAGCGCGCCGGCCTCCCCAAGCGCGCTCGCTGCGGCGGCGAGGTCCTCGATAGTCGGTACCTCCCACGCAAGGTGGTAGAGGCCAGTCGAGCCTCGCGGCGGGCGGGGCGCGTCCGGACCAACCGAGAACAATCCCAGGTCATGGTGGTTGTCCCCGATCGGGCTTCGCATGAAAACTGCCTGACCGCCGAACTCGCTGCCGACGACCTCGAAGCCGAAGAGGCGGCCGTAGAAGTCGGCGGACTTCGTCGCGTCGCGGACGAACAGCACCGCGTGGTTCAGCCGGGAAATCGGGATGGCCATGATCGCGCCTCTCTGTCTGGGTGCTGCTCGGCTCAGTTGTCCGAGGCGATGTCGGTGTCGGGACCGACGATGACGTACGCGTCCTGCCACGACCCGCGAGCCATGTTGCGGCTGATATTGAGCCAGGCCATGCCCTCGAGCGTGCGGGCGGCGGCCAGGGGGCCGGCGTCGACGGGCCGGAAGCCGAGGCCCTCGAGCGTGTCGAGGACGGTGGTCTTGGCCTTCGGATCGTCTGCGGCGACGAAGCCGTCGGCCGGGACGCCGGCCACGACCGGATCGGCCTGGCGGGACGCGAACAGCGTGTTGAACGCCTTCACGACGCGGCTGTCGGGCAGGCGGTCCTGGAGCTCTTCGGCGATCGAGGTGCCGGCGCCCGCGGGATCCGGCGTAGGCCGGTTCGAGACATCGATCACGACCTTTCCGGCGAGGTCGTCGCCGATCTCGTTGGCGACCGAGTTGAGCGCGGTCGCGGGCACAGCCAGGACCACGAGGTCGGCGTTGGCGACCGCGTCCGCGCTGGACTCCGCGGCGGTCGCGCCCAGCTCGCGTGCCGCCTCCTCTGCGTGCTCGGGATGCGCCGCCGCGAGCGTGACGTCGTGGCCCGCGCGGGTGAATGAGCCGGTCAGCGCTCTGCCGACGTTACCGGTACCGATGATTGCCACCTTCATGGCTGGTCCTCCTGGGTTGACGAGTTGTCTGTCATCAAGCAGACTTTGTGGTGAGCAAAACGGTACGGCGGAACTTGGCTGTTGTCAATACCTGTTGTCCAGAGGGCATAAATTGTGTCGATCGATGCGCCGCGGAAGATCCCGACGGTTGGAACTCAGGTCCGGCGCTGGCGAACGGAGCGTGGCCTGACCCTTGCCGGCGTCGCAGACCGGACGGGCCTGAACATCGGCTACCTCTCGCAGATCGAGAACGGCAAGGCCGTTCCGTCGATCGGCTGCCTGACGACCCTCTCGAACGCGTTCGACGTCCCGATCGCGTGGTTCTTCATCGACGACACGCCGGCGCCGGTCGTCGTCCGGCGGGCCGACCGGCCGGTGACAACGAGCGACTCGCTTCGGCTCGAAAAGGTCGACGGCGGGGGGACGCGTGACCTCACGATCGTCGAGGTCAGCCTGCCGCCGGGCGGCCATCCCGGCCTCCACGCCCACGTGGGCGACGAGCACCACATCGTGCTCCGCGGCCGCTTCCGGATGACCCAGGGCGAGCATGTCGTTGAGGTCGGCCCGGGCGACTATGTCCGCTGGGACGGCACCATCCCGCACGACGCCGAGGTCATCTCCGAGGACGAAGGCGCGTTGCTGATTGTCAGCAGGCGTCATCCCTGATCGTCGGCGCAGACGGGGTCGTCATCCATCGTGAGCGTCCGGTTCCGGCGCGGAACTGGCCCGGTCGGCGCTGAACCGCAACCCTGCCGGCCGGGCGCCGTCGCGCGTCGGCCGCTATCCTTTCGCCGTCCCAAGACGCTAGCCCAGCGACCCGTTTCCCCCACAGTCAGGTGGTGCCCATGAAGGTCGGCGTCGCCAAGGAGACCGCTGCCGGCGAACGGCGCGTCGCCCTGGTACCCGAAGCGCTCGGCAGGCTGCAGCAGGCCGGGCTGGAGATCCTCGTCGAGTCCGGCGCCGGCGCCGGCGCGCTGATCCCGGATCAGGCTTACAAGGATGCCGGCGCGACGATCGTCTCATCGGTCGAGCTGTATGCGCAGTCGGACGTGATCCTCCGCGTGCAGAAGCCGAGCCCGTCCGAAATCAAGGTCATGCGCAACGGTCAGGCCGTCGTCGGCTTCCTCAGCCCGTTGATCGATCCCAAGACCGCCCAGGCCCTCGCGGACCAGGGAGTCACGGCGATCAGCCTCGACGCGATCCCGCGGACGCTGAGCCGCGCCCAGTCGATGGACGCGCTGAGCTCGCAGGCGAACGTCGGCGGCTACAAGGCCGTCCTCATCGCGGCGGAGTCCTTCGGGCGCTACTTCCCGCTGCTGACAACCGCGGCGGGGACGGCCAAGCCGGCAAACGTCCTGATCCTCGGGATCGGCGTCGCCGGGCTTCAGGCAATCGGCACTGCGAAGCGACTCGGCGCGGTGGTGAAGGCCTACGACGTCCGGTCTGAGACCAAGGAGCAGGCCCAGAGCCTCGGTGCCCAGTTCCTGGTGCTCAAGTCGGTCGCCGACGCGTCGGGCGAGGGTGGCTACGCCCGGCAACTCATGCCGGAGGAGCAGGCCGCCCAGCAGCAGGAGCTCAACGGGCACATCGCCTCGATGGACGTCGTGATAACGACCGCCCAGGTGCCGGGCCGGCGGCCGCCGCTGCTCGTGACGGCCGACGCGGTCAGTGGCATGAAGCCGGGCTCGGTCATCGTCGACATGGCGGCATCGGCGCTCGGCGGCAACGTCGAGCTGAGCAAGGCCGGCGGGACAGTCGTCACCGACAACGGCGTCACGATCATCGCCCCCGAGAACCTCCCGGCAACGATGCCAGGCGGCGCCTCGGCGTTCTACGCCCGGAACATCAGCGCCCTCCTGCTCGAGATGGTCAAGGACGGCGAGCTCCATCTCGACTTCGAGGACGAGGTCACGAAGGCGACCGTGATCAGCCACGGCGGCTCCGTCGTGTCGGAGCCGGTCAAGAAGCTGCTCGAACCGGCGCCGGCCGGGTCCGGAGGTGCCGCGTGAGCCCCGAACTCCTCCACGCGGTTACGGTCTTCGTCCTGGCCATCCTCGTCGGGTTCGCGGTCATCAGCAAGGTCCCGGCGACCCTCCACACCCCGCTGATGTCGGGCGCCAACTCGATCCACGGCATCGTCCTCGTCGGGGCGATGTTCATCGCGGTCGAGTCCAACGACCCGGTAAGCCAGGTTCTGAGCTTCATCGCGGTCGCCTTCGCGACGATGAACGTCGTCGGCGGCTACGTGGTCACGGACCGGATGCTCCAGATGTTCAAGCGAAGACCCGTCGCCCCGAAGCCGGCCGACGAGCCAGAGGCCTGACGTGGACCCAGCGATCATCGACACGATCGTCCGGCTCGTCTGGCTCGGCTCGGCCGGCTGCTTCGTCATCGGCCTGATGCGGATGAACTCGCCGGCGACCGCCCGCAACGGCAACCTCGTCTCGGCCGGCGGCATGGTCGCGGCGATCGTCGCGACGGCCGTCCTCCTGCTCACGAGGCCCACCGATAGCGGCCTGAACACCGTCGGCTGGCTGATCATCGTCGCCGGCATCCTGCTCGGCGGCGGGCTCGGCCTGTACATGGCCCGGACCGTGAAGATGACGGCGATGCCGCAGCTGGTGTCGCTGTTCAACGCGGTCGGCGGCGGCGCGGCGGCCCTCATCGCGATCGACGACTACCTCGGGCTGACGGCGGTTCCCGCGGCGCAGGTCAACGTGGCGACCGTCCTCGACATCGTCATCGGCTCGATCACCTTCACCGGCTCGCTGATCGCGTCCGGCAAGCTCATGGGCCTGTCGTTCACGCCGTCGCGGCCGGTCATCATCCCGGGTGGTCGAATTGTCACGATCGTCCTCGCGGCCGTCGTCGTCGCGGGTGCGCTGTTCCTCTGGGCCGGCAACGTCAGCGTCCCGGTCATGGGCCTGATCCTGCTCGCCGCCCTGATCTTCGGCGTGACGATGACGCTCCCGATCGGCGGTGCGGACATGCCGGTCGTCATCTCGCTCCTGAACTCGTTCACCGGCACCGCCGTCGCGATGGCCGGCTTCGTCCTGGGCAACGACGTCCTCATCATCGCCGGCGCCCTGGTCGGAGCATCCGGCGCCATCCTCACGAAGCTCATGGCCGACGCCATGAACCGGTCGGTCCTGAACATCATGATCGGCGGGTTCGGAGGCGGCGAAGGGACGGTCGCCGAGGCCGGGCCGGGCGGCTCGGTCCGCTCGGTGAGCGCCGACGACGTCGCGATCCAGCTCGCCTACGCCCAGCACGTGATCGTCGTTCCCGGCTACGGTCTCGCGGTCGCCCAGGCCCAGCACGCCGTCCGCGAGCTGGCCGACCTCCTCGAGGAGCGCGGGGTCGACGTGAAGTACGCGATCCACCCCGTGGCCGGACGCATGCCGGGCCACATGAACGTCCTCCTGGCCGAGGCCAACGTGCCCTATCCCCAACTGAAGGAGATGGAGGAGATCAACCCGGAATTCGAGCGAGCGGATGTGGCCCTGGTGATCGGCGCGAACGACGTCACGAACCCGGCCGCGCGGCGGCCCGGGTCGCCGGTGTCCGGCATGCCGATCCTCGACGTCGACAAGGCCAAGTCGATCGTGGTGATCAAGCGGTCGATGGGCCGCGGCTACGCCGGCATCGACAACGAGCTGTATGTGAATCCCAAGACCGGGATGTACTTCGCGGACGCGAAGCAGGGACTCGCGGATCTCGTAGCGGCGGTCAAGGCCGTCTGAGGCGGCCGAGCGGGGGCTAGTCCGTTGCCGAGTCGCTTTCGAGCAGCTCCACGTCCTGAATGCCGGAGACGAGGGTGATCAGCTCGTCCTGCGGTAGTGATGGTGGGACGCCCAGCTGGAGCTCGATCTCGTAGCTGCCCTTGCCGTGCCGTTGGGTGTTGATCTCCCTGATCTCGACTCGGCGCGATGAAAGTGCCCGCGTCACGTCGCCAACCGCGTCGAGGCGGGCCGCGTGGAGCCTCACGCGGATGGGATGCGGGCCCTCGCCGCGGATCCGCTTCAGGACCACGTTCAGCGGCCACAGCGAAAACACGACGATCGCCGCACCGACGAGCGCGAGGATCCACCAGCCAACGCCGACCGCCATCCCGATCGCCGCCGTCGCCCAGAGGCTGGCCGCCGTCGTCAGGCCCCGGACGGAGGTCCCGTACTTGATGATCGCGCCCGCTCCGAGGAAGCCGATCCCGGTCACGACCTGCGCGGCGACCCTCGAGGGATCGGCCGTGTCGGGGTTGCCGAAGCCGTAGATCGAGACGACCGTGAACGCGGCCGATCCGAACGAGACAAGAAGGTGGGTCCGCATCCCTGCCGGGTGCTCGTGAATCTCGCGCTCGAACCCGATCGCGGCGCCGAGAAGAGCCGAAACGATCAACCGGACGGCGACGTCGAGCTGCAGCGCGAAGTCGATCTGGGCCATGGAGTCGCGCGTGACCTCCGGCTGGGGCGAGTGGTCCGGGCCAGTCTAGGGCGCGCGTCGCGTAGCGATCAGTCGGGCGGGTTCTCGCCGGTCCCGAACCGGGCGACGTGGATCGGCCGGTAGCGGTCGTAGAACGTGACGATCACCGAGATCAGCACGACGAACACGAGCGCGTGCTGGAGGGTCGGGCCGTTGAGCACCTCGAGGATCAGCTGGCCGACGAGGACGATCGCAACGTTCACGACGAGCGTGCCGATGAATTGCCGCGTCGCGGTGTGGTACCCGAGGCGCCGCGCCCGACGGACGAGCCAGTCGCTGATCGCGGCGTTGACGACGATCACGAGGGCGACGCCGGCGGCGACTCCGAGCGGATCCGGATCGGTCCCGGGCAGCATCTTGCCGAAGATGATCCCGACGAGCGCGACGAGGACGATCTTCTCGAACAGTTCGCGATCGACGACGTTCTCCGCCCGGCGCTTGCGGACGTGGTCGATCCTGTCGCTGTCGACCTTCGGCTGGTTAGCGTCGGCGTTGAAGGTTGGCGAATGGTCCGCCGGCGGCAGGACGCGCGTGATCACCCACCAGGCAGCGACGACGGCGACGACGAGCGCCACGGCGACGACGACAAGGACGATCGGGTTGGCCGCGAACGCCTCGCCCCATGACGCCGTCGACGGCACGCCGAAGATGTTCTCCTTGATCAGGTCGGTGGCGTCGAGCTGGGCCACATGGATCCACCACTCCTGGGGCAGCTTGATGAAGATCCAGATGAACGCCGCGATCCCGGCGAGCAGGCGCCAGCTCATCCTCCGCGGATCCCACCGGATGCGGATCGCCTCGTAGGCGTCGAAGAAGTACTCGAACGTGTTCGGGAAGATCAGCAGCAGCGGCCGGATCTGGGTCAGCTCGAAGGCCACGACCCCGACCAACCGGTAGTAGTAGAGGAAGCGGCTGATCCCGAACGCGTCGAAGTTCGTCCAGTTGCGCATCGTCGCCACGTAGGCGATCGAGAGGTAGTAGACGTCGAGGGCCTTGTCGTACTGCTGGTAGCCGCTCAGGTCGAGATTCGTGAAGGTCTGGAAGATCGTCTGGTCGAGGCCGTCGATGACGAGCGCGGCGAGCATCGCCGGGAGCGGGTAACGGGGAATCCCCAGCGGCACGAGAACGCGGGCAGCGACGACCGCGACAAAGATCGCCCCGCCGGAGGTGATCTCCATCGGCTACTCGGTCACGTCGACGACCGTCGCGTCGAGCGCGGCGATCAGGTCGGCCGGCGCGAGGTGGATGTTGACGCCGCGGACGCCGCCGCCGATCGAGACGACCTCCTCCTGGACGATCGCGGCATCGGCGATCACCGGCCAGGCCCGGCTCGCGCCGAACGGCGTGATCGTGTACCGCTCGTAGCCGGTCACGTTGCGAGCCTCCTCGGCGTCGGGCAGCGACAGGCGGGTCACGCCCAGGTGGCTTCGCAACTTCGGCCAATCGAAGCGGCGGCCGGCCGGCACGAGAACGAACAGATAGTCATCCTCGCCGCGCCGGACGACGATCGAGCGGAGGAGCGCGCCGGGCGGGATCGCCTGCAGCGCGGCGGCCTCCTCGGCGCTGCCCGCCGCCCCTGTCCGGACGATTCGGTACGGGATCCCTGACGCGTCGACGGCGGCGATCGCCGGGGTCTCATCGATCACGCGCGGATCATAGGCACCACCGGCGCTGGCCCGTCGCCTCGACTGACGTCGGCAGGCGTCCGCTGACGTTCGTCGATGCCGGCGTTCGTCCGGCGCCCGTGTCGACCGTGGTGCCGCGCGGCCGACACTCCGCTCCTCCGACCCGCCGATCCCGGGCCATGCCCGAAGGAGCCAACGCCGTCATGCGCAACATCTTCCGTACCTTCCTCGCCGCAGCCGCCATGGCCGCGACCGCCCTGACCGGCTCCGCGTCGGTCGCGGCCGCGTCATCCGACAACATGCCGTCGTTTTCGGAGCGCTACCAGTTCGACGACGCCTGGTGTTTCGACTACGGCGACGTCACCGACTGCACCGACCAGCACGTCACGATGGTCGTCCAGTTCAAGTCGAGCGGCGACGCGACGCTCCGGCTGAACCTGCGTGAGGCGATCAAGACGACCGACAACGCGACCGGCGCGCCGGTCGGCTCGACGCGTCTCTCGTCGGTCGAGAAGACGCTCTACGAGGACGGCTTCCAGTCGAGGACGTTCACCGTCCGCCACACTCGCTATGACGGCCCCGAAGGGACGTGCATCTCGACCTACCAGGTGAAGGTCGTCGACTTCGACGTCGTCGTCGATCGCTTCAACGGTCCCGGCTGCAAGTAGGGATCCACTCCT
>JBJMMH010000137.1:0-7219 GCA_045804885.1 Chloroflexota bacterium | reverse complement strand
GCCGTCGGCCAACCCGTCGACGGCCGGCGAGCCGTTCCGGCTTGACGTCCCGTTGACGATCGCGACCCCCGACACCGTCACGGCCCGGGTCGTCGACTCGACCGGCGTCGTGAGCGGCGCGAGGTCGGGAACGCCGGGTGACGGCGCATCCGTGCCGTCCGACGAGGTCCGGATCGCCGATGCTGGCGACTCGGGACTCGACGTCACGTGGGCCGGCGGCCCCTGCGACCAGATCGTGTCGGTCGTGCTCGACGCGAACCCCTCTCGTCTCACCATCGTCCAGGAACCATGCAGAGGCGACGCGATCGCGTTCGACCGTATCGTCCATCTCGAGTTGGCAGGGCCCATCGACGCGACGACGATCGAGGGAGGACTCCAGCTTGGCGGCGACACCCCTGCAAGCTGAGTCGATATCTCGCTCTCGGATACCGCCGACTCGTCAGGGTCGGCGGCATCACTTTTCGATGATTGAACAGTTCTTCGGGAATCGGCGCCCTACCATATAGCGCGGCCTCGAGCGAAAGCTCCCGTACCCTGTGCCGCGCTACGCACGAGGAGGGGCGGCGATGACCGGACCCCAGCGACCGAGAGCCCGCATCCGGCTGGCCCTCGTTTCCGTCACCGCCGGGGTCGTGCTCGCGAGCACGATCCCGTTCGCGTCGGCATCGGCGGCCGAACCCGCCGCGATGCTGCTGCAGTGGAACGAGCACGCGGTCTCGGCCATCTACAACCTGCCCGGCGGTGCACCGGCCGGAGCCGGCCAGACCCCGCCGGTCGGCTCGATCCATCTGGCGATGGTCGAGACTGCGGTCTACGACGCCGTCAACGCGATCGACCGGGGGCATGAGCCGTATCTGCGGAACCTGCCACGGGTCTCGCGATCGGCCTCCAAGGCTGCGGCTGTCGCCACGGCCGCGCACCATGTGCTGGTCGGGCTCGTCCCGGCGTTCGCCGACAACATCAAGGCGAACCTCGATGCGGCGTACGCGTCATCGCTTGGCACGATCTCGAACGGCGGGCGCAAGAATGCCGGGGTCGCCATCGGGGCAGCTGTCGCCGCGAAGATGCTGGCGAACCGCGCGAACGACGGCCGCTTCGTCCCGTACTCGTTCACACCGGGGACCGGCGTCGGTCAGTGGCGTCCTGAGCTCCCTGCCTTCGGAAGCGATCCGTTCGCCTGGGTGAGCAACGTCAAGCCGTTCGCCATTGGCCGCGCGTCGCGGTTCCGGACGCCGGGTCCGCTCAAGCTCGACAGCGCCGCCTACGCGCGCGAGTTCAATGAGGTCAAGTCGCTCGGGTCCGCCACGAGCACGACGCGGACGGCCGCCCAGACGGCGCTCGGGATGTTCTACTCCGCCAACCCGATCCCGATGCTGAACAAGTCGTTGCGCGACATCGTGTCACGCAAAGGCCTGTCGATCACACGGGCAGCGCGGCTGTTCGCGATGACCAGCGTCTCAGGCGCCGATGCACTCATCGGCTGCTGGGATGACAAGGATCACTACAGCTTCTGGCGGCCGATCACGGCCATCCGGAACGCCGACCTCGACGGGAACCCGGCTACGACGAAGCAGAGCGACTGGCTGCCGCTGCTGCCGACGCCGCCGTATCCCGATCATCCGTCGGGTTACAACTGCTTCGTGGGGGCCACGACCCAGGCCGCGCGTGAGTTCTTCGGGACGAACGCGGTCCGGATCACCCTGACGAGCCCCGTGACGACGACGAGCCGTACGTACAGCCGGCTCAGCAGCATCGTCAGCGACACCATCACCGCGCGCATCTACCTCGGGTTCCATACCCGGACCCCGGACGTACAGGGCGCGCAACTGGGTCGCCGGACGGCTGCCTACGTCGCCGACCACCTCTTCGAGCGCGTCGACTGACGTCGTCGGGCGATCGATCGACGGGCGCCGCGCGAGCGGCGCCCGTCTTCGTTTACCGACACCTCGCGCCGGCGCGTCGCCACGCGGCTATTCGTTGCTTTCGCAGCCGAGACCGTCCTCCTCGGCGTCGAGCATGTAGTCGTCGGGCCCCTTCACCTTCACGGGTGCCTTGCCCATGGCGCGGACCTGAGCGCAATCGAGGTCGTCGACGATCGGCAGGCACGGATCGTACGACGGGTGGCACTTCCCGGCGCCGCCTGCGCTGACCACGCCCTGCGGGCTGGCTCCTGCCCCTGGCGCGACGGCCGCGGACGCACCGGCGGCGGCCGGTGATCCTGGCGCGATCCCCTTGCCGATCCCCCAGATGCCGACGCCATCGGCCTGCGCCTTCTGTTGGGCCTCGGTCAGCTCGCGGACATAGCGGACGTCCGGCGGGAACGTCGAGATCTGCGCGTATCCGAGCCGCACGAGCTCAAGGTTGACGAGGACATAGCTTCCGCCGTCAGAGATGAGCCACACGTCACGCAGTAACCGCCCGAATCGATCGGTATCTGAGACCTCCCGCTCGAGGTACACCTCCTTGCCCTCGACGAGTCCTGAGTTGGCGGCCGTCGCAGCGTCAGCGAGGCGCTTGATGGCGGGGTCGGTCGCATCCGGCTCCGGGGTATCCATTCCGATGTATCGCACGGGGAACTCGGTGCCGTCGATCTCGACCTTGATCGTGTCGCCGTCGGTGATGCTGGTGACCGTAGCGAACTGGGTCGTTGCGGACGGCTGGAACGCGGGGGCCGTGACGATGCTTGGCGAGACGGCCGCGCTCGCGCCGGGCGCCTCGCCGGTGAGCGGTGAGGCATCGACCCCGCTCGCCGGGGTCGGCGGCTGCGACGCGCTCGAGTTCGAGCGAGCCATGTTCGACAGGGCACTGAAGCCGAGCAGTGCCGCCAGAAGGATGATCGCGATCCGGGTCAGCGTCAGCTCGGGACGACGCGACAGGACGCGCCGGGGTCGGACCTGTTCTGTCGGCGCCGGGGTCGTGACCGCCTGCGCCGCAGGGGCCGTGGTCCCTGGCGCAAGATGCGCTCCCGCCACACTCCCCGCTGCGGGCTGTGGCGTCGGTACGTAGGGCGAGGTGCGGCGCTCGAGCTCGTCGGCAGGCAGGGCGCCGGGCGGCGGCCAGGAGGCCGGGATCGGTGGTGCGGCCGAGGCGGCAGCCGGGGCCGCCACCGGCGGCGTCGGACGCGCCGGGCTGGGGGGCGCCTGGGCGGGACGCGGCGTGGGAGGACGTGCCGCCGGCGCGGGAGGCGACGTGACAGGACGTGCGCCCGGGGCACCGCGAGGGGCCTTGGGCGAGGCCGCGGGGACGGAGGCGGCGGGTGGAGACGCGGCCGGCGCTGCTGTCGTCGACGGAGACGCGGCGGGCGGCGCAGACAGCCGAGCCGCGGCAGCGACGGTGGCGGCGGGGACGACCTTCGTCGGGCGGGCGGGCGCGGGCTGCTGCGGCCGCGCGGCGGGCGGTGCCGGTGGTGCGGTGCGCGATGGAGCGGCCGGCCCTGGTGACGGCCGAACGGAGGCCGGAGCGGCCGTCGCTACGGCGGCTGCGGCGGCTGCCGCGGCGGCGGGCGCACTCGCGCGCCTCGGAGCCGTAGCCGGTGGCGGTGGCGCATCGGCCGCGGGGCCAGGTCCCCCGGGCGCGACCGGTACGGGCGCCGCAGGCCGCGCCGCCGGGGCCGGCGTGATCGCGGCCTGTCGGAGGTCGGTCGCGCTCACGACCGACGACTTCGTCGGGGCGGACGCCTTCGGGTCCGCCGGCCGGCGCTGCTCCGGCGCCAGCAGCTCGTCGTAGTCGAAGCCGTCCTTCGGGCAGAATCGGAAGAAGCCGACGCGCCGTGTTCCGCACTGGGGGCAGAAACGTGCTTCGCCGGTCATCGGGCGGCCTGGGATCGCTGGCTAGCTCGGCCCATCGTCATCGACTCGGACCGCCCATCCTACCCGGGCCGCAAAACAACGGCCCTTAGGAAGAAGCCCTACCTGCCATCGGGCGTCGCTCGGTCGAGGGGACGCCCAGCCTAGCGTTGCGTATCGGCGACGTCAGACAGGCGCGTCGAGCGTGACCTCGATCATCGGCGAATAGGCCGTCATCGCATCGACGTCCTGGTTATGCCAGGCGTTCTTGACGACCCACGCAGCGGTCGCGCGACGCTCGGTCGGGTCGGTGATGATCCGCGCCGTGGCGGGAAGGTCCGCCGTCAGCGCGCCCTTGATGTGGAACGTCATCCGGGCGTCCGCCTCGAGGTTGAGGATCCAGGCTCGCTTCTGGCGCCGCGGCTGGCCCGTGATGATCAGACGGCCGTCGATGTTGTGGAAGACGATCTCGATTCGGCGGGGCTCGCCCGTCCGCCGGCCCGTCGTGGAGATATCGATCAAGCCGCCACGCGAGAGGAAGCGACGGAGGGCGTCCGTCTCGGCGGTGTCGCGCGCTGAGCGCGCATCAGTCGTTGGTTGCATGTGCAACAACATACGCCGGTCGCTTGCCGTCCGCAAGTGACCTGTTTCGCGTGCGATGGCGCCGCTCGGGCGGAGCTGGGGATGGACGAACTAGCGGCGCTTCGACGCCCAGGTCGGATCGTCGCCGGCGAGCCACTCCGTGGAGAACCGCCCGGCACCGTGGATCGCGGTCAAGTGCAGCTCCCCGTCGCCGCTGTTCACGAAGCCGTGCGCCTCGCCGGCCGGACTGACGACGACGTTCCCGCTCCCGACGGTGATCGACTGATCGCCGATCTGGAACGTCGCCTGTCCCGACGCGACGATGAACACCTCGGGATACGGGTGGCGGTGGACCTTCGGCCCGACCCCCGGCTGCGAGTGGACGAGGATCAGGCTGAACGGCACGGCACCGTGGTCCGCGCCGACGAATTCGTGCGAGTGCTCGCTCGGGTCGAGCTCCTCGAACGGGACGATCGATCCCACCGTCAGACCCAGAACGTGTCGTGGCGGAGCATGAAGGCGGTCCGCTCTTCGTCGGTCATCGACTCCCCCATCGATACGCGAGCCAGGGTCTCGAAGTAGTCCTCGCGGGGAGCGCCCGGAGCGAACAGGATCAGCATCGACGCCGCTTCGCCGGACTCGTTGCGGAAGCCGTGGATGCCGCCTTCGGGCACGAACAGGAAGTCCCCGGGAGCGGCGTCGATCCAGTCGCGACCGTCGTACAGCTTGATCGACCCGGAGATCACGAAGAACGACTCCGAGATCGACCGGTGGAAGTGCGGATCCGGGCCGCTTCGAACGTGTGACATGTTCCAGCGGTACAGCCCGAACTGCCCGTTGGTCGAGGCACCGGTCGCCAGGTACTCGGCGGTCACGCCGTTCCTGTTCTCGACTTCGGGCGCACCAGCTCGCCGGAGCCGAGCGTTCACGAGCCCCGGATCGCCGCCGTACTTGGCGGGCGGATAGGCGGAGGGCGAAGCCGGAGGTGGGTAGGACATCGTCGAAGCCTAGCCGTCGGCGACCACTTCAAGACGCGGATCACGACCGTCATCCGCACCGGTACACACCGAGAAAGCGGGTCAGTCGGGAGGAGGCTCGTCGCTGTGGACGGCCAGGATGTTGCCGTCCGGATCGCGGAACCAGGCGAGGGTCGGCCCGCCGTTCGGGCCAGGTCGCGCGATGCCCTTCTCGTCCTGATCGAAGCCGTCGAAGCGCGCCATCTCGACCCCTCGTCGGACCAGCTCGTCCACGGTCGCGTCGACGTCTGGGACCGGGAAGTTGAGCACGGTGTACGTCGCTGGCGTGAAATCGTCCTTCTGATAGATCAGGACGCGCTTGTTCGCGCCGAGCCTCAACTCGAGGAGCTGGCCGCCGTACAGCTCGTTCACCTGGAGACCGAGCGTCTCTGAGTAGAACCGCTTCTCAGCGGCGACGTTCTTGGCGGCGAAGCTCGAATAGGCCTTGTCAGTGGCAAGCATCCGGCACCTCCTCGTGACCCTCGATCCTAGGCGCCGGCGCGTTACGGCAGCATCAATCGACATCCGGGCATATCCGTCGGCCCGTCGTCCGAACGGAGGTCCGGCCGCGGACGGGCGTCTACGGCGTCCGTCACGCGAAGGTCCGTCGTGCCCAGTCGTCGCCGATACCGTCGCGCGAGTCGACACCCTTGCGGACCGCCCCGGCATCCACCAGGGCGAGGATCGCCAGCACCGTCACGATGAACATCAGCAGCTCCATCTCGATCTCCTTCATCTGCCTCGGACTGAGTTCGTTGACACGATGGTGACGTATAACTGGTCGTCTGCTAAGGTCCACATCGATGGTTAGAACGAGGACCAGATTCCCGATCGAGCTCCTCCTCGAGGTGCGAAAGGCCGACCCGCTTCCCCTGCATCGCCAGCTCGAACAGGAGCTGCGAGGGGCGATCCGAGCCGGCCGGCTGCAACCGGAGACCGCGTTGCCATCGACGCGCGTCCTGGCGGATCAACTGGACCTGTCGCGCGGCGTCGTCGTCGAGGCGTACGAGCAACTCGTCGCCGAGGGCTATCTCACGAGCGTGCCGGGTGGAGCGACGAGGGTCGCGACACGTGCAGCAGCTGCGACCCGCAGCGGCGCACACGCCGCCGCTTCACCGGCAGTTCGCATCGATTTCGCCTATGGGCGCCCGGACGTCACGTTGTTCCCGCGGCAGATCTGGCTGCGATCCCTGAGGCGGGTGCTTATCGAGGCGCCGAGCGAGCGCCTGACCTATCTGGACCGGCGTGGTGCTCCTGAGCTACGAGAGGCACTCGCGGGGTATCTCAACCGGGTTCGTGGCACCGCCGCCGAAGCGGACGACATCATCGTCTGCAACGGGTTCGCCCAGGCGATCGACCTCGTCGCCGAGCTCGTCAAGGCGCGCGGCGGCCGGCGGATCGCCGTCGAGGACCCTGGCGACGCTGACGGTCGCGAGGCCGTGCTCCGCCACGGGCTCGAAGTCGTGCCACTCCCCGTCGACGACGGCGGGATCTCGGTCGAGGCGCTCCACGCGTCCGACGCCGATGCCGTATTCCTCACCCCCGCTCACCACTACCCGACAGGAGCGGTCATGGCGCCGGATCGTCGTGCCGAGCTCCTTGCCTGGGCCGACGAGCGCCACAGGCTGATCCTGGAGGACGACTACGACGCCGAGTACCGCTACGACCGCGAGCCGATCGGCGCGATCCATGGTCTTGCACCCGAACGCGTCATCTATGCCGGCTCCGCGAGCAAGACGCTCGCGCCGGGACTGCGGCTCGGCTGGATGGTAGTGCCGCACGGGCTGGTCGATCCGCTCGCGGCTTTGAAGGAGGCGAACGACCGAGGATCGGCGA
>JBJMMH010000136.1:0-8759 GCA_045804885.1 Chloroflexota bacterium | reverse complement strand
CGACAAGGTCGGCGTCGTAGGCCGTCATGGTCCGCACCAGCCCCTGGGCGATCCCGACCGCGGCTTTGAGCTGACCGCCCAGGCCAAGTGCGAACGCCATCTGCCGGGCCGCGTGGGGTGCCAGGCCGAGCGCGGGGTGGGCGTGGACCCGAACGATCGCCTCCGGACGCTCCGCCGCGACCGTCTCGATCTCGATCCCGCCCTCGGCCGAGCCCATCAGGAGGATCCGCCGCGCTGCCCGATCAAGGACGGCGGCCAGATAGAACTCCTTCACGATGTCCGCGGCGGGTCCCACGAGGATCTTGCGGACGGTGAAGCCCTTGATGTCCATGTCGAGGATCGCGCCGGCGACCTCCCGCGCCTCGTCGGGGGAATCTGCCAGTTTCACGCCTCCGGCCTTGCCCCGGCCGCCGACGAGGACCTGGGCCTTGATGACGACCTTCGGGTGGCCCTCGTCGAAGAACCGTTTCGCGGCGGCGACGGCGTCGTCGACGGTGGTCGCCACGGCCCATGCCGGGACCGGCAGGCCCTGGGCGACAAGGAGCGACTTCGCGTCTGCTTCCTGGATCTTCACGCGGACGCGCACTCCTCGGAGACGGCCGATGGGATGGAGGGCGATCGTACCCCGTCGGGCGGCGATGGAACGATCTCGACGCGTCGCCTCGCCAATAGTGCTGACGCGCGGTCACGTCGGCCGACACACCTGAGGGGCGGCACCCAGCGAGAAGATCGGGGAGCGGACGTGGCCCGAGCCCCGCAGCAGCCGGGGGGTCTGCCCTTGGCCGGCCCCGTCCCGTTTCGCTGGCACCTGCGGGCGATGATGGAACGATCGAGGACGGTCGCCTTGCCATCCATGGTAAGTGCGACCAGCTCGGCCGCACCTCATACCGAGGGCAGCGATGCAGCGAGAGCTCGTGGAGCGGGCACGGGGAGGCGATCATGACGCCTTCGCCGCGCTTGCGGCCGCCGCGATCTCACGCCTCGACGGTGCCGCCCGGCTGATCCTCCACGACCCGGAGCAGGCCAAGGACGCAGTCCAGGAGACGCTCGTCCGAGCGTGGCGCGACCTGCGCGCGTTGCGCGACCCCGACCGCTTCGATGCCTGGCTCCACCGATTGCTCGTCCACAGCTGCCTCAACGAGGCCAAGCGCCTTCGTCGACATCGGTTCGACGTCCAGCTGGCCCCGCTCGACGGGCCGTCCGCCCCGGACGGCGCGTCGGTGGTTGCCGATCGCGACGAGCTCGAGCGAGGCTTCCGGCAGCTGACGCCGGACGCCCGCGCGCTCGTCGTCCTCCACCACTACCTCGACCTGCCTCTGCACGAAGCGGCCGCGATCCTGGGCATCCCGCTTGGGACTGCGAAGTCACGGCTCCATCGAGCCTTGCAAGAGATGCGGGCCTCGATCGAGGCCGACGCGCGGCTCGACCCGGAACGACCGGAAGGTAGGCTCGCATGACGGCCGACGATCGCTTCGGCCGGTCCGTCTCCGGGTGGCTGCACGACCGGGTCGGAGACGGGTCTCCCGACTACCTCGACGAGGTCCTCGATCGGACCGCGGCGACACGACAGCGGCCGGGCTGGGCTCTTGTCGGCTGGTGGCTCCCGGCATCGGTCACCGCACCCACGTCACCGAGCGCCGTGCCGAGGGCCGGCCGGCTCGTGCTTGTCGGGCTCCTGATCATCGCGGTCGTGGTCGCGGCGATCGTCGCCGTTGGCTCGAGCGAGCGGCGCCTGCCGCCGCCGTTCGGGCTGGCGCGCAACGGGCTGATCGTCACTGCCTTCGGCGGGCAGCTGCACACGCTCGACCCGCTCACGGGCGCCACGACGGCACTCGCTCCCAAGCCGGTTGACGGCTCCGACTTCGGACCGATGTTCTCCCGCGACGGGACCAAGCTCCTGTACGCCCGTGGCCTCCTGGGAGGCCGCGTCGAGCTCGTCGTGTCGAATACCGATGGGACCGGCGCCACGGTGGTCAGCCCGGCCGTCGAGGGGCTGGACCAGGTCGACTGGTCACCCGACGGTACGCGATTGGTCTTCCTCTCGCGCGATCTCGGCCGCGGCCGGATCAACGTGATCAACGCCGACGGGACCGGCCTGCACCAGCTGACTGTTGACGGGCCGGCAAACCAGGTCTCGTGGCTGGCCCCGGACGGCGCGTACATCCTGTTCCGCCGCGAGCACCTGCTCGACGCGGACCCAGGCCCGGCAATCGAACTCGTCCACCCGGACGGGTCCGACCTCCACGCCGTCACGAGGCGCCCCGCGCTCGACGACGACGACTTCCAGGACATCTCCGGCTCTCCGGACGGGACACGGGTGATGTACCGGGAGAGCGCCCTGAAGGGCTATTTCCAGATCCACGTCCTCGACATCGCGACCGGCCACGATCGCGTGCTGCCGGCTCCGCGGGTCGATCCCGCCCAGACCGCACCCGGGTTCTCGCCGGACGGCATCCATGTCGCGTACCTGAGATTTCATCTCGGCCACGTCGTCCAGCTGGTCGTCGCATCGCTGGACGGCGGCTCGACCGGCGTCGAGCTCCCGCTGCGAGGCGATCTCGGGCCTGACGGACCGACGCTCAACAACAATTTCTTCACGCCCGACGGCACCGCCATCGTCGTCAACGAGTTGAACTCAAGGACCGAGTGGCTGCTGCCGATCGACGGCTCGCCCGGGACGGTCCTGGCCCGCGGCACCGTGCCCTACGACGCGCTCACCACGATCCAGCGCCTCGCGCCCTGACCCGCGGCCGGGCCGCGACCACCAGACACCCCAAAGGAGCCTGTCCATGCCTCGCTACGCGCGGTCCATCGCGTCCGCATCGATCACGATCACCCTGGTCGTCGCATCTTGCTCGAACGTCCCGACGGCCGATCGGACGTCTCCGCCGAGCGCGCCGCCAACGACGCCGCCGACGACGGCACCGAGCACGACGTCCACTGTCACACCGACGCCGACGCCGACCACCCGCGCTGCGACACCCATGCCGACGTCAGTGCCGTCAGATGCAGCCCTTGCGTTCCTCTCGGAGGGCGGTAGCGAACTGTTCCCGGGTCGGTACATCACCCACTTCAAGCCGTCGCTCACGATGACGGTCGACCGACAGGTCAATCTCGACTGCGCCCAGGGCTACCGGTGCCGCGGCGACGTCAACGTCAACCTGCCCGATTGGCTCGACATCGAGTTCGGACATGACCACCCGATCGAGATGCACGTCATGGGCTTCGACAAGGTGGTCGCTCCTGGCGCGTCGCGACCGCTCGAGCGACCGCCGGACGACCTCGCCTCGTGGATCGCTGCGATGCCCGGCGTCACGATCGATGCCAGCAAGCCGATCACCATCGGCGGGATCCCGGCGTCGCAGCTCGACCTGCAGACGGGCGACCACGACGTCACGTTCGGTCCGGTCTCGGGCGTCCCGGAGTTTCCGACGCTCGGGTTGGGCGCGCACCAGGTCCATCGCGTCGACGTCCTCCGTATCGGCCCACGTGTCGTCGTCATCGGCCTCGGGCCGGTCCGCGCCGAGGACAGCACGAAGGACCGACTCGCCGCCGCCATCGCCATGCTTCAGCCGATCGTCGACTCGATCTCCTGGCAGTAGCATCCTCCCGCGTTCGTCGGCCGACCAATCCGTCGCGGTTGGCCGGCCGTCGGCTTGCCCGGTGCGTCGGTACAATCGGTTGCATGGCCCATCGCGTCACGCTCATCCCCGGCGACGGCATCGGACCGGAGCTGGCGGCGGCGACCCGTCGCGTCCTCGACGCGACCGGCATCGAGTTCGACTGGGAGACCGTCGACGCGGGCGAAGCGGTCATCGGGGAGTACGGAACGCCGCTCCCTGAGCACGTACTCGAGTCGATCCGCCGCAACCGCGTCGCACTGAAGGGTCCCATCACGACGCCGGTCGGCGAGGGCTTCCGGAGCGTGAACGTCACCCTCCGCCAGGCGCTCGGGCTCTACGCGAACCTGCGCCCAGCCCGCTCCATCAAGGGCCTCGAGACGCGCTACGAGGATGTCGACCTCGTGATCGTCCGCGAGAACACCGAGGACCTCTACGCCGGGATCGAGCACATGGTCGGCCCGGACGCCGCGGAGTCGATCAAGATCATCACCCGTGCCGCCTCGGAGCGCATCGCCCGGTTCGCCTTCGACTACGCCGTCGCGAACGGCCGCCGCAAGGTCACCGCGGTCCACAAGGCGAACATCATGAAGCTGTCCGACGGCCTGTTCCTCGAGAGCGCCCGGACCGTCGCCCGGGAATACGAGGGCCGCGTCGAATTCGAGGACCGGATCGTCGACAACATGTGCATGCAGCTCGTCCAGAAGCCGGATCTCTACGACGTGCTCGTCCTGCCCAACCTCTACGGCGATATCGTCAGCGACCTGGCTGCAGGCCTTGTCGGCGGCCTCGGTGTGGCGCCCGGCGCGAACATCGGGACGGAGGCCGCGGTCTTCGAGCCCGTCCACGGGTCCGCCCCGAAATACGCCGGCCAGGACAAGGCCAATCCGACCGGGCTGATCCTGAGCGGGGCGCTGATGCTCCGTCACCTCGGCCATACCGACGCCGCGGAGCGCGTCGAACGCGCCCTGCGGGAGGTCATCGGCGAGGGCCGCACCCTGACCTATGACCTCGGCGGGTCGGCCGGCACGAGCGCGTTCACCGACGCGATCGTCGAGCGCCTGAGCGAACTCGGCGACGGTCCCGGCAACGCGACGCTCACGACGTCCGGCCGCGTCCCGACCGCCCAGGCATGATCGACCGCGTCACGCGCCCTGACGAGGTTGCCCAGCCGTCATGGCGGTGATCCGCAGCCCGATCCGCGCGCCCGTCGGCACGCCGATGAAACCGCCGGGCACCGCGGCGCTGGGCCTCGGCCGGACCTCGCGCCGCGACGCGTGGTGGCTTGCTCCCGGCATCCAGGCCGTCGTCTTCACGCTCTGCGCGACGTACCTGTTCGTGAGCGGCATCCTCCTGACGCCGCTGTTCCAGACGCCATACCAGTACGACGGCTACCTCTCGCCGCTGTTCTCGCCGCTGATCGCACCGACCTGGCTGCCGACGTGGATCAGTCCGGGTCTCCTGATCTTGTGGATCCCGCTGGGTTTCAGGGCGACCTGCTACTACTACCGGAAGGCGTACTACCGCTTCTACTTCGCCGATCCCCCCGGCTGCGCGGTGGGTGAACCGACCGCCCACAAGCGCTACAGCCTCGAGGCCGCGTTCCCGTTCATCCTCCAGAACCTCCACCGCTATTTCCTCTACCTCGCGTTCGTCCCGCTGTTCTTCCTCTGGGTCGACGCGGCGGCCTCCATCTTCGCGCCGAGCGGTGGCGTCCGGATCGGTCTCGGCGTGTTCGTCCTGTTCTTCAATGCGGCCCTGCTGAGCGGCTACTCCCTGTCGTGCCACTCGCTGAGGCACCTCGTCGGCGGCAAGGTCGACTGCTTCTCCTGCACCCGCCGCCGCCAGGCCCGCTACACGGCGTGGCAGGGGATCACGTCACTCAACCGGCACCACATGTTCTGGGCCTGGGCGAGCCTGCTGACGGTCACGTTCGCCGACATCTACGTCCGGCTGCTGGCGCTGGGGATCATCATCGACCCGGCGATCCGCTTCTGACCGCGACGCGATGATCGACCGACTCGAGCGCCATCCTCACGACGTCCTCGTCATCGGAGCTGGCGGGGCAGGCCTCCGGGCGGCGATCGCCGCGGCGGAGTCGGGGGCGAGCGTCGGGCTCGTCTGCAAGTCGCTCCTCGGCAAGGCCCACACGGTGATGGCCGAAGGCGGCGTCGCCGCGGCCCTCCGGCATGTCGACGACCGCGACAGCTGGCAGACCCACTTCCGGGACACGATGGTCGGCGGCAAGATGCTCAACAACGCCCGGATGGCCCAGCTTCACGCGCTGGAGTCGCCGGACCGTGTCCGCGAGCTCGAGGCGTGGGGCGCCGTCTTCGACCGGACCCGCGACGGCCGGATCCTCCAGCGGCCGTTCGGCGGCCATTCGCATCCGCGTCTCGCCCATGTTGGTGACCGGACCGGGCTCGAGATGATCCGGACGCTGCAGGATCGCGCCGTCGCGATGGGCATCGCGGTCTACATGGAGTGCACGATCACCCACCTCGTCACCGGACGGGACCGGGTCCGCGGAGCGCTCGGCTACTGGCGCCAAAGCGGCGAGGCCGTTGTCTTCCCCGCGAAGGCGACGGTCCTCGCGACGGGCGGCGTCGGCCGCGTCTACCAGGTCACGTCGAATTCGTGGGAGTACTCGGGCGACGGCCAGGCGCTGGCGTATCTCGCGGGCGCCGACCTGATCGACATGGAGTTCGTCCAGTTCCACCCGACCGGGATGGTCTGGCCGCCCGGGGTCCGCGGCCTCCTGGTGACCGAGGCGGTCCGCGGGGAGGGCGGCATCCTCCGCAACAAGGACGGCAAGCGGTTCATGTGGGACTACCTGCCGGAGGACCGCCGCGACGAGTACGCGGCGACGGACGAGGAGGCCTCGACGTGGGTCGAGGCGCTCAGCGCCGGCCGGACGACGGATGCCCGCAGGCCGCCGGAACTGTCCACCCGCGACAACGTCGCCCGGGCGATCTACACGGAGGTCCGCGAGGGGCGGGGGTCGCCGCACGGCGGCGTGTTCCTCGACATCAGCTACCTCGCTGCCGACCACGTCCGGCGGAAGCTGCCCTCGATGTACGAGCAGTTCAAGGAGCTCGCCGACGTCGACATCACCACGGGGCCGATGGAAGTCGGCCCGACGACGCACTACATCATGGGCGGCATCCGGGTCGACGCCGACACCGGTGCGACGACCCGTGACGGCCTATTCGCCGCCGGCGAGGTCGCCGGTGGGATGCACGGCGCGAACCGGCTCGGTGGCAACTCGCTCTCGGACCTGCTCGTGTTCGGCCAGCGAACGGGCGCTGCGGCCGCCGACTACGCGAAGGCCCACGACGCGGAGCCGTGGCTCGATCCGGCCGCCGTCCAGGCGGCGATCGCCGAGCTGGCGGCGCCGTTCTCGGGCGAGGAGGGTGAGAGCCCATACCGGCTCCACGAAGCGCTTCAGGAGATCATGCAGACGCGCGTCGGCATCTTCCGGACCGCCGAGGACCTCGACGACGCGATCCGCGGGCTCGACGCGCTTCGGGCCCGCTGGCCGAACGCCCGCGTCTCTGGCGGCCGCGCGTACAACCCGTCCTGGAACCTCGTGTACGAGGTCCGGAACATGTTGATCGCCGCCGAGGCCATCGCCCGCAGTGCGCGACAGCGCGAGGAGAGCCGGGGGGCGCACAGTCGTCTCGACTTCCCGGAACTCGACGACGCGGCGTGGGGCACGCGGAACAGCGTCGTCCGGCTCGGCATCGACGGCATGGAGGTCGCGACGTCGCCGCTGCCGGCGATGCCCGACGATCTCCGCGTCCTGGTCGCGAAGGAGTGAGCTGATGGCCGACGCCCATCTCAAGGTCTTCCGCGGCACGCCCTCGACAGAGGCCCGCTTCGACGAGTTCGACGTGCCAGCGGAGGAGGGGATGGTCGTCCTCGACGCCCTCCACTGGATCCAGGCCAACGAGGCGCCGGACCTTGCCGTCCGCTGGAACTGCAAGGCCGCGAAGTGCGGCTCGTGCAGCGCCGAGGTCAACGGCCGGCCCAGCCTCACCTGCAAGACGCGGCTGTCCGACTTCGAGGAGGGCGAGACGATCCAGGTCGAGCCGATGCGGGCCTTCCCGCTCGTCCGCGACCTCGTCACCGACGTCTCGTGGAACTACGAGGTCAACAAGGCCATCCCGCCGTTCCAGCCGCCGGCCGACGAGCCACAGGAGTCATGGCGCTGGCAGCAGCAGGACATCGAGCGCGTCCAGGAGTTCCGGAAGTGCATCGAGTGCTTCCTCTGCCAGGACGTCTGCCACGTCCTCCGGAACCACGAGACGAAGCAGCCGTTCATGGGGCCGCGGTTCCTCGTCCGGAGTGCCGGGCTCGAGATGCATCCGATCGACACGGCTGATCGGTCGCAGCATCTCAAGGACGACGGCGGCATCGGGCTCTGCAACATCACGAAGTGCTGCACCGAGGTCTGTCCCGAGCACATCAAGATCACCGACAACGCGATCATCCCCCTCAAGGAGCGCGTCGCCGACCAGGCCTACGACCCCATCCAGATGGTGTGGCGAAAGCTCCGCGGAACGCGCGAGCCGCTGCCGGTGGTCGACATGCCCGTGCTGCCCGGAAGTCCGCCCGCCTCCACCAACGCTCCAACGGATCCGCCGCCGCCCGGAGACGCGAGCTGACTCGGGAACCAGGGTCGCGGTCGGCATCCCTCTGGGGTGATCCCGCGCCGGCCGACGCGGCCGCGCAGCCGACGCCGGTGAGGGCCGGACGGGGCTTTGTCGTTCGGACCGACGGCGCGGCCCGTGGCAACCCAGGGCCGGCATCCGCCGGCGCTGCGTTGATCTCGCTGGACCGCGCCGATGCTCGCGATCCGCGGGCCATCCCCGATGCCTCGATCTCCGAGTTCCTCGGCGTCCAGACGAACAACGTCGCCGAGTACACCGCCGTCGTCCGTGCGCTGGCCCTCGCCGCCGAGATGGGCGCTCGCGAGGTCGTGATGCTCCTGGACTCGAAGCTGATCGTCGAGCAGCTCGCGGGCCGCTGGCGAGTCAAGGACGCCAAGCTGATCCCGCTCTGGGAGGAGGCGCGCCGCACGCTCCGCGACTTCAGCCGCTGGTCGGCCGACCACGTGCCACGTGCCCAGAACTCCGC
>JBJMMH010000135.1:0-3011 GCA_045804885.1 Chloroflexota bacterium | reverse complement strand
CCTTGCCCTTGGCGACGGCCGCGACCTTGACGGTCTGGCCCTTCTCGAAGGCCTCGACGGTGACGGTCTCGCCGACCTGCAGCTCGCCGGCCTCGTCGCGGAACTCACGCACGTGCCGCACCGCGGGGGCGTCGGCCTTCTTGAGGTGCCCCAGCTCGGCCTTCGTCAGGCGCTTCTCGCTCACTGCCCCGAAGCCCAGCTGGACGGCCTCGTAGCCGTCGCGATCCGGGGTCCGTATGGCGGTCACGGGACAGGGGCCGCCCTCGACCACTGTCACGCGCTCGACACGGCCGTCGTCCCGGAAGACCTGGGTCATTCCGACCTTTCTTCCAAGCAAGGCAGCCACGGGGTTACCTCCGACGGGGCATCCGGCCCCGCGCCCTGATGTTCAACTTCGACATCACGTCTCAGATCAATTGGATCTGGATGTCCACGCCCGCCGGAAGGTGGTCGAGCCGCTGGAGCGAGTCGACCGTCTTCGGCGTGGGCTGGAGGATGTCGATCAGCCGCTTGTGCGTGCGGATCTCGAAGTGCTCGCGCGAGTCCTTGTCCTTGAACGGCGAGCGGATCACGCAGTAGACGTTCTTCTCGGTGGGCAGCGGGACGGGCCCGGAGACCGAGGCCCCGGTGCGCACGGCCGTCTCGACGATCTCCTTTGCGGCCGTCTCGATCGCCGAGTGGTCGTAGGCCTTTAGCCGGATGCGGATCTTGTTCTGGGTAAGCGTTGCCATGTGTGCGTGTGGACAGACTTCGGGGGCGGGCGCTTCGGCCGCAAGCACTCGGCCGAGCCGAGTGCGCGCGGATCGCCTTCCGGCCGCCCGCCCCCGATGAAGCCTTGTCTCGAGTGCTACTCGACGACCTGCGTGACCACCCCCGAGCCGACCGTCCGGCCGCCCTCGCGGATGGCGAAGCGGAGACCCTCGTCCATGGCGATGGGCTGGATCATCTCCACCGTCATCTCGACGTTGTCGCCCGGCATGACCATCTCCGTGCCCTCGGGGAGGTTCGCCACCCCGGTCACGTCGGTCGTCCGGAAGTAGAACTGCGGCCGGTAGCCGTTGAAGAACGGGGTGTGACGGCCACCCTCCTCCTTCTTCAGGCAGTAGACCTGGGCCTTGAACTTCGTGTGCGGCGTGATCGAGCCCGGCTTGCAGAGCACCTGCCCGCGCTCGATGTCCTCGCGGCTGACGCCTCGGAGGAGGCAGCCGACGTTGTCGCCCGCCTGGCCCTCGTCGAGGATCTTGCGGAACATCTCGACACCGGTCACGACCGTCGAGTTGGTCTGGTCGTGGATGCCCACGATCTCGACCGTGTCGCCGGTGTGCACGACGCCCTGCTCGATGCGGCCGGTGGCGACCGTGCCGCGGCCGGTGATCGAGAAGACGTCCTCGACCGGCATCAGGAACGGGCGGTCGAGCGGGCGCTCGGGCTCCGGGATGTACGAGTCCAGCGCGGCGGCCAGCTCGACGATCTTGTCGACGTGCTCCTGGTCGCCCTCGAGCGCCTTCAGCGCCGAGCCCTGGATCACCGGGACGTCGTCACCCGGGAAGTCGTACTCGGACAGGAGCTCGCGGACCTCGACCTCGACGAGCTCGAGGAGCTCGGCGTCGTCGACCATGTCCACCTTGTTCATGAACACGATCACGTACGGCACGTTCACCTGGCGCGCCAGCACGATGTGCTCGCGCGTCTGCGGCATGGGGCCGTCCGCCGCGGAGACGACGAGGATCGCGCCGTCCATCTGGGCGGCGCCCGTGATCATGTTCTTGATGTAGTCGGCGTGCCCCGGGCAGTCCACGTGGGCGTAGTGACGGTTCTCCGTCTCGTACTCCACGTGCGAGGTGGCGATCGTGATGCCGCGCTCCTTCTCCTCAGGAGCGTTGTCGATCTCCTCGAAGCTGCGCGCCTGGCCGCCGTACTTCTCGGACAGCACCTTTGTAATGGCCGCGGTCAGCGTGGTCTTGCCGTGGTCGATATGACCGATCGTGCCGACGTTGACGTGCGGCTTATTGCGCTCGAACTTCTCCTTCGCCACTCCGAACTACCCCTTTCTCAAAGTCTTCTTCGGGTCGAACCCGAACTCGCGAAACATACTCTTTATGCCGAGGCCCCGACCGGCTCACCAGTGCGGGTTTCGACGATCTCCTCCGCGATGCTGCCCGGCACTTCCTCGTACCGGTCGAACTGCATCGTGTAGGTGGCCCGGCCCTGCGTGGAGGAGCGCAGGTCGGTCGCATACCCGAACATAGCGGCGAGCGGCACGCTTGCCCTGACCGCGACGGCATTTCCGCGCGGCTCCTGGCCCTCGACGTGGCCGCGGCGCCGGGAGAGGTCGCCGATCACGTCGCCGATGAAGTCCTGCGGCGTGACCACCTCGACCGCCATCACGGGCTCGAGCAGCACGGGCTTCGCGCGTCTGGCGGCGTCCTTCAGCGCCAGCGAGCCGGCGATCTTGAAGGCCACCTCCGAGGAATCGGTGTCGTGGTACTTGCCGTCCGTGAGCGTGGCGCGCACGTCCACCATCGGATAGCCGGCCTTGACGCCCGACTCGAGCGCCTCCTCGATCCCCTTCTCGACGGCCGGGATGAACTCCGACGGCACGGCGCCGCCCTTGATCTTGTTGATGAAGTCGAAGCCCTCGCCGGGTGCCGGCTCGAGGTCGATGTAAACGACGCCGTACTGGCCCGCCCCGCCCGTCTGGCGGATGAGCTTGCCTTCGATCTTGCGCGCCTGGTCGCGCACCGTCTCGCGGTAGGCCACCTGGGGGCGCCCGACGGCGGCCTCGACGTTGAACTCGCGCTTGAGCCGGTCGACGATCACCTCGAGGTGCAGCTCGCCCATGCCGGAGATCACGGTCTGGCCGGTCTCCTCGTCGCTCCGCACCTGGAAGGTCGGGTCCTCCTCGCCGAGCCGCTGGAGCGCCACGGACAGCTTCTCCTGGTCGACCTTCGTCTTCGGCTCGATCGAGAGGTGCACGACCGGGTCCGGGAAGTTCATGCGCTCGAGGATCA
>JBJMMH010000134.1:0-4977 GCA_045804885.1 Chloroflexota bacterium | reverse complement strand
ATCGAAAACGCCGCCGGTTGGACCGGCGGCGTCGATGGGGTTGGCGAGGATCAGTGGGCGCAGGCCCGCGGGGCTCCGGTGTCGTCCGCCGTCCGGAAGCTCGAGCCGCAGCCACACGCAGCGACCGCGTTGGGATTGTTGTCGGTGAAGCCGGCGCCCATGAGCGTGTCGACGTAGACGATCTGCGAGCCGCTCAGGAGGTCGACGCTGTTGCCATCGACGTAGACCTTGACGCCGTTCGCCTCGAGGATCCTGTCCTCGGCGGTCGGGGCGTCTTCCAGCATCATCCCGTAGCGGAATCCCGAGCAGCCACCGCTGTACACGTACACCCGGAGGCCGATCTGGGGGTTGGCCTCCTCAGCCGTGAGCTCACGAAGCTTCGTCGCGGCCGAGTCGGTCAAGCTGACGACGGTCGGCTGGGTTTCCATCATGTCGGTGCGTTCCTCCTCGGAGGCTTTTCGTGCTCGGACTGTGCGACGGCGGACGGGTCCCGTCGATGGGTCGATCGTACGCTGCGCAACGGATTCCGACAACTCCCGCGCCGAAATCGCCGTTGCAGCGCGGTCGCAGTTTCTGCCGGTCCCGCCGGGGGCTTCAACCCTCGACGCGCTCGATCACTGTCGCGATCCCCTGCCCGACGCCGATGCACATCGTCGCGAGGCCGTACCGACCGCCGGTGCGCTTCAGTTCGTGGCTCAGCATCGTGATGAGGCGGGCGCCGCTCATCCCGAGCGGGTGGCCCAGCGCGATGGCGCCGCCGTTCACGTTGACCTTGTCGGGATCGAGGCCGAGCTCGTTGATGCAGACGATCGACTGCGACGCGAAGGCCTCGTTCAACTCGACGAGATCGAGGTCGGCGACGCCTATCCCGGCCCGTTGGAGCGCCTTGCGCGTCGCCGGCACCGGGCCGTAGCCCATGATCGCGGGGTCGACGCCCGCGACGGCGGTCGAGACGATGCGGGCAATGGGCTTCAGGCCGAGCTCGCGAGCACGAGAGGCCTCGGCGAGCAGGATCGCCGACGCGCCATCGTTGATGCCGGAGCTGTTGCCGGCCGTGACCGTGCCGCCATCCCGGAACGCGGGCCGGAGCCTGGCGAGCGCGTCGGCCGACGTGTCCGCGCGCGGGTGCTCGTCGCGCGAGACGACGAGCGGATCGCCTTTCCGCTGGGGAATCGTGATTGGCACGATCTGGCTGTCGAAGCGGCCTCCGTCGATCGCGGCCACGGCCTTCTGGTGCGAGGCAAGAGCGAAGGCGTCCTGGAGGTCGCGGCCGACCTCCCAGCGCTCGGCGACGTTCTCCCCCGTTTCGCCCATCGAGTACGGGTAGTGCATCGCGGCGATGGCTGGGTTGACGAACCGCCAGCCGAGCGTTGTGTCGTAGAGCTGTCGCTCACCGCGGTCGAAGGCGGTATCGGGCTTCGCCATCACATACGGCGCCCGCGTCATCGATTCGACGCCGCCGCCGATGAAGACGTCGCCGTCACCAGCCGCGATCGCATGAGCCGCCGAGTTGACCGCTTGGAGCCCGCTGCCGCAGAGCCGGTTCACGGTGAGGCCGCCGACCTCGACGGGTAGCCCGGCAAGGAGCAGGGCCATCCGCGCGACGTCGCGGTTGTCCTCGCCGGCTTGGTTCGCGCAGCCGAGGATCACATCCTCGATGAGGGTCGGGTCGATTCCGGAGCGGTCGACTGCCGCGCGGATGGCGGCCGCCGCGAGGTCGTCGGGGCGGACCTGGGCCAGGGTGCCGCCGTAGCGTCCGATCGGCGTCCGGACGGCTTCGACGACCCAGGCCTCCCGGAGCGGCCGATGGAGATCGCGTGACACGCGGGGATTGTAGGTCGATGCGGGAAGACGGCAGGATCAGGCCGGTGCACCGGCGCACCGATCGACCAAAGCGACGAGCACGGCGGCGTCGCCCAGCGCATCATCGCGCGATCGGGTCCGGGGAGGGCCGCCGACCCGTCGATCTGATGCCGTCACATCTGATCCCGCGGGCCCAAGGGAGGGACCGAATGATGCGTCGTCGCATCGCGCTCGTCTTCGCGTCCGCGCTGCTCTGTCTCGGCGTCGTCGCGCCCGCCGCGGCCGGCCAACCCGAGATGGATCGCGTGGTGATCAATGACGTCGGTCTGCTCGACGAAGGTCTGACCGACGCCTGTGGGTTCGACGTCTTCGTGGACGGCACCGGCCACGTCACGTTCCGGGTGTTCCGCGATGCCGCGGGTAACCCGAAGCGTGAGGTCAACAACTTCGCGATCCAGGTGCGCTTCTTCTCGGAGTTCGGCGAGGTCCGCACACGCGACGTCGGGCCGGACCGGGTCACGTACCTCGAGGACGGCAGCCTCATCCTCGCGACGACCGGCAACATTCAGTCGGTCTCCGTGCCCGGTCAGGGCCGGGTGATCGCCAACACCGGCCAGACGGTGTTTCACGTCACGTTCCCCGAGGACGGGGGTGACCCGATCTTCGAGCTGATTCGACAAGCCGGCAACCATACACAGGACGATCCGGCGCTCATCATCTGCGAACTGCTCGGCGGCTGACCGTCCTCACCCAGCATGGCCGCGGCCCCGTCCGGACGGATGGGGCCGCCTCGGGTTAAGTGCGGAGCCGTTCGAACGGGCCGCGGGGGTGGCCGGCGCCGAGGCGGAGCGCCCGCTCGATCGACTGCTCGTCGGCCACACGCTCGTCTCGGGCCAGCACGGCCTCCGTCGCGATCCCGGTCTCGATCCGAGCGACGATCTCCGGGTTCGAGAGCGTCGCCGGCTCATCGCGGTCCGCCCTCGTCCGACGGGACCCGCCCTCATACGTGTAAAACCCGATGCCCGATTTCCGTCCGAGATGCTCGTCCGCGACGAGCTGCTCCTGGATGGGCGACGGTCGGAGCCGGTCCGGCCGGCCGAGGCCGTCCCAGATCGCGGTCGCAACGGCAAGGTTCACGTCGACGCCGATCAGGTCCATGAGCTCGAACGGGCCCATCGGATAGCCGGCGCCCCGAAGCGCAGCGTCGATCGTCTCGACCGAGGCCTCGCCGGCCTCGAGCATCCTGAGCGCCTCGATGGTGAACGGCCTGTTGACGCGGTTGACGATGAAACCCGGCGAATCAATACACGCGACGGGTTCGCAACCCCAGCTCGTGACGAGATCGGCGGCCCGGGCGGCGACGGGAGGCGATGTCGCGGGACCGCTGACGACTTCGACCAGCTTCATCACCGGCGCGGGATTGAAGAAATGGAGGCCGACGACGCGCTCCGGGTGGTCAGTCGCGTCCGCGATCGAAGCGATCGACAGGGCGCTTGTGTTGCTCGCCAGGATCGCGTCAGGAGAGGCGGCCCCGTCGAGTGTCCGGAAGATCGTCCGCTTCAGGGCGAGATCCTCGAGGGCGGCCTCGATGACGACATCCGCCTCGGCGCCGAGGGCGTCGAGCGAATGGCCGTCGCGGAGCCGGACGTATCGGCCCTCGACCCACTCGTCGATCGTGTCGGCATCGAGATCGAGCTTTGCGGCCCGTCGGCCGAGCCCGGCCCTGATGCGGGCCCGGCCCTGCTGGATCGCCTCCTCGTCAACATCGTGGAGAACGACCTCGTGGCCGGCCTCGAGCGCGAGCTGGGCGATTCCCGCCCCCATGGTCCCGGCTCCCACGACCCCGACGACCTCGTCCGGCATCTAGACCGGCTTCAACGCCTCGAACGGTTGTCGGCAATCGCGGCAATAGAACAGCGAACGGCACTGGGTCGGGCCGAACGCGCTGTCCATCACGACGCGGACGGAGCCGCACCATGCGCAGCGGACGTCCGACGGATCCGCGGGCGGGGCGATCCCCGCCGCGCGCAGGCGCTCCCGGCCGCGTTCGCTGATCCGATCCGACGTCCAGGGGACGCGTGTCGTGAACGTCACCTCGGTCGGGAGGCCGAACGCCGCGAGGCGGTCCGTGACCGCCGTCTCGATCATCTCGAGGGCCGGGCAGCCGATGAAGGTCGGCAGGAGGTCGACCGAGACGCGCCCCTGAGCGACCTCGACGCGGTCGACCATGCCGAGGTCCATGACCGACACGACCGGGATCTCGGGGTCGGCGACGTCGCGGAGCGCGGCGCGGACATCCGCGACCGACGGTGCTCGCGTTCCGACATGGGTCACCATGCCGCGACCGGATCCTCCCGCCGGACGGCGGTGAACTCGCCCCAGAGCCACCGAAACGGCTCGCCGTGTCGAGTCCGGCCGTCGCTCAACTGGTCCGGCGGCGGCATGGGCAGACCATGGGCAACGAACGTCGGTGTGATGCTCGCTCGCCAGCGCGCGTCGAGCTCGGTCATCGGCGCGTTGATCGCGCCCGCCTCAACGAGGAGCGCCTCGCCTGCGAGCGGCGTGAAGACGCTGGCCGCATCCGGGGCGAGGTCGTCGAGAGCGGCGAGGAGCCGGTTGCGCGGCTCGCCCTCGCGCGACGCCAATCGCTCGAACCAGGCGGCCGCGTGCATGACGTGGTAGCGCTCTTCGCGGCGCATCTTGTCGACGAGCTCTCGAAGCGGACCGAACGCCGAGCCCGCCAGCGCGTCGAGCCGCACCGTGTCCGATGTGTCGTAGAGGTAGCGCCGGGCAATCGTCATCGCCCAATCGCCGCGGCCGTGGTCGAGGAGCCGGGCGTGGCGGTACTGGTCGGGCGTCCGGTCGTACGCGATCGCGTCGGCGTCGCGACCGTCGCCGCGGACGGCCGCCAACAGCTGGTAGACGGCCTGCGCGTGACCGAGCTCGTCCTGGGCGAGCGAGCTGATCGCGACGTCTTCCTCGAGCATCGGCGCGATGCCGGTCCATTCAGAATCAGAGAAGCCGATCACGAACTCGTCGTCGGCCATCGAGAGGAGGAGGCCGTCGAGGGCGGTGCGGAGCTCCGGCGCGAGCTCGGGCGCGGCGAGGGCGCTGCGAATCGTTGTCACTTCGCCGCGGCCTTGGGCTTCGCCTTGCCCGATTGGGCGCGCGCGG
>JBJMMH010000133.1:0-16063 GCA_045804885.1 Chloroflexota bacterium | reverse complement strand
CGACAACTCGCTCGTCGTCGCCACGGACACGATGAAGAACACGGCCTACGCCCTGGCCGGCGAGCACCTCGGCGGCCCGATCGAGGCGTACGGGAACGCCCTTGGACGTCACTTCCTGCGCGACGAGCAGGTGTCGCGCGTGACGGTGTCGATCGACGAGTTCGCGTGGCAGCCGATCGGGATCGCGCCCGACGCGTTCGTCCGTGACCGGACCTCGACGCGGACGGCGGTCGTCTCCTCGACGCGCGGTACCTCGACGGTCGAGGCCGGCATCGCCGACCTGGTCGTGATGAAGACATCGAAATCGGCCTTCGCGGGCTTCCCGCGTGACGAGTTCACGACACTTCCGGAGACCGACGACCGGCTGCTGGCGACGAAGGTCGACGCGACGTGGCGGTACGTGGATAGCGTCAGCGTGGACTACGACGCTTCGTTCGCAGCGGTGACGCAGACGCTGCTCGAGGTCTTCGCCGAGCACCAGAGCGTGTCGGTCCAGGCGTCGATCTGGATCATCGGCGAGGCGATCATCGAGCGCCACGCCGAGGTCGCCGAGATCACGATGACGCTGCCGAACCTCCACCACTGGCTCGCCGATGTCGAGCGTTTCGGGATCCCGAACGACCGCCAGGTCTATGTATCGACGACCGAGCCCCACGGGCTGATCCAGGCGACCGTTCGTCGCGGTTGAGCCCCGGCCGGAATCTCTGCAGTCGCGCGGCGATGCCGTTCGTGGCATCAGGCTATTGGCGCGGTCCGAGCGTCGAAGTTCGATGAGGGTCGGGCTTCGTGACACGCTAGCTGTCACGACGCCGACGCAATATCCGGGCCATGGAAGCCCGAATCGTCCAGCTCCCAAGCGCACCAGGCATCACCGTCGACGCGGACCGGATCGTGATCGACCGGCTGGTCCTTCGCGATACCGCGCTCGCGTCGATCCTCGCCGAGCGACCGGAGGAAGACCGCGCGTCGCTCGTCGAGCGTGCGCTTCGGATCGGGCTGCTCGCACTCCAGGACGCCGGCGCCACGGTCAACGTCGATGTCGTCCGGGCAGAGTTCGAGAAGCTCATGCGCCAGACGGAGCAGGTCAACACGCGGGCGGCGGAGACGCTCGACCAGACGCTCCGGGCGAACTTCGCCGACGGTGACGGGCGGCTGCCCCGGACGCTGGAGCATTTCCTCGGCGATCGTGGCGCGCTCCGGTCGTTCGTGAACGAGCTCTTCGACGAATCCAGGCGCGACAGCGCGATCGGCCGGATGCAGGCGCTGCTCGGGACCTACTTCGACGGCGACGCGTCACGCCTCGCCGTGCTTCTCGATCCCACGCGGCAGCACTCGCCGATGCACCAGTTCCGCGGTGAGGTCAGCGCCCAGTTCGACCGTCTCAACGAGCGGCTCGCCGCGATCGAGGCCGCTGCGGCCGCGCGCGGCGCGGAGCGGGCGCGCTCGACGGCGAAGGGCGCGGATTTCGAGGACCTACTCGAAGCCATGCTCGGCGACGTCGCTCGCGGCGCCGGCGACCTCCTCGACCGGACGGGATCGGAGGCCGGCGGCATCCTGCGCTCGAAGAAGGGCGATTTCGTCCTCACGATCGATCCGGCCCGCACCGGCGGGGCAGACGTCCGGGTCGTGATCGAGGCAAAAGACCGCGCTATGTCGGGCCGGGCGATCCGCGAGGAGCTCCGCGAGGCGAAGGAGAACCGGTCCGCGGCGGTCGCTGTCGCGATCTTCGGCCCGGACCATGCGCCCGCCGGAATCGCCCCGTTCGACGTCCGCGCCGGCGACGTCTACTGCGTTGTCGACCCCGAGGACCCGGACCCGGCGTCGCTCGACGCGGCGATCCGGTTGGCCAGACTCCACGCGATCGCCGGGCTGCGCGACGCCGCCGCCGAGATCGACGGCGAGGCGATCCGGGCGGCGCTCGCGTCGGTCCGGGCAGAGCTCGATGCGCTGAAGGGCATCAAATCGACGCTGACGTCGATCGCGCGCAGCACGCAGGGCATCCAGGCGTCGCTCGACGCGATCCGCGACGCCATCCTCGCCCGGATCGCCGACGCCGAAACGGAGATTCGCCGCCCGACCACGGCCTGACTCGACACGCTGGGGTTAGGAGTGGTTGGGACTGGTGAGCCATGCCGGGACCTGACGAAATAGCGGCTGGAACCAGCGCGGGTTGCGGCGCACCCTTACCGTTGTCGATGGCAGCGCCACCCCTGCCGTCGCATCTCCGCAGTCCGCACGAGCCGGAGAATCTCCATGCGCCGCCACGTTGCCACGTTCGTGGCCGCCGCCCTGCTCCTCGCTGCTGCCGTCGGTCCGGCGGCGGCCGGCTCGGGCGGCTTCGGCGCGGCAGTCGCCGGGAGCCCACGGGCCGCCGGCGCTGCGGGAGCGGCGGACCCGACGGGGCGCTGGATCGTCCTGTACAAGGGCGGTACGGACGCGGCGGCCGCGACTGCACGCCGATCGGCAAGGGACGGCTTCAAGGCGGACCGCACCTTCACCCACGGGATCCGGGGCTTCTCGGCGGCTCTGTCCGACGCCCAGGTCGAGACGCTCCGCGGCGACAGCGCGGTCGCTGCGGTCGTCCCAGACGAGAAGATCGAAGTCGAGGGCCAGCTGTACCCGACCGGTATCAGCCGGATCGGGGCGCGCGTCTCACGCGCGGCCAGGATCGACGGCGTCGACGATCGGGTCGACGCCGACGTCGCGATCCTCGACACGGGCATCGCCCGAGTGCCGGAGCTGAATGTCGTCGGCGGCTACGACTGCTCGACATCCAACCCCGACCGTTGGCGTGACGTCTACGGCCACGGCACGCACGTCGCGGGCACGGTCGGCGCGATTGACAACGGGACCGGCGTCGTCGGCGTCGCTCCTGGCGTTCGCTTGTGGGCTGTGAAGGTCATCGACGACAGTGGCTCGGGCATGCTCTCGTGGTACGCCTGCGGCATCGACTGGGTCTTCGCCCAACACGATCGCAACGACGCCTCGCGGCCGCTGATCGAGGCCGTGAACATGAGCATCACCAAGTGGGGCCGCGATGACGGTGCGTGCGGCAGCGCGAATGGCGATTTCCTGCATGCGGCCATCTGCCGCCTCGTCAAGAGCGGCGTGACGGTCGTGGCGGCGGCGGCGAACGACAGCGGCGACGCGGCACTTCGCGTCCCGGGCTCGTATGACGAGGTGATCACGGTCTCGGCCCTCGCCGACACCGACGGCAAGCCGGGCGGCCTCGGCGGCAACCGCTGCTTCTCGTGGGGCTCGTACGACGTCGACGACACGTTCGCCGACTTCAGCAACTACGGCAAGGACGTCGACCTGATCGCGCCGGGGAAGTGCATCTACTCGACGATCCCCGGCGGCACGTACGCGTACATGTCCGGAACGTCGATGGCGGCGCCCCACGTGACGGGCGCGGCGGCGCTCGTCAAGGCGACGCGACCGTACTTCACGCCCGCCGACGTCAAGCAGGCGCTGCAGTACCTGGGCACGCTCGACTGGAGGGTCACGACGGACCCCGACGGCACCCACGAGAAGCTGCTCAACCTCTCGCGGCTCGGTCCGCGCGGCGATTTCGAGGTCACCATCCCCACGGTCCCGACCTTGTCGACGAGCGGCGGCTCCGCGACGCTCGACGTGACGCTGGTCCGTAATGCGGATTCGTTCGAGCGGATCACGTTCGGCGTCAGGGACGTGCCGCCCGGTATCCGGGCCGCCTTCGCGGACCGGACGCTGTACGGCTTCGAGGGAACGACGACGACGATGACGCTCAGCGCGGCGAAGGGCCTCGCGCCCGGCACGTACCATTTGACCGTCGTGGGCGACGAGCACGGCAACCGTCACTTCGGGATCGCGACGTTCACCGTGGCCGGCCCGAACGTCGCCCCACCGCCGACGACAGACCAGTCGCCTCGCGGGCTGACCGACCGGTCACGCCCCAGTGGCCGCGATGTCGTCACCGGCTCGACCGGCGTCGGTCCGGTGCCCGGCCCTTCGACACCGCAGCCACCACGGACGCCGTCGTCGGAAGCCGGCACGCCCGACGCCGCGACCGCCGATGCGGCCGGACGAACGACCGGAGACGCGATGCCGGCCCAACGGGCGACTGCCCGCCCGTCACTCGCGGTCGAGGCAACGAACGCGGCCGTCGAGGTCGCCGTCAGCGTCCACCGGCGACTCCACGGCCGGTACCCGTTCGTCATCGCCTCTTGACATCGCGACGCGCCCCTGTCACGCGGCCGCGTTGTCCCGTCACGCTATAGTCACGATCCGACTGTACGCACGAGGACATGCTGTGGCGCGCTCGATGTGGAAGGGGGCCATCCAGTTCGGGCTGGTGACGATCCCCGTCAAGCTCTACCTGGCGACGGAGTCGAGCTATCAGGTCCGGTTCCACATGCTTCATGAGAAGGATGAGAGCCGGATCCAGATGAAGACCTGGTGCCCGGTCGACGAAGCGATCATCTCCCGGGCGGATACGGTCAAGGGCTACGAGTACGCGCCGGACCGGTATGTCGTCATCACCGACGAGGACCTCGAGAAGGTCCCGCTCAAGACCGTCCGGACGATCGAGATCGAGCAGTTCACGAAGTCGGACGACGACGACTCGAGCACCCGGTTCGTGAAGCAGGCCTACTACATGGAGCCCGACAAGGTCGGCCGCAAGGCGTTCTACCTGCTGAAGTCGGTCCTCGCGGACGAGGGCCTGACGGCCATCTGCAAGGTCGTGATCAAGGACCGCGAGGCGCTCGCGGCGATGGACCCGTTCGGCGACACGATGATGCTGAGCACGCTCCACTGGCCCGACGAGATCCGCTCGACCGGCGAGCTCGACCTGCCCGACGAGGAGCCGGACTTCAAGCCAGCCGAGCTTCAGATGGCGAAGCAGCTCGTCTCGGCGATGACCGGCGAGTTCGATCCCGAGGCCTATCGCGACGAGTACCGCGAAGCGCTCATGAAGGTCATCGACAACAAGCTCGAGGGCAAGGAAGAGCCCGAGATCGAGGCGGCGGAGGAACCGGGCAAGCTCGTCGACCTGATGGCCGCCCTCGAGGCATCGGTGAAGGCCTCGAAGGCCGCACGCGAATCGGAGAAGCCCGTCTCCGTCGCGGAGGAGAAGGAGAAGCGGGCGGCGCGCAAGTCGGACAGCGCCGAGAAGAAGCCCGCGGCACGCAGCCGGCGCAAGGCTGCCGACGCGGAAGAGGAGACCGCCGCCGCAGGTCGCGGCAGGCGACGGAAGAGCGCCTGAGGCGGCGCTCGTGAGTCCACGAGCGGGCGGCATTCCGACCATCCGCTGCTTCCCGAGCGCGGATCGAGCGTTCAGCGTCGCGGTCGACCAGGCGATCGACGCCATCGGCGACCTCTCGGCGTCCGACGCGGCCTCGCGACTCGAGCACCTCCTTCGGCAGCGATACCCGTCGGCGCGTGTCAGCCCCCAGGACCCGCTGGCGACCTTCGCCGGCGAGCCTCGTGTGTGGTACGTCTACCGCCGCGATGCGCCACCGCCGGATTCGGGGGCCGACACGGAGAGCGGCGTGGCCGGCCTGAACGGCTCCGGCGCCGTCGATGAAACGGCGCCCACGCCGGAGGCCGAACCCAGCGCCGTGCGCCGCACCGCCCGGCCGGTGTACAGCGCCGCGGCCATCGCGACGATGGTCGGCGTGCCCCTCGCGATCCTCGTCGGCTGGGACGAAGACGACGGCTTCGTACGGCCGTCCCCGGCGACCACCGGGCACCGGCTCTATTCGCGCGACGATCTCGAGGACCTCCTGACGGTGAAGCGCCTGACGACGGCTGGTCGCTCGGCGGACGCGATCCGCTCGACGCTCGCCGAGGAGCGGGCTCGCCGGGCCGCCCGACCGTTCGGGTCGTCGCCATCAGGCCACCGGATGCTCGTCCTCCTCGCTGAGCGCGATCCTTACGCCGCGGAGATGGCCGAGTACTTCCTGCGGACGGAGGGCTACGACGTCGAGGTGTCGTACTCGGCGATCGATGCCGAGGCGATCGCGGCCACGCGCACGCCGGACGTCTCCGTTGTCGAGCTCCTGCTCTCGGGCGGCGCCGGAGCCGAGCTCTGCGCGCGCCTCAAGGCGCGGACCGGCGCAGTCGTCGTCGCGATCTCGACGCTCGACTTCGAGGACGCCGCCCTCAGGTCCGGCGCGGACGCGTTTCTCCGCAAGCCTCTCGACCCGCTCGCTCTCGTCTCGACCATCCGGGACCTTCTCGGTGAGAGCGCGCTCGTGCGCTCGAGCGTCACGCAATGATCGATCGGATGGAGAGCGGCCAGCCGCAGCTCGACGCCGTCTTCGGTGGCGGCCTGCCGGCCGCTGCGATCACAGTGATCGCCGGAACGCCCGGGACCGGCAAGACGATGCTCGCCGAGCAGTACGTGTTCCACAACGCGACGGTCGAGCGACCTGCTATCTACTTCGCGACCACCAGCGAACCACTCGAGAAGCTCGTCCGGTTCGGCCAGGAGCTGACGTTCTTCGATCCCGGCCGGGTCGGAACGGCGGTGATGTACGACACGCTGTTCCCGGAGCTGGCTTCGGGCGGCTTGCAGGCCGTCATCGAGCGGATCATCGAGGTCCTGCGCGACATGCGGCCCGGGATCGTGGTCTTCGATTCGTTCAAGGCGCTGCGGGCGTTCGCTGCCGATGAGCTCGCGTACCGCACGTTCGTCTCGGAGCTCGCCGGCCGGCTGTCCGCGTCGCCGGTGAGCAGCCTGTGGGTCGGCGAGTACCACGAGGACGAGCTGATGGGCTCGGTCGAGGCCGCAGTGGCCGACACGATCCTCTCGCTCCGGAGCCGCAACGAGGGCCAGCGGACGCTCCGCCAGCTCCGGGTCGAGAAGGTCCGCGGCAGCCAGTTCCTCTCCGGCGACCACGCCTACCGGTTGAGCGCGTCCGGGCTGAGCGTCTGGCCCCGCCTCGCCGACCCGGTCGACGACGCCCGGCCGACGCCGTCGGAGGAGCGGATCTCGCTCGGTTCCGACGAGATCGACGGGTTGCTCGACGGCGGCGTCTGGGCGGGAACAGCGACGCTCGCCATGGGGCCGGCAGGCTCGGGCAAGACGATGCTCGGCCTCGACTTCCTCGCCGCGGGCGCCCGCGCGGGCCGTCCCGGCGTCCTGGCGACACTCCAGGAGTCGGCGAGCCAGCTCGCCCGCGTCCTCGCCGGCCGAACCGGCGACCAGTTCGGCAAGCACGTCACGGTCCACCGCCGGTCGCCGGTCGACATGTACATCGACGAGTGGGTCTACGGCCTGCTCGAGACGGCCGACGCCGTGAATGCGGAGCTGATCGTCGTCGACAGCCTGTCCGACCTGCGCTTCGCGTCGTCGGATCAGACGCGGTTCGAGGAATATGTCTACTCGCTTGGCCAGCGTTGCGCTCGGAACGGCACGACGCTGCTGATGACCCTCGAGACGCGGCCACCCTTCGCCTTCGCCGCGACGATGGAGACGTCGCTGTCGCACGTCGTCGACAACATCGTGGTCGTCGGCTACGACATCGACGGTGCCGACGTGCGGCGAGCGATCCATGTGCTCAAGTCGCGTGGATCGGCTCACGATCCGAGCATCCGCGAGTTCAGGATCGAGGCTGACGGAGTTCACGTCGGTGATCCGATCGCGATCGACGTCGATCCCCGGCTTGGGGTGCGCGCCGTCGGGGGTCCCGGCGCGGGCTGAGGAGACGCCACCAAGGCGATGCCGCTCGACCGCTACCACCGCAAGCGCGATTTCGCGAAGACGCCCGAGCCTGCCGGCGAGCGGGATGGCGCCGCCCGCACGCCGTCGGGAGGCGGCCGCTTCGTCGTCCAGCGCCACCGTGCGACGCGACTCCATTACGACTTCCGGCTCGAGGTCGACGGCCTGCTCGCGAGCTGGGCTGTTCCGAAGGGCCCCACGCTCGACCCGGGCGTCCGCCGCATGGCGGTCCACGTCGAGGACCACCCGATCGAGTACTTCGATTTCGAAGGCGTGATCCCGAAGGGCCAATACGGTGCCGGTGACGTCATCGTCTGGGACTGGGGCACGTACGAGCCGGAGGCGGAGACGCCGGATCCCGCGAAGGCGATCGCCGACGGCGAGCTGAAATTCGAGCTCCACGGCGAGAAGCTCCGGGGCCGGTACACGCTGGTCCGGACGAGCCGCCGTCCCGGCACCCAGCCCACGACGCCGTTCGAGGACGACCAGGAGCAGTGGCTCCTCATCAAGAAGCGCGACGCGGCGGCGTCGGCCGGCTGGGACGCGGAAAACCTGCCGCAGTCGGTGAAGACGGGCCGCACGAACGACGAAGTCAAGGATCGCCGAGAGGCGCTCTGGATGAGCGACCGGCCGGCCGCCGCAGCCGAGATCGACCTCGCCGGAGCGGTCGCCGAGCCACTTCCGAGGTTCGTGCCGCCCATGCTCGCGACACTCGCTGCCAACGCGTTCGACGACCCCGACTGGCTGTTCGAGATCAAGTGGGACGGCTACCGTCTCCAGGCTGTCGTCGACGGCGACCGTGTCCAGACGTACACGCGCCGTGGCCTCGACGGCTCGACGTACTTCCCGGGGCTGCTGTCCAAGCCCACCTGGATCGCCGCGTCCACCGCCGTCGTCGACGGCGAGGTCGTCGCGCTCGAGGACGATGGAACGCCCGACTTCAACCGGCTCCAGGAGGCGATCAGCGGGTTCCGCGGCGGGAACGGCCGATCACCGAGGCCCTCGCCGGAGGCGGCAGCGAGCGCGCGGTCCCATCTCGTCTACCAGGCGTTCGACCTGCTCTATCTGGACGGCCGCTCGTTGCTGCGCGTCCCGCTCGAGGATCGCAAGCGCCTCCTCCGGAGCGTCCTCCTCGAGTCCCCGCGCGTCCGCTACGCAGCGCATGTCGAAGGCGACGGCCGGGCGTTCCACGAGGCCGCCCGGCAGCGCGACCTCGAAGGGATCGTCGCCAAACTGCGCCGGTCGATATACGAGCCCGGCCGCCGATCGAATGCATGGCTCAAGATCAAGATCCGCCCGGAGCAGGAGCTGGTCGTCGGGGGCTGGACGCCGGGCGAGGGCAACGCGAAGGACCTTGGTGCGCTGGCGGTCGGCGTTTACGAGGGAGACAAGCTGCGGTTCGCCGGCAAGGTCGGGTCTGGCTTCAACGGCCGAATGCGAACGGAGCTGCGGCGGCGGCTCGCCGACCTCGAGACGGACCGGGCGCCGTTCGACCCGGCGCCGGAGCGACGAGGAGAGCTGCGCCTCGTGACCTGGGTCCGGCCGGAGCTCGTGATCCGGGCAGAGATCGGCGGCTGGACGCGCGAGGGCATCGTCCGCCAGACAGCGTTCAAGGGGATCGACGAGGGCCACGACCCGATGGCGGTGACCCGGGAGCGGCCGGTGGCCGCCGAGAAGGCAGCGGCGGAGGCGGAGGAAGCCATGGCGAACGAGACGACGGCGGCGAAGCGAGGAAAGCGGCCGGCCAAGGGCGGCGACGGTCGCGCGAGTTCGACCCGGCCGGCTGGCGGGTCGGGGACGTCGGCATCGCCGGCGAAGGGACCGGCGTCGCGAACGAAGGCTTCGGCGTCGGCCGCGAAGGCAGCAGTGTCGCCCGCGACGGCGTCGTCCCCGGCGTACCCGGGCGCAACGGAGGCCGAGCTCGAGGCGCTCGCCGAGCTGCCGAAGGATGCCCTCTGGACCGTCGCCGGCCGCGAGCTGAAGCTGACCAACCTCGACAAGCCGCTGTTCCCGCCGGCGGACGGCTCGAGCGACGGCCCGGTCACGAAACGCGAGCTGATCGCCTACTTCGGCCGGATCGCGCCGGCGATCCTGCCCCACCTCGAGGACCGGCCGCTCAACCTTCACCGCTACCCGAACGGCGTCGGCGGGCCCGGCTTCTGGCAGAAGGACATCCCCTCGACCGCGCCCGACTGGCTGCCGCGCTGGACCGAGACCGGCGTCGACGAGCGGAAGGCGAACGCCCACCTGCTCGCGAAGAGCGCGGCGGAGCTGTGCTGGCTCGCAAACCAGGCGTCGTTCGAGATCCATGCCTGGACGGGGCGGCTGCCGCGTGTCGACCGGCCGACGTTCGCCCTCGTCGACATCGACCCCGGCGAGAAGACGACCTGGGACGAGACGCTCCAGATCGCCCGGCTCTACCGGGCGGCCTTCGAGCATCTCGGGCTGCGAGCGTACCCGAAACTGACGGGCAAGCGCGGCATCCAGGCCTGGCTGCCGGTCGTCCCGAAGTACGAGTTCCACGAGACGAGCGATTGGGTCGAGGGGCTGTCACGGGCTATCGGGGCCATGGTCCCCGACCTGATCTCGTGGGAGTGGGCGGTCGCCGCGCGGAAGGGCCGGGCCCGCCTCGACTACACCCAGAACACGTACATCAAGACGCTCGTCGCGCCATACGCCGTCCGGCCCGCCGCCGGCGCGCCGGTATCCTCGCCGATCCGCTGGGAAGAACTCGACGATCCGTCGCTCCGGCCGAACTCGTTCACGGTCCGGAACGTCATCGAGCGGGTCGCCGAGGTCGGCGACCTGTTCGCCGCCGTCCAGACGGACGAGCAGGAGTTGCCGAAGCTCGGCTGACCGGAAGCATCCGGTGGATCAGCGCCAGGCCCGCGGGTCGGACGGCACGTAGCGGTAGGTGAAGTAGCCCAGGAGCGGCTCGCCGGTCGACTGCTCGAGCCCCGTCGGGCGCAGGGCGGGGTCGAGGTGGATCGTCACGGTGACGTCGTCGCGATCGGGCCAGTTCGGGTCGTAGAGGCGGAGCGTCACTCCCCGGCCGTCCTCGGCGTAACCGTAGGCGACCACCTGGTGATTGCCGGTCAATTTGAAGGGGTTCACCCCCGCGACGCGGATCAGGCCGATCATCGCGAGGCGGCCTTCGTCGATCTCCCGCCGGACTGCCGGCCATTCCCGCTCGAAGGTCGCCGCGGCACGGTCGCCCGCGAGCATTCCGCCCAGGGCGGATCTCATCCAGAACGCGACCGGCAGCCTGAACCAGTCGAGCGACTGGACCTGCCGACGGACGATCGCCTTGAACGGGCCGGTCCCGTTATCCGGCGGTGTGCGGTCGGCGGGTGGCGCCACCCCCGCCTCGAACAGGTCGCGGACCGTGAAGCACATGCCCCCGCACAGCCCGGCCGATGCGTCGCCGACGCCGATTATCCGCGGGTCGAGCGGCCCCAGCCGGACGGTGGGTCCCGGCGGGAAGCGGTTCGCGAAGTGGAGCCCGTGCGTGCTCGGCAGGAAGCCCGGGACGACGCGCTCGCTCATCCGGTCGACCTCAGCCCGCCGCGCGGTCCGCCGCGTCGTACGCCACCGGCTCGTCCGCCTCGAGCCAGGCCTTGACCGACGCCGCAACGGCCGGGGCCTCGGCCTGGATCCGGGACCGCGCCACACCCTCCACGAACCGCAGCAGCCCGTTCAGGCGGACGGCGGTCACGAGCCCGACCCGGCAGGCATTCGCGCCGGTCGCGGCAATGGAGACGGCACCCTCGACGTCGGCCGAGCCGGCGTTGGCAACGAGCGCGATCCTCGTCGGCCGCTCGAGGTGCGTCACGGTCCCGGTCGCGACGATCCGTTGGCCCGCGACAGTGGCGACGATCCGGATCCGGCTGCCGACGCGGAGCGGGGGTGCAGATTCGAGGCCGGCCTCGCTGATCTCGGGCTGCCACCGCGGCAGGTCCTCGATCCGCGTCAGGCGATCGAACACCTCGTCCGCCGAGCGCTCGACGTCGATCTCCCGCTCGACGCGGATCATGGCGCCGGGGCGGCGCCCGATACGGTGACCCGGATGATCCCGGGTGGAACGCCGGCGACGGCAAGCGACCCATCGCGCGGCGTGAGGACGTCCACGAGCAGCAGGTAGTCGCCAACAGCCTTGGGGGCGGTCAACGAGAACGTCGCGGCGGCCGCGGCGCCCGGTGCCAGGCCTGCCGGCAGGAGGGCGCTCGCTTCCAGAGCCGGCGCGCCGCCGGTCTCTGCGAGGCTGACCCACCGGGCGACGATCCTCGCGCGCTGGGCCGGCTCGCTCTCGGCGCCGTTCTTGCGGTGCGCGGCCGGAATGCCCCACGCGGAGGCGCCCAGGTTCGTCACCCCGACGTTGAGGCTGAACGCCCCGCCGGGGGTTGCGAACGCGGTCGGCGGCACGTCGTAGACCGCCGTCAGCCGACCGGTGACGCGGACGATCAGTGCCGGCATGAGAGCCTGCGTTGCCGCGTCGAAGGCGACGCCGTCCTTGCCGTGGATCGTGCCGACAAGTCGGTACAGGCCCTCACGGGTCGGGATGCGGACGGGGACGATGACCTTGTTCCCGTCGAGCTTCGCCCGAACCGGGGCGACGACGTCGCCGGGCGTCTCCGGCGAGACGAGCGTGACCGGGTCGACATCCGGCGCGGCGTCGGGTGGTGCGGCCGGCGATGCGTCCGGGGCGACCGTCGGCGACGGCGATGCCGCGCCGGGCGTCACGACCGCGTTGGGCGTGACCGAGGCGCCCCCGTCGAGCGGGTCCCATCGCACGCCGACCATCAAGCCTGCCGGCAGGACCGATCGGTCCGACGCCGAGAGGCGGAACGTCAGGTTCGTCGTCACGCCGGCGGTCGGCGGGGCCGCGAGGCCGGGAGCATCAAACTCGACGCCGAGGCCCGACAGTGTCGGCTCGACCGGCGGCAGGTCCCCGCCCCGGGTCGGCGACCGGACGGCACCGGCCAGGACGTTCTTCGACACGAGGCCGTCCTTCAGGACGATCGAGCGGTGGAACCCCGACGCGGGCGTGTCCGGGTCCATCTGGGCCGTGTAGCCCCGACTCCGCAGGCTGTCGAACCGGAGGAGGTTCCCGTGATACGTCGGCGCGGTCCGCCAGATCCGATCGATGGAGGACTTGCCGGCGAGGATCGACTTCACGTAGTAGGCCGGGCCCATGTACGCCTCGGCGATGACGGCTGCCGCGCCGGCCCGGATAAAGCCCGCCGCGTAGTTGTCGACCCGCTGCTGGCCATCGTCGAGCGATCCCTCTGGCAGGCCCGGCTCCGAGTTGCCGCTCGCATAGCACAGGTGGCTGAAGATCACGACGGCGCTCTTGGCGAGCTTGATCTCCTTCCCGATCCGGTCCTCGCCGAAGTACTGGTGGGTGTCAGCGCCGGCGTTGGGGTTCAGGCCCATCCCGTTCTGCGTCGACGGCGTGAGCTCGTCGCGGTACGGGCTGGGCCAGCCGTTGCCGTGCCCGAGGTAGACCACGATTGACGCCCCGGTGAGCGCCTTCTTCACGGCCGGCCACGTCGCATCGGGCGAGTAGACCTTGACGACGTTCGGCGTGTATTTGAGCGCAGCGGCCGCCGCCTGGTCAGCCAGACGGCGGTAGTTGTCCGTCGCGTAGCCGGCGGGACCGACCACAATCGCCACCTTCGGGGCGACCCGGGACGCGGCCGCGACCGGCGTCGGACCCATGGGCCCAACGGCCATCAACGCCAGCAGTACCAGCAGGACGATGACCGACGCGCGCTTCATCGATGTGGAGCCGTCTCCCTGAGGCCGAACCGTATCGCAGACGTCAGATGTGCACCATACCGGACACCTGTTATCTGAGAGTTATCGCGTCAGCCCGCGGTTCGGTTCATTCACCATGCGGTGCATCCCGTCGACACGTAGGGCGCCTCGCCGGGCCGGATCGTTCAATGTCGGTCCAGGACATAACCTTTACGTAAACGGTAATGTCGGGTAGAATGCGAGGTCCGATGAGCCACCTCGACCTCCATGACGCGCCTCCTGATTCGCTGTTGCGGATCCAGCAGGTCGCCGCCGACGTCGGCCTGACCACGCGCTCGATCCGGTACTACGAGGAGCTGGGGCTCCTGAAGCCCGCGGCACGCAGCGAGGGCTCCTACCGGCTGTACGACGAAGACGACCTCGAGCGACTCCGGTTCATCAAGGGTCTCCGCGACGACGCCGGCTTCTCGCTGGCCGAGATCGGCCAGCTGCTCGAGGACGAGGTGGCGCGGGACCGCAACCGCGAGCGGTTCCGGACGACGACCGACCGGGACGAGCGCCGGGCGATCCTCCGCGACGCATTCGACCGGGTCGACCGTCAGATCCGCCGCCTCCGGGACAAGATCGACCGGCTCGAGGCGATGGTCGCCGAGGCCGAGGGCCGTCGAGAGCATCTCCAGGGCCATCTCGAGGAGATCGAAGCGGGCACCCAGCCGCGAGCCCACGAGCATGGGGCGGCGAAGCGAGCCCGCCGGTGACCATCCGCTCGCCGGGGCCGATCACGCAGTTCCACGGCCTGCGCGCCATGCGCCACCGCAACTACAGGCTGTTCTTCTTCGGCCAGCTGATCTCGCTGGTCGGCACCTGGATGCAGCAGGTCGCCCAGGGCTGGCTCGTGCTGCAGCTGACGCACGATCCGCTGTGGCTCGGTCTGGTGTCGGTCGCCCAGTTCGGTCCGGTCATCGTCTTCGGGCTGTTCGGCGGCCTGATCGCGGATCAGTGGCCGAAGCGCCGGACGCTGCTCGCGACACAGGCGTCGTCGATGGTCCTCGCCTTCGTCCTGTTCGGCCTGACGGTCACCGGCGCGGTCGAGGTCTGGCACGTGATGATCCTGGCTGCGCTGCTCGGCACCACGAACTCGATCGACATGCCGACGCGCCAGGCCTTCGCCGTCGAGATGGTCGGCCGCGATGACATCACGAACGCCGTCGGGCTCAACTCGGCCGTGTTCAACGCCTCGCGCATCGTCGGACCGGCAGTCGCCGGACTGCTCATCGGCGCGTTCGACATCTCCGTGGCCTTCCTGTTGAACGGGATCAGCTACATCGCGGTCATCGTGGCCTATCTTCTGATGCGCCCGGCCGAGCTCCGCCCCGCACCTACGATGGTCCGCCCGACGTCGGTTCGGGGCGTCTTCTCGTCGCTCGCCGAGGGGGCTCGCTACGTCCGCCAGACGCCAGCCGTCCTGCTCGCAGTCACGGTCGTCGGCCTCGTCGCGACGTTCGGCATGAACTTCCAGGTCCTGACGCCGCCGCTCGCGGATGACGTGCTCCACGTCGGCGCGTCGGGCTACGGGTTCCTGATGGCAGCGTCGGGCCTCGGCTCGACGGTGGCGGCGCTCTGGATCGCCTTCCAGCGACGCGTCTCGCCGGCGCCGATCGTCGTCGGCGCGATCGCGCTCGGCCTGGGCTCGATCGTCGTCGCGCTGTCGACGTCGTTCCCGCTGTCACTCGTCGCGATGACGGTCGTCGGGGCCGGCGGCATCGGCATGGCCGTCACCGCGAACACGACGATCCAGCTTTCGGTGCCGGATCACCTGCGGGGGCGCGTGATGAGCCTGTACACGACGGTCTTCGCCGGGTCCGTTCCCGCCGGCGGCCTGCTCATGGGCTGGATCGCATCGACGTGGGGCGTCCCGGCGGCGCTGATGGTCGGGGCCCTGCTGAGCCTGCTCGTCGGCCTGGCGGCATGGCCGTGGCTCGCCCGAATCCGGCGCGACGAACGCGCGAAGCGGGCGGGCCCGGCCGAAGTCGTCGCGACGGCCACGGGCGGCGCAGCGACCGATCCCCGACTGACGGTCGCGCGCCGCCGCTGAGCGTCATTCGCCGACGCGACGGCACCTTGCCTCCGGTGTTCGGCTAGTCGAACGCGACCCGGGCTCGAAGAACGCCAGGTTGGACGCGATCGCAGAGGATCCTCAGGACGTCGGTGGCAACGTCAGCGTCCAGGCTCTACCACCGCTCGCGAGCGCATCAGCATTCCGACACCGCCGGCGCCGGCCGCGATCAGGCCGATGACGTGCATCCAGCTTCCGAGGACGATCCCGTGACTTCCGACGTTGGTGAGCTGAGCGATGAAGTCGCCCGTCATGACCGCGGCGACCAAAGCCCCAAGCCCCAGGACGAATGGGACCAGGAGTCCCACGTACGGCCTCCACCGAGGAGGCCCCAACACCACGATCACGGCCGTCGCGAGCAGGACGATGGGACCCGCCAGGCTCGGATAGAGCGTGGATCCCGCGTTCATCTGGATCAGCATGCCCGCAGCAGCCACTACGAGTCCTGCGACGTTCAACTTGGTCGCATCCGACAGGTGTCTCAT
>JBJMMH010000132.1:0-6931 GCA_045804885.1 Chloroflexota bacterium | reverse complement strand
CTTCCCCGACCGCGACCACTTCGGCCGGATCTTCTACAACCAGGCCCGGATGTCGGCAGCCGGCATCCCCCAGGTCGCGCTCGTCATGGGCTCGTCGACCGCGGGCGGCGCCTACGTGCCGGCGATGAGCGACGAGACGGTGATCGTGAAGGCGACCGGCACGATCTTCCTCGGCGGGCCGCCGCTCGTGAAAGCCGCCACCGGCGAGGAGGTCAGCGCGGAGGACCTGGGCGGCGGCGATATGCATACGAAGACCTCCGGGGTTGCCGACCACCTGGCGCTCGACGACGAACACGCGCTCGCGCTCGGCCGGTCGATCGTCCGCAACCTCAACCGAAAGCCGCCGGCGACCCCCTGGGACCGGACGGCGCCCGAGGAGCCGGCTGTCGACCCGGCTGGCCTCTACGGCGCGATCTCGGCCGACCCGCGCCGCCCGGTCGAGGTCCGCGAGATCATCGCCCGGCTCGTCGACGGCAGCCGTTTCCATGACTTCAAGCCGCGCTACGGCGAAACGCTCGTCACCGGATTCGCCCACATCGACGGGTATCCCGTCGGGATCGTCGCCAACGACGGGATCCTCTTCAGTGCGTCGGCACTCAAGGGCGCCCACTTCATCGAGCTGGCTGCGCAACGGAAGATTCCGCTCGTCTTCCTTCAGAACATCACCGGCTTCATGGTCGGCCGTGAGTACGAGGCCGGCGGGATCGCGAAGGACGGGGCCAAGATGGTGACGGCGGTCGCGTGCGCCGAGGTGCCGAAGTTCACGGTCATCATCGGCGGCAGCTTCGGCGCCGGGAACTACGCGATGGCGGGCCGGGCGTACCAACCGCGGTTCCTCTGGACGTGGCCCAACGCGCGGATCAGCGTGATGGGCGGCCAGCAGGCGGCACGCGTCCTGTCCACGGTCGGCGGCCCGTTCGAGGACGAGGCGGAGCGCGACGCGTTCGAGGCACCGATCCTCGAGACGTACGAGCGTGAAGGCAATCCGTACTTCGCGACCGCGCGGCTGTGGGATGACGGCGTGATCGACCCGCTCGAGACGCGGCGCGTGCTCGCGCTCGGGATCGAAGCGGCCCTCCACGCGCCGATTCCGGAGACCCGCTTCGGCGTCTTCCGGATGTAAACCTCGTGGACTCGCGCGCACGGAGCGGCGAAGGCGACGCCATCGGCTAGCATCGGCGACCGATGGACGGTCGCGTGCTCCAGGTCAATATCTCCCCCGGCGGCGTGCCCAAGCACGCCGTCGACGCGGCCTGGGTCGACGAGAATGGCCTGGCGGGCGACGCCCATCGCCACCGCTACGTCCACGGCGGACCGCACCGCGCGGTGTCGCTGCTCGGCATCGAGGCCATCGAGCGGGTCCAGGCCGACGGCCATCCGATCGAGCCCGGCTCCGTCGGGGAGAACCTGACGACGACCGGGATCGAGCTGTCCCGGCTCCCGATCGGGACGCGGCTGGCGATCGGCGAGCGCCTCGTCCTCGAACTAAGCGGCGCGGCCGGGCCATGCGACGTGATCAAGGGCTCCTTCCGCGGCGGCAAGAGCGGCCGGATCTCGATCCTCATCCATCCCGACGACTCGCGGATGTACGCCCGAGTCGTGACCCAGGGTGATGTCCGGACCGGCGACCCGATCGCGATCCTGCCGCCTGCCGGCGACTCGCAGGCGACCGTCTTCGAGCTGCTCGACCTGCTCGACGACGTCGACCGGTTCGCCTGGCTGGGGCTGTGGCGGGCAGCCGACGCGATCGGGTGCGACGTCCGGATCATCGATCACGGCGACTTGTCGGCGGCGGCATCGCCGGACCTTCCCGGCTCCATCTTCAACCGCGCGTTCGGCCTCAGGCTCGTCCCGATCGCGACCGCCGAGGTGCTCGAGATGTACCGAGCCGCCGGGACGAGCGGCTGGTTGATCGACGCCGGCGACGAGGCGGTCGCCGCCGGCGCGACGCAGGCCGAACGAGTCAGCGTCCACGTCGCCGACGTCGCGGGTGTCGCGCCAGCGGCCGTCAAGGGCCTCACGATCCGGCCGACCGAGCCGGCCGAGACCGCGCGGTGGGTCGAGGCGTTCATCGAGTGGTTCGACGTCGCGCCCAGCCTCGCCGACGCGTGGCGGGCCCTCCAGCCGATCCTCGCCGGCCGCCGCGGCTACACCCAGTTGGTCGCCGAGCTCGACGGTGAGCTCGTCGGCATCGCGGCCCTCCAGACCCATCGGCGGGTCGGCTGGCTCGGCGCCGGTGGTGTTCGTCCGGACGCTCGCGGCCGGGGAATTCAACGCGCCCTGATCGCCCATCGGACGGCGCTCGCGAAGGACACGGGCTGCACACGGGTCATGGCAACCGCCGACGCCGGGGGGATATCGGCGGCGAATCTCGAGGCCATGGGCATCCGCGAGATCTGGCGCCGGCGGCACCTCCGCTTCGATCCGTCCGGGACGACCGGGTGACGACGTTGTTGCGCGTCGAACGATCCGGGCCGACCGGCGCCGTGGCTCGTATCACCCTGACGCGGCCCGAGGTTCACAACGCGTTCAACGCCTCGCTGATCGCTGAGCTCCGGACGACGTTCGCCGCGCTCGCCAGGGAGGAACCGACGATGCTGCGCGCGGTCGTCCTCGCGGGCGACGGGCCGTCGTTCTGCGCCGGCGCCGACATCAATTGGATGCGGGCGGCCATGGCGCTCGACGTCGAGGGCAACGAGCACGACGCCATGGCGATGGCCGACATGTTCGAGGCCATCGACACCTGCCCGGTCCCGGTCATCGCCCGCGTCCAGGGTGCGGCGCTCGGTGGCGGCATGGGCCTCTGCGCGGTGGCAGACGTCGTAATCGCCGAGGCCGGGGCTCGGTTCGGCTTCACAGAGACGCGGCTCGGGATCGTGCCTGCGGTGATCTCGCCATTCGTGATCGCCAAGATCGGCGAGTCGCACGCTCGCTCCCTGTTCTCCGGGGGGCGCCGCTTCGATGCGTTCCGGGCGCAGCGGATCGGCCTCGTCCACGAAGTCGTCGAGGGCGATGCTGCGCTCGACGAGGCCGTCGATGCGGCCGTGGCCGACGTCCTGGCCTCGGGCCCCCCCGCCGCCCGGGCGGCGAAGGCGATCGTCCGAGAGGTCCGTGGCCTGGGCCACGGGGCGGCGAAGTGGCATACCGCACGCGTCATCGCGCGACAACGCGTGACCGAAGAGGCCCAGGAAGGGTTCCGGGCGTTCGTAGCGAAACGGCCGCCGGCGTGGGAACCGGACGACTGAGCGTCCGAACGGACGACTGATCCCCGACGCGTCGTGCGACAATCGCGCCACGCATGTCGGACGATGTCAGCGCCAGCGAGGCGGCACGGCGGATCGGGACCAGTACGAGGACCGTTCAGCGCTGGATCGCGACCGGTCGCCTGCCGGGTCGGCGCGTTGGCGGACGTTGGCGCGTCGCGAATGACGCGATTGTCGCGTTGGCCGCGCCAAATGAGGGTGAAGCCTCGTCGCCAACCCCGCTCCACCCGATCGAGCGTCTCTTCATCGCCAACCGCGGCGAGATCGCCGCTCGGATCAGGCGGACCGCCGAGGGGCTCGGAATCGCCGTCGTCACGCCATCCCTCGAGGGTCCGGGCGCTGTCGACCTCCTTTCGATCGAGGCCGTCGCGGCGGCGGCAGCCGCCGCCAGGGCCGACGCCGTGCACCCGGGCTTCGGATTCCTCGCCGAAAATGCCGACTTCGCCGAGGCCGTAATCGCGGCTGGAATCCGGTGGATCGGTCCCCCGCCGGCTGCGATACGGGCGATGGGCGACAAGGCGGCAGCGCGGCGACTCGCGACCGACTTGGGCGTGCCGGTCGTTCCGGGGTACGACGGCGATGCCCAGGACGATGCGAGCCTGCGCGCGGCGGCCCTCGAGGTCGGCTTGCCCGTGCTTGTGAAGCCCGCCGGTGGTGGCGGCGGCAAGGGCATGCGCATCGTCCGGATCCCGTCCGCGCTCGAGGAAAGCTTCGCGACCGCGCGGCGCGAGGCCCACGCCGCGTTCGGCGACGACCGCCTCGTCCTCGAGCGGCTCGTGGAGGGGGCTCGGCACGTCGAGATCCAGGTCCTGTTCGACGGGCACGGCCAAGGTGTCCACCTTGGCGAGCGCGACTGCTCGATCCAGCGGCGGCATCAGAAGATCCTCGAAGAGACGCCGTCTCCCGCGGTGCGCCCGAGGATCCGCCGGCGCCTGGCCGATGCGGCGCTGCGCATCGCGAGCGCTGTCGCCTACGAGAGCGCAGGCACCTGTGAGTTCCTGCTCACCGACGGCGGCACGTTCTACTTCCTCGAGATGAACACCCGCCTCCAGGTAGAGCACCCGGTCACGGAGGCTGTCACCGGCCGCGACATCGTCGCCGACCAGCTCCGGGTCGCCGCAGGCCAGCCGCTCGGCCTCACCCAGGACGACATCGTCGCCGTGGGCCACGCGGTCGAGGTTCGCGTCTACGCCGAGGATGCCGAGAACGGCTTCCTGCCGTCGACCGGTCGCATCGAGGCCCTGCGCTGGCCGCAGGGACCGGACATTCGCGTCGACGCCGGCGTCGAGGCGGGCTCGGAGATCGGAGACCGGTTCGACCCGATGCTCGCGAAGATCGTCGCCCACGGTGCCGATCGCGCCGATGCACTCGATCGGCTGGCGCACGCGCTCGATCAAACCGTCGTGCTTGGCGTGACCACGAACCTGCGGTTCCTGCGCTGGCTGGTCCGCGAGCCAGCGGTCGTTGCCGGACAGGCGCGGATCGACATGCTCGATCGGATCTGGCCGCCCGACGACTGGGCCGAGCGCGCGGCGATCCCCGACGCCGCGTGGCGCGCAGCCGCGTGGCGCCTGGGTCGTGGTGGCTGGCGCCTGAACGCGCCCGCAGTCATCCGCCTCACTGCCGAAGGCGAGGAGCGAACCGCGGCCGTCATCGAACCGGACGGCGGAGTGGACGACGGACCCGCAACCGCTGTCGCCGGCGACGTCGTCCATGTCGACGTCGACGGGCGGTCGGTCTCGTTCCGGGTCGCGCCGCCACCCGACGTCGATCGCGCGGCGCGCCTGGCTGCCGCCCACGGATCCGGAGCCGGTCTCGTCGACGTCGTCGCGCCGATGCCGGGATCCGTTATCCACGTCCACGCCTCGGTCGGGGACACCGTCGCAGCCGGCGCGCCGCTGGTGACGCTCGAGGCGATGAAGATGGAACACGTCGTCGTCGCGCCCTCCGCCGGCCGTGTCGCGGAGTTCAGCGCGGCCGCAGGGCGCCAAGTCGCGCGTGGCGACGTGCTCGCAACCGTGGAGTCCTGACCTGCTCGGGCGCTCCGGCGGTACGCTAGAGGCGCGAGGGAGGGTCATGGGCAAACACGACAAGGACAAGAAGCACGTGAAGCACGCACAGCGCGACTCGCGGCCGGCCGACCCGACGCCCGCCGACGGCGGTGGCGGCCACCAGGCGGCGAAGGCGCACGGCACGCCGGCGACGGTCGACGCCTCGCTCCCCGCGACGCGTGAAGAGCTCAGCGCCCGCCACGCGGACGCCCGGCGGCGCCGAAACAACGCTCCGCATGGCGGCCCCGAGCACCGCGCCGCCGTTGACGAGATCGGCCGCATCGAGGTCCGCATCGCCGACGTCGAGCGGACGATGACGCCGCCCCGCGGCTGACGCGCCGCTTCGATCGCGACGTCGTCGTGGCCGACCCCGTCCGCATCTACGAGGTTGGGCCGCGCGACGGCCTGCAGAACGAGGCCACGCCGCTCGCGACCGAGGCCAAGCGGCGGTTCATCGAGCTCCTTGTCGAGGCCGGGCTGAGGGAGATCGAGGCGACGTCGTTCGTCGCCCCAGGGGCGATTCCGGCGCTGGCCGATGCCGACGCGCTCCTGCCGGCGCTACCCGGTCGGCCGGGCGTCCGCTATCCCGTCCTCGTTCCGAACCTCCGCGGTCTCGAACGCGCCGAAGCGGCCGGGGCCGACGCGATCGCGGTCTTCACGGCGACGACGGACGCGTTCACGACGCGCAACATCCGGATGACCGTCGACGAGTCCCTGGCGGTGTTCGGGGCCGTGCTCTCGCGTGCGGGCGAGCTGGGCTGGTGGCGGCGCGGCTACGTGTCGACCGCGTTCGGCTGTCCGTATACCGGAGCGGTTGCGCCGCGGCGGGCCGTGGAGGTCGCGCTGCGCCTGCTCGAAGGGGGCCTCGAGGAGGTCTGCTTCGGCGACACGATCGGGGTCGCCGTGCCTGCGCACGTCGAGGAGCTGACGGCAGCGTCGATCGACGCCGGGATCCCGGCGGATCGGATCGCCTACCACTTCCACGACACCCGCGGAACCGCCTTGGCCAACGTCGCCGCCGGCCTCCGTGGCGGGGTCCGCTGCTTCGACGCCGCGACCGGCGGAACCGGCGGCTGCCCATACGCTCCAGGCGCGGCGGGCAACCTCGCGACGGAGGACCTCGTGTACCTCCTCGACGCCTCGGGGTTCGAGCACGGAGCCGACCTCGCGAAGCTCCTCGTCGCCGCGCGCTTCGTCGCCGACGCGCTCGGGAAGCCGCTCACCACGAAGGTCGGCCAGGCCGGTGGCTGGGATCCCGAGACCGGCCACGCCGTCGGCCGCTGATTCGAGGGTCGATTCGGTCACGAGCACCGAATCCGCAAACCTGTACCATCCGGCACGAGATGAACGGCGTCGTGCTCGTGCTGAACCAGAACTACGAGCCGCTCAACGTCTGCAACCTGCCGCGGGCCTTTCGGCTCGTGTTCGGCGACAAGGCCGAAGTGATCGAGTACGACCACCAGGTGATCCGGACGCCGCGGACCGAGTACCGCGCGCCTTCAGTCATCCGCCTTCAGCACCTCATCCGCCGACCGCGACCGCGGGTGAAGCTGTCGCGCCGGGAGGTCTTCGTCCGGGATCGGCATACGTGCCAGTACTGCGGTCGCCAGACCCACG
>JBJMMH010000131.1:0-9482 GCA_045804885.1 Chloroflexota bacterium | reverse complement strand
AGAGGGCCGAGGTGATCGAGTACGACCACCAGATGATCCGGACGGTTCGGACGGAGTTCCGCGCGCCGTCCGTGATCCGGCTTCAGCACCTGATCAAGCGGCCGCGACCGCGCGTCAAGCTGACCCGGCGCGAGATCTTCGCCCGGGACCGGCACACCTGCCAGTACTGCGGCCGGCAGACGCACGACCTGACGCTCGACCACGTGATGCCCCGCCATCGTGGTGGCGGCCACACGTGGGAGAACCTCGTCACCGCGTGCAAGGCCTGCAACCACCGCAAGGGCGGCAAGACGATCGATGAAGCGCGGTTCCGGCTCCACCGCGCGCCGTTCGAGCCGCGCAGCGACGTCTACTCGCTCTTCACGCCGTATCTCGCGGACGATCGCAACGAGGGGTGGCGGACGTACCTCTTCCTCGGTCGGAACTGAGCCGGTCGACGTGACGGGGCCGGAAGTCAGCCGGCCGGTGGCGGGCGCACCGATCGAGGACGCGGCGACCCAGCAGGCCGCATCCGAGCGCCCGCCGCCCGTTCAGCCGGCAATCGACGGAGCACGGATCGCGGCGGCCGTCCCGCCGGCGGTCGGCGACCTGCTGAAGGGTCTCTGGGGCGCCGGGCACGCCGCATATGTGGTCGGCGGTTCGCTCCGTGACACGCTGCTGGGAAGACCGGCGAAGGATTGGGACCTCGCGACGGACGCGCTGCCCGATGAAACGCTCGCGGTGTTCCCGGACGCTACGTACGAGAACAAGTTCGGCACGGTCGCCGTCCGGCGCGAGGGCGACGAGTTCGAGATCACGACGTTCCGCAGGGAACACGACTACGCCGACTTCCGGCGGCCCCACCGCGTCGAGTTCGGCGCATCGCTCGACGAGGACCTCGGTCGCCGGGATTTCACCGTCAATGCGCTCGCCTGGGGCGCGGAGCCGGGTGAGGTGCCGCGTCTTCGCGACCCCTTCGATGGCGCGGCGGATGCCGCCGCGCGAATCCTCCGGGCGGTCGGCGAGCCGGCGCTGCGTTTCGAGGAGGACGCCCTGCGGATGCTCCGCGCCGTCCGACTCGCGACATCGCTCGGGTTCGAGATCGAGCCCGCGACGCTCGCGGCCATCCGGGCGTCGGCGCCGCTGGCGGTGCACCTGTCCGGTGAACGCGTCGCGATGGAGCTCGACCGGATCCTGGCGACAGAGCGGCCGTCCGTCGGGCTCCGCCTCATGGCCGAGACCGGCCTCCTCGGAACCGTCCTCCCTGAGCTTGCGGCGCAGCGCGGGGTCCCTCAGAACAAGATCCCGGGTGACGACCTCCTCGACCACACCCTCAGGACTGTCGACGCGGCCGCGTCAAATCCGATCAATCGCCTGGCGGCGCTCGTCCACGACATCGGCAAGCCAGCAACCCAGGCCGACGGCCACTTCTACGGACACGAGACGGTCGGCGCCGAGCAGGCCCGAGCGCTCCTGGATCGGCTCCACGAGCCCCGCGCGGTGACCGAGCGCGTGGGCCACCTCGTCCGCCACCACATGTTCCGCTATGAGCCATCGTGGTCGGACGCCGCTGTCAGGCGGTTCATCGGCAAGGTCGGCCGCGACGCGCTGGACGAGCTGTTCGCGCTCCGGGAGGCGGACAACATCGGCAGCGGCGTCGAGCGCGAGGCCGACGGCCTCGCGGAGCTCCGGCGTCGAGTCGCCGCCGAGCTCGATGCCGGCCCGGTCCTGGATCGCTCGTCGCTGGCAGTCGACGGCGACGACCTGATGCGCGAGCTGGGACTCCCCGCGGGGCCGGCGCTGGGGCGAGTGCTCGAGGCGCTCGTCGATCGCGTCATCGACGAGCCGGCGCTGAACGAGCCGCCCACACTCCTGCTGCTCGCTCGCGAGCTCGCGGCCGCCGACCGATGATCGAGCAGCTGATCGAGGCCGAGCGCGCCCTGGCGCACGGGCTCGTCGACCAGGCCGAGCGGCTCTACCGGAGCGTCGCCGATCACGACCCCAACAGCTCGATCGCGCTCGTCGGCCTCGCCCGGGTCGCGCTGGCGCGGGGCGTCGACGGGCCTGCCTACGTCGAGGCCTAACGTGCGCTGGCGATCGACCCGGAGAACCCGGCGGCCCAGCACCTCGTGATGCGACTCACGGAGGTGATGGCGGGTCGCGGCGAAGCCCCGCCCGAGGTCCCGCCGACGTCGCCGGCGGGCGGCGCAGTCGAGGGGCCGGCCGCGCGGGCCGCGGCGACCTCGACGGCGCCCGCGGACGCGCCCGCACTGCCGGCCTCGCCGAAAGCCGCGGCCGCGCCGACGCCCGCCCCGCGACGGCGGCCGGGTTTCGTCGACCGGCTCCTGGGACGCCGGCGATGAGGGTCCTCGTCACCGGCGGGGCGGGCTACGTGGGGTCGGTGTCGGTCGAGGCCCTGCTCGCCGCCGGCCACGAGGTGGTCGTCCTGGACGACCTCTCGACCGGTCATCGCTCGGCGGTTCCTCCCGACGCTCGACTCGAGGTCGGCACATACGCGGATCGCGACGTGGTCGCGACGCTCCTCGAGCACGCCCGGATCGATGCGATCCTCCACTGCGCGGCGCGGTCACTTGTCGGCGAATCCGTCGCCGATCCGGGGCGCTACTACCGCGACAACGTGGCCGGCGGGGTAGCCCTGCTGGAGGCCGCCCGCACGTCGGGCGTCGGACGCCTCGTCTTCAGCTCGAGCGCCGCCGTCTACGGCGTTCCAAACCAGACGCCAATCCCCGAGGAGTTGCCGCCACGACCGATCAACACCTACGGCGAGACGAAGCGCACGTTCGAGGCGGCGATGGCGGCGTACGGCGGCGCGTACGGCCTGCGGTCGGCGAGCCTGCGCTACTTCAACGTCGCCGGCGCGACCGATCGCCTCGGCGAGGATCATGATCCTGAGACACACCTCGTCCCGAATGTGCTCTCCGCTGCCGCCGGCACCGGCGCGGCGCTGACGCTGTTCGGCGACGACTACCCAACGCCAGACGGGACGTGCGTCCGCGACTACATCGACGTCGCTGACCTTGCCGATGCCCACATCCGAGCGCTCGAAGCGACCGATCCGTCCGACTCCCGGACGAACGAGCCGCTTGTCTGCAACCTCGGCAGCGGCGGCGGCTTCAGCGTCCGCGAGGTCATCACCGCGGCAGAGCGTGTCGTCGGCGTGCCGATTCCCTTCACGGTCGGCCCGCGCCGCCCCGGCGATCCTGCGGTCCTCGTCGCGGACATCGCCAGAGCCGATGCCGTCCTGGGCTGGCGGCCGAACCGGTCGAGCCTCGAGTCGATGATCGGGTCGGCGTGGGAGTGGCGGCGCCGGAACCCCGCCGGCTACCCGGACTGAGCGAAGCCGCGGCCGGTCAGCGAGGCTCGATCGGAGCGGCGCTCGGGGCCAGCCGCTCGGGCACCGCGAGCGGTTCGTCCGCGATCTCGCCGGATCCGCTCCAGCGATCGCTGACAGGCCGGATCAGCCACGCCCCGATGATCATCGTGACGAGCAGGCTGAGCACGGCGACCTGGTAGGCCGCGACGCCGAGGATCGGCTGGAAGACCAGCAGGATCACCCCGAACAGGAGCTGTCCGACCACCTGCGACCCCTTGCCGACGAGGCCGTACAGCCCGAAGAACTCACCGAGCTTCGCCGGCGGCGCAAGCCGCATCATCAGCACGCGATCCGCCACCTGGACGCCGCCCAGGCCGCTGCCGAGCACCGCACCCGCAGCCAGGAAGAGCGCGAGGCCGGCAGCGCCCGGGACGCCCAGCGACACGCCGCCGACGATCAGGCCGACGGCCCATGACGCGAGCACGATCAGCAGCGTCCGCTTCGGACCCAGGCGATCGACGAGCGCGCCCCAGCCGAAGCTGGCGACGACCGCGACGACGGCGAGCACCAGCAGGATGACGTTCGCGACAGTCTTCGAGAGGCCCATCGCCTCGGTCGCGACGATCGCCATCACGACGATGATCGTGTTCACGGCGTCGGAGTAGAAGAACCGCCCGACGAGGAAGCGGCCGAGGCCCGGCACCGTCCGAACGTCGAGGATCGTCGCCCGCAGCTGGCCGAGCGCCGCAAGCGCCTCGCGGACCCCGGGCCGTGGCGTCCCGGGAGGCGGCGGCGCCTCACGGACGACGAGGAACAAGGGGATCGCGAAGAGCCCGTACAGCGCGGCCGCGACGAAGAAGACGCTCTCGATCGGCAGGTCGAGCACGAAGATCAGGAGCCCGATGAAGATCGTCCCGCAGTAGCCGATCGCGACGCCGATTCCCGACAGCGTGCCGCGCGTCTCCGGGTAGCTGACGTTGCGGAGCGTCGAGTCGTAGTAGATCAGCGCCGACTGGTACGCGAAGTTCGCGACGGTGAACAGGATCAGCCCGACGCGTGCCGGGCTCTGGCCGATCACTGCCGTCGGGACGATACACAGCACGGTGAAGAACAGGAGGTACGGGATCCTCCGGCCGCCGGCCCGGTCGCTGAGCGCGCCGAGGACCGGCGAGACGACCGCGTTGATCCCCACGCTGATCGCGATCGCGACGCTGAACGCGAACGGGCCGTTCGCGGATCCGAACCGGCTGTCGTCGACGAGCCACAGGCCCATCGCGTACGACACGATCGCGTAGCTGAAGATCGTGTTCGCGAAGTCGTACAGCGCCCAGCCCGCCGGAACGCGCGCACGGCCGCTGGGTGTGAGCCGGGCGAGGCGGCCCGGTCCGGGCGCTTCATCCGCCCTGGGGTTCGGCTGGGCCGTGACGGTCACGGCGCTGATGATACGGAGTCGATGCCCGCCGTCGGCGAGGTCCACCCAGACCCCCCGTCGGTCGACTTCGCACCCCGTTGTAGCATCGGGCTGTGACCGCAACCCAGCTCGGATCGATTGCTCGCGACGCGCGGAGTGCCTCCGCGACCTGGCGCCCTCAGCGGTTCAGCGAAGCCGGCGGAGACGTGGTCGACCCGGTGATCGAGCCGCTCTGGACCGGCCTTCGCGTACTCGCCCTCGCCGACGGCCCGACAGTGACCCTGCGCGACCTCGATGGCGACGAGCTCGTCGAGTTTCCGGACGTCGCCGAGGAGCTCGCGGCGGCGCTTCGCGCCGAGCGCGTCATCGTCGACGGCTACCTCACCCACCAGGTCCTCCAGGAGCCCGCCGCAATCGCCCGGCGAGCCGCCGAGCAAAAGAGCAGCGAGAGCCCGTCGATGGGGCAGATGTGGTTCGGCAACCTCCTCCGCCGCAACAGGCGCAAGGAGCCGACTGTCGAACAGACGCAGCGCGCGGCGCCGACCATCGACGGCGACGTCGCGATCGTCCTCGTCGACATCGTGTGGCTCGACGACGAGCCCCTTCTCGACGTCCCGCTCCTCGAGCGGAAGCGAATCCTCGAGTCGGCCGTCGGCGAGTCGCGGCTGGTCCGGCACGGGACGTTCGTCCGGCCGCCGGTCGACACCTGGCTGGGGTCGTGGCGGTCGTTCGGCTTCAGCCGGATGTCGTTCAAGGCCGCGAACTCGCGTTATCTGCCCGGCCAGCAGAACCAGGAATGGACCGTCGCCGACGTCCCTGCGCGCTGAGCCGGGAGCCAGGGTCTCCATCTGCGATCGTCGCGACAGCCGTGGTACGGTGGCGATGTGCCCACTGCGCTGACGCCGGCCGTCCGGGACGAGATCGCCCGCCTCGGCCGAGCCGACATCATGGTCGGCATCCCCAGCTTCAAGAACGCTGCGACGATCGGCTATGTCGTCCGCGCCGCACAGGCCGGTCTCGTCCAGTATTTTCCTGACCTTCGGCCGGTCCTGGTCAACAGCGACGCCGGTTCGCCGGACGGCACCCAGCGGGTCGTCGTCGAGACGGAGCCGCCCGACTACATCGAGCAGATCCTGCTCGTCCGGCCCACGAACAGGCTCGCGCGCGTGAGCCTCACGTACCCGGAGATCGACGGCGTGGGCGGCAAAGGGGCTGCCCTCCGGACGATCTTCGAGATCGCCGCCGCGCTGGAGGTCCAGGCGCTGGTCGTCGTCGATTCCGACCTGCGCTCGATCATCCCGGAGTGGATCGAGCTGCTGGCCGGGCCGATCGTCAAGGGCGGCTACGACTACGTCGCTCCGCTCTACGCCCGCTACAAGTACGACGGCACGATCACCAACACCGTCACGTACCCGCTGACGCGGGCGCTCTACGGCAACCGGATCCGGCAGCCGATCGGTGGCGACTTCGGCGTGAGCGGCGACCTCGTCCGGCACTACCTCGAGCTCGACGACTGGACCGACGACATCAGCAAGTTCGGCATCGACATCTGGATGACGACGTCGGCGCTGACCGGCGGCTTCGCGGTCTGCCAGGCCCGGCTCGGGGCGAAGGTCCACGACCCCAAGGACCCGGGAGCCGATCTCGGCCCGATGTTCCGCCAGGTCGTCGGCACGATCCTGCGACTCGCCGCCGCGCACCCCGACCACTGGATGGACATCCGCGGCAGCCACGACGTCCCGGCGTACGGGTTCGAGCGGATCATCGACCCGCCGCCGCTCGAGGTGAACACGATCCGGCTGCTCTCCGAGTTCCACCAGGGATCGTTGACCCTCGCGGACACCTGGCGCCGGATGTTCACGGCCGAGAACGCGGAGACGGTCCTCGTCCTCGCCCGCGAGGCCGGAAAGCTCGTCGACGCGGCCCGGGCGAAGCTGGGCGTCGGCGCATCCGACGGGTCGTCGTCGAGCTCTGCCTCCACGGCCGAGATGGCCGCCGCCCTCAGCGCGTTCCACTTCCCGGACGATCTGTGGGCCCGGCTGATCTACGACCTCGTGATCTGCGCTCGGTCCGACGAGCCGCCGATCGAGTCGCTCGTCGCGGCACTCGTGCCGGTCTACTTCGGACGCGTCGGCAGCTTCGTGATCGAGAACCGTGACATCACGACCGATCAGGCCGAGGAGCGCGTCGAGCGTCAGGCGCGCCAGTTCGAGCTGCTGAAGCCGTACCTCGTCGAGCGCTGGAGGCTGTCGACCCCGGCGGCCGCCCGTTCCGCGGCCCACTCGCCGGTAGCGCCGGCGACACCCGCATGACCTCACGGACGCCGCTGCCGGCGAGGATCCTGATCCCGGTCGCGAACCCGGCGACCGCGGAGGAGCTGATCCGCCTCGGCGCCGACCTGCTCGACCCCCGAGCCGGTGAGCTGACGGCGCTCGGGATCGTCGAGGTGCCCGAGGGGATGCCGCTCAGCGAGGGCGCCACCCGGGCGCGCCATGCGAGGCGGCTGCTCCAGCGGGTCCTCGACTTCGCGCCGGAAGGCACCGCCATCCACCCGATCGTCCGAATCGGCCGCCACGCCGCGGAGGGGATCATCGAGGCGTCGGCTGAGCAAGAGGCGGATCTGATCATCTTCGGCTGGGGCGGCAAGTCGCCGGGCGGCCGCGACGGGACGGGTCCCGCCGTCTTCTCGCCGACGATCGACGAGGTCGTCCGCGACGCGCCCGCCGACATCGCCGTCGTCAAGCAGCGCGGCTCGAAGGACATCCGGCGGATCATCGTCCCGATCCGCGGCGGGCCCCACGCCGAGCTCGCCGTACGTTACGCGGACGCCATCGCCCGCCGCCACGACGCCCACGTCGCGGTCCTCCACTTCGTGCCGCCCGGCATCACGCTCGCGGTCCGGGCGCAGGCGGAGCACGCCCTCGCGCAATTCCTCCGGCAGCACGTCAAGGGCAAGCTCGAAGGCGTCGTCCGGGAGGCAGCCAACGTCCGCAACGCGATCCTGCGCGAGGCGGAGCGGGCGGACCTCGTCGTCATGGGCGCGTCCGCCCAGCCGGCCGGGACCAATGGTGACGCGTACCTGTTCGGCGCTCTACCGGAGGCGATCGCCGCGCGCGCGAAGCCCTCGGTCGTCGTCGTCAAGACCCGCGAGACGATCGGCCGCCAGACGTTCGAGCAGCTCGCGTCCAAGGCCGAGACGCTCGCTGCCGCCGACCGCGCCGCCGAGGAGGCCCGGGCCATCCCGGCGCGCGTCGAGCGGTGGTTCGGCGAAGCGAACTTCCACCACGCCGAGTTCGCGGACCTCCGTCGCCTCGTCCAGCTCAAGGAGAAGCAGGGCCTCACGGTCTCGCTCGTCCTGCCGACGCTCGACGAGGAGGAGACGATCGGGCCGATCGTCCGGCGGGCGATTCGCGAGCTGATGGGGCGAGTACCGCTCGTCGACGAGATCCTCGTCATCGACTCGCAATCGACGGATCGGACGCGCGAGATCGCCGAGGCCGAAGGTGCCCGAGTCGTCCAGCACCCCGACGTTCTTGCCCGCTACGGCTCGTTCAAGGGCAAGGGCGAGGCGCTCTGGAAGTCCGTCTTCGAGACGAGCGGCGACATCATCGTCTGGGCCGACACCGACGTCCGGAACTGGCACCCGCGGATGGTCTACGGCACGATCGGACCGCTGCTCCACGAGCCGCGGCTTCAATACGTGAAGGGCTATTACCAGCGGCCGATCGTGTCGGACGGCGTCCTCAAGGAGGGCGGCGGCGGCCGCGTCACGGAGCTCGTCGCGCGACCGCTCATCAACCTGTTCTACCCGGAGCTGTCCGGGCTGATCCAGCCCCTCGCCGGGGAGTATGCGGGCCGCCGGGCGTTGCTCGAGACGATCCCGTTCTTCACCGGCTACGCGGTCGAGATCGGCCACCTGATCGATGCGGCCGAGCGGGTCGGGATCGAGGGCCTCGGCCAGGTCGACCTCGAGCGCCGCGTCCACCGCAACCAGGAGCTCGAAGGCCTCTCGCGGATGTCGTTCGTCATCTTGCAGGCCGTGATGAAGCGCATCGAGGAGCGGCGCAAGGCCCGCCTGTTCGCGGAGCTCGGGTCGACGATGAAGCTCCCCCGATCGGGACGCGGCAAGCTCTCCCTCGAGGTCATCGAGCTCGCCGATCAGGAGCGGCCGCCGATCGTGCGGATCCCGGAATACCTCGAGCGGCGACGCGGCACGAACGGCTCGAACGGGACGCGAGATCAGGGACTCGGCGTGGGGGTCGAACCGCTCGAGCCCGTGGGGCGGTGAGCTTCACCGCCGATCGGCCGCCGGACGAGGGCGAATGACGGCGTTGACGGTCCTCTTCGCCCCGGACTCGTTCAAGGGCTCGCTGACATCCGTGGCCGTCGCGAGCGCGCTGGCGAGCGGCTGGGTGCGCGAGCGCGCGGACGACACCATCGAGCACGCACCGCTCGGGGACGGCGGCGAAGGAACCATCGACGCAATCGCGTTCGCCGGCGGCTGGGAATGGATGTCGGCGCCGGCCACGGATCCGCTTGGGCGACCGGTTCCGGCCCGCTGGCTCCGATCACGCGACGGCGACCGTGGCTACGTCGAGCTCGCCGAGGCGTCCGGGCTGTCGCGGGTCGACGTCGCCGACCGCGATCCCATCGCCGCGACGACTCGCGGCACTGGCGACGTGCTGTGCGCTGCCCTCAACTCGGGGATCCGTCGGCTCATCGTCGGGATCGGCGGGAGCGCGACGACCGACGGCGGGC
>JBJMMH010000130.1:0-43144 GCA_045804885.1 Chloroflexota bacterium | reverse complement strand
TGTCACCTTGACGTCGTGATCGACGACGGACTCCGCCTGCTCCTTCACCTGCTGGATCATCGACCCGGCGTAAGGGCAGAACGGCGTCGTGAGGATCATCTTGATCTCGGTCTCGTTGGTCCCGAGGATGACCTGCTTGATGAGCGCCAGCTCGACGACGTTCATCCCGATCTCCGGGTCGACGACGGCGCGCAGCGCGTCGAGGATCGCGAGCTCGGTGGCGCGGCGCTCGGCGTCGAACGCCGGGGCCTCGGCCTGGGGGTCTGTCGAGAGGTCCGTCATGCGGTCGATGCTACCACCGGCCCCGATCGAGGCCCGCCGGCGGGGAGGATCGGCGTGGCCAGATGGAGCATTGGCCCCTCCGAGACGCAGAGGCGGAGGCGTCCGGGCTACAAGCCGGTGCTCTCGCTTAGCCCGACGTCACTCTCTCCTGACCCTGTCGGACGATCTGCGCGATCGCCGCGGCGGCGGCCGTCGGCGACACCGACTCCGACTCGATCACGATGTCCGTGGCCGGGAGATTGGCGGAAGCCCGCGTTGCGGCGGCGAAATACCCGCCGAGGAACGCGGGATCGCGCGACACCCCGCGGGTCGGGTCACTCTGCGCCCGCCGGAGCGCCTCCTCGTACGTCACTCTGAGTGTCACGTAGAGCGGGCTGACCTGCGTCTCGAGATGCTTTTCGAACGCTGCACGATCGCTCGCCAGGTTGAATGAACCGTCGGCGATGACGACGGCGACCCCAGCCGACAGGAATGTGTTGGCCAGCGTCGCGGCCGCGTGGCGCGCAACCGACCAGGAGGCGGCGTCGGACTTTGGTCCGTCCGCGGTCAGCATGTCTTCGAGGATGTCGAGATCGATGACAGCCGCTCGGATATTGAGACCAGCGAGTTCGCGGTTCAGCGCTCGTGCGACGGTGCTCTTGCCACTGGCGATCGGCCCGGTGATCACGATCACGATTTCTTGTGCCTCCAGCATGGTTGCCAGTGCCTTCCTGCGCTCCGCAAGCGACTGGATCGTCGCGCCCCTCGCTCACCCTCGCGGCGTGATGGAGCGCGGGCGAGCATGAACCTCGACGCGCGCCTCGCGGACGAGGCCATCCGGAACTGGCTCGGGGACGGAACCACCCGCATCCCGCTCACCGCGATGAACTCGTCTTCGTGGATGGTCTCGTCAGGTAACGAGCGCTACGTCCTCAAGATCTCACATGCGTCAGAGGAGGCGTGCCTCCGGGTCGCGGTCTGGCTCGAGGAGCGAGGCATTCGCACGGGTGCGCCAGTGCATATGGCGGTTCGTCGTAATCGACTCATCGCCCTGCTTCGGTTCGAGGACGGGCGCCCCTTGAGCACCTCGAAGGAGGACGCCAAAGCACTGGGGGAGATGCTCGGGCGCGTGCATTCTTCGCTGGTGGGAGCACAGGTGCCGCACGGTCTCGAGCGCTGGCCATGGCCGTGGCCCCAACCCAGCAGTGATCGATGACCCTGTCGTGCGTACCGCGGCCACGGACGCGATGCGATCGGCCGCCCGCCTCGCGCCGACGGTGACGCACGGAATCCTCCATGGCGATCCCGCACCTGAGGCGTTCCTCGACGGTGATGACCACCTCGCGCTGATCGATTGGGGTGCCGCGTGCCACGGCCCCCTCCTCTACGACGTCGCCTCAGCGTGGCTGTACGCGGGCGACGGCGTCCTCGACGGATACGCTAGGACGTCACCGATCACGTCCGGCGAACTTGCCACGGCGCCGGTACTCCTTGCATTTCGGTGGGCCGTTCAAGCGTCGTACTTCTCGGATCGGATCCACCGTGGCGATCTCACCGGACTTGCCGGTGACGAGGACAACGTAAAGGGCCTGGCCGACGCCCGGCGCGCTCTGCTTGGTTCCGCTCCGTGACGGCTCGCGTTCAACCGACCGGCCCGTCGCTGCGACGAGACAGCAACTCGGTGAGCGTCCCGTCGCGGGACACTCGGTCACGCGGTCGCGGTGACCGGGCGAGCCTTGATCACGATCCCCGGGAGCTGGTACTGCTCGGGTAGCCCGGCGGCCTCGTCGGCCGTGTAGCCCGGGCCAGCGAGCGAGCCATCCGGCTCGAAGAACTCCGCGTAGCGGTCGCGATTCGCGGCTGCATAGGCGTATGCGGCCGCGATCCCGAGACGCTTCAGCTCGGGGTGGTCCTTGATCAGCTCGGTCAGCCCGAACCCGTTCCGACGCTCCTCGAGGAGCTGCCGAACGGTCAGCCGCGACCCGTAGCAGAAGGGCTCGCCGTTCATCACGAGCGGGTCGACCTTGACCCACTTGATCGTCATCAGGCGCCCTTGTAGATCGCCTGGAGGAGCCGGTTCCGCTTGCGGGCGTCGCCGGCGAGCCGGCGATGCCACTTGAACACGGCGATCGCCTGGTCGATCGCGACATGCATCGGGGGCACCTCGGCGTCCGCGAGGAACGATCCGGCCGCGGCGCGGAGGGCCTCGCAGAGCTTCACGAGGTCGTCCATCGAGACCTTCCGGCGGCGGTAGATGGGCACGACCTGGTCGGCGAACTCGCGCATGGGCTCGGCGCTGTTGTAGGCGATCGACCGAGCAAGCCGCTCGATGAGGGGCTGGGTGTCGCGGAGCAGGTGACGCAACGCCAACTCGTCGTGCCGATCCCGGAAGCCGGGATCGCGGTCGATTGCGATCTCGAGCGTCCGCCGGCCGATCCGATCCCGCTCCGCGATCAGGCGCGCAGCGGCGCTCGGGAAGCCGGCCGTGGCGTCCGGCGGCGGAAGGCCCAGCGAGGGGTGGCTCACGGTCGGGAGTCTAGCGTGCGGCCCGGCGGAGCGTCACGAGGGACGCGGCGAAGTTGAACGCTCCACCGGCTACGATGGCCGCGATGCAGGATCCTGCGGATCCCCGGCCGGAGCCAGGCGAGCGCCGCCGGCTCGACCATCCCCCATCCGACCGATATCGACCGCCAGCGGGTACCGCCGCGGCCGATGCCGCCCCGCTCGACGACGATGCGCCGGGGGCCACGGACGGCGTCGACCCAACGCCTCCCCTGCCCGACCGCGAGCGCGTGCTCCGCGGTGTCGGCGTCGGGATCGCTGGCGCGATCGCCATGACGCTGCTCGGCGGGCCGCTGTCAATCACCGTCGGGCTCGTCGGCGCTGCCGGCGCGATCGGCTACGTCGTCGGGGCGGTTATGCGGCCGCTCCGAACCGCGGCCATCGCGATCGGGCTCGGATCGATCGCGCTCGGCCTCCTCGGGATCTGGCTCTTCGCCGGCATCGAAGGCGGCGTGCTCGGGCCGGTCGAGTACCTGGCCGACGTCCAGGGACTGCTGGTCCCCATCGAGCTCGCCGTCGCCGGCGTGCTCGCCGCCCTCGCGAGCGGGCCGGGGACGACTGACGCCGACACCGGCGATGCTGCTTGACCGTGGCCGCCCCGATGAACCTTCGCCGCCCTGTCGAGGCAGACCACGACGAGATCGTCCGGCGGATCGACGACTGGGCCGGCGGGCGCAAAGCCCGGCACCTGCTTCCGCGACTGTGGTTCCGGCACTTCACCGGCACGTCGTGGGTCGCCACTCGACCGGACGGCCGTGTCGTCGGACTGGCGATCGGCTTCGTCAGTCCCGACGATCCGAAGCTCGCGGTCCTCCACGCGCTCGCGGTCGACCCCGCGCATCGGCGCCGTGGCGTCGGCTCCGCGCTCGCCGATCGGTTCGCCCGGGACGCCGCCGGGCACGGCGCGACGACCGCGCGAACGACGGCGTGGCCCGACGATCGCCGGATGATCGCGTTCCTCGAGGCCGTCGGCTACAGGCTCGTGAAGCCAGCGGACGGCCAGCGCCTCTACGGGACGCCCGCGATCGCGGACTTCGACGAGCCCGGCGACGACCGGGCGGAGCTCGAGCGGCCGCTCGACGGCCTCGGGGCCGAGCCACACGCAGGCGGCGGATGAGGAGCGCCCTTGCGGTCGCCGGCCTGACGATCATGCTCGGAATCGGCGCCTGCGCTGGTTCTCGATCTGCGCCTGCCTCGCTGAAGCCCGGTGACTGCTTCGACGTGCCGACCGGGTCGTCCATCACGGAGATCCCGACGCGGTCCTGCACGGAGCCGCACGGCGGCGAGGTCTTCCACGTGTTCGACGCCTCCGCCGGGGCGGGCTCCTATCCGACCGACGCCGACTGGGCCCACCTGATCTATCCCGTCTGCGATCCCGCGTTCGAGGAATACACAGGAACCCCGGTCGCCGAGCGGACCGATATCGACTACTCCTACTTCGTCCCGACGGACGACCGCTTCGCCGACGGCGACCGGCGCGTGACCTGCTTCATTCGATCGCTCGAGGGTGGGCAATTGCGGCAGCCCTACCGGAAGTCCCCTTGATGCAACGGACGTCCGGGCCAGACGTTCTCCAGGCACGGTTTCGTACCATCCGACATTGAGGGATGGCGGCCACGCGGCCGGAAGAGGATCGGGATCGAGGGAGGTCAGCGTGAGAGGGTTTCTCGGAGGCTGGGGTATCCGCCTCGTGATCATCGGCGCCATCGTCGTCGGCGGCCTCATCTTCCGGGACCGGATCAGCGGCAACGCCGCCGAATTGAAGGTCGGCGACTGCTTCGACACCCCGACGACGGCGGACGCGACCGTGGGGGACGTCCAGCATCACCCCTGCACGGAGGCGCACACGGCCGAGGTCTTCTTCGTCGGAGATCATCCGGCGGCCAACGGCGCCGCGATCCTCAACCAGGACGACGTGTTCGGCTACGCGATGGACACGTGCCTGCCGGCCCTGAACACCTACACGGGGACCGATGTGGCCGCCGAGGGCAAGTACGACATGAGCGCGTTCTATCCGGCGGATGAGGACTGGAACAAGGGCGAGCGCGGCGTCACCTGCTACGCGATCCTGCTCGACGGCGGGACGATGACGTCGTCGATCAAGGCGGCGCCGTAGCGGCGCTGGCCTGACCTGGTCGGACGCCGAGCTCGCCGGAGATCGCCCGCGGCGTCAGCTGCTCCCGGAGCAACCGTCCGAACCGCTCCGCGCGCTCGTCCGGCTCGACCGCGTCGAGCCACGCTCGGAGCAGCGTCTCGCCTTCGTGGTACACGAAGACGTAGGTCTGCCACAGCGGGTGCTCGATGAATTCGAGGCGCTTCGCTGCGACCGGCGACGCGAACCGTCCGACTTGCTCGAGATAGGCGAGGACCTCCTCGTGTGACGCCCCCTCGGCGTGGCGCATCAGCGAGGCGTTCACGCGGCTCTCGGCCAGGCGCCGGCGGGGGGCCGTCATGGAAGTCGAACGCTCTGCCGCGTCGCGCGCGGCAGCGCGGTCGGCGGCGACTGGGAGGGCGGCCCGTTCGTAGAGCTCGACGAGCAGATCCGGCGTCTCGTCGATCGGTGCGACGAACGACCGGGCGATGTCGCCAAGACCCTCGCTGACGAGGCACTCCGGCGCGTTGATCAGCAGCATGCTCGCCTCGAGCCGGCGGCCGCGCTCCACGAGGTTGGCCTCCTTCCAGGCGTGCTCGAGGTGGTGCCCGGGGAACGTCTCGTGGGCGACCGTGTGGACGAGATCGGCGGCGCGCGTCGGCAGGTCGAGGTTGACATCGATCCGTGACCGCAAGCCGCCCTCGTACCAGTTGTAGGCGGTCCACGGCTGGCCCGTCACGAAGCCGAGGCGGAGCTCCTCGCCCGGCGGCACGCCGAACAGCGCCGTCGACCGCTCGCGGAAGACGGCGATCAGCCAGTCGATGACGGATTCCAGCCGGTCGCGAGGAATCTCGAATCGGGCATCCCACGCGGCGAGCCGATCCGCCAGCGGCGCGGGGCCCGGCAGGATGTCGTCGAGCTGCGCGGCGGCCGCCTCGAACACGGCGTCGTCGCGCCGGGCGGGCGTCCACGCGAAGCAACTGGTCACGTGCTCGAGGTACGGCAGCCGCTCGCCCGCGAGCGCCCGCCCCTGCGTCCCGAGCGCGATCAGCTGGGCATCAAGCCAGTCGCGCCGGTCGGGCTCTTCGATCTGGGCCGCCGCGCGGGCGCGCAACTCGTCGGCGTCCTCGGCGAGGGCGGCCGGAGATCGCAACGGCTCGGTGTCGACGAGCGCCTTGACGTCGGCCGGGCCGTAGAAGGCGTCGACGAGCCCCGGGATGTGCTGATCGAGCCGCAGGCCGAGCAGGAGATAGTCGCGGGCGATCGGATCCGGGACGGGAACCTGACGCTCCCCGCCAACGGCCGGCGTCGTGTCGGCGTCCGCTGTCACGAGCCGCGGTTGTCGGTGTGGTCGCCCGGCAGGGAGCCCATGCCCTGCCCCGGCGCGATCCCCTTCTCCTCGCCGACGAACGGCATCCCCTGGCGCTCGACCGCGTCGAGGCTCATCCGGAGCGCCGCTGTCTTCGCCTCGGCGACCTCGCGGACGTAATTGGCCTCCTCATCGGGCGTCATGCGACGACCTCGGACGACGTCCTTCGGCTTGCCGACCATCAGCCAGGCGAGGTGGTAGCGGTCCATCGAACCCCATGCGGCGACGAGCAGGTCATCGCTCAGCTGGAGCCAGGTCTGGAGACCGCCCAGGGACGGCGCCGCCTGGAGCCGTTCGCCCTCGTCGATCAGCTGACGGGTCCGCATGATGAGCTCGTCGCGAAGCACGCCGGGAGTCTACCGATCGGCCGTCGCGGGCTCGCCCCGGATGAACGCCTCTCGGTCGGCGCGGGCCCGCATCGTCCACTCGCCGGGCCGCCCGTGCCCGACCGGCGCGTCCTCGAATCGCGTCACCGGGAGGATCCCCGCGACGCTGCTCGAGATGAACGCCTCGTCGGCATCGGCGAGGTCGCGCGTCGTCAGCCACGCCTCGCGCCGCGCGAGCCCGACGCCCTCGGCCCAGCGCAGGATCCAGTCGCGCGTCGTACCCGGCAGGATCGCGCACCCGAGGGCCGGCGTCGCGAGCTCCCCGCCGCGCACGAGGAACACGTTGGCCGACGTGGCCTCCGACAGGAAGCCGTCGGTCGTCAGGAACAGCGCATCGTCGGCCCCGGCGGTCCGGGCCTCCAGGCGGGCATAGACGTAGTCGGCGCGCGAGGTCGTCTTCAGCGCCGAGAGCGGGTTCTCCGGATCGCGCCGGACGCGGCTCGCCACGAGCGACAAGCCGTCCTCGAGATGCGACGCCGGGGTCGCCGGCACGGGCCACGCCTGGATGGCGATCGTCGGCAGCGGGTGCTCGTCGGGCGGCAGCAGGCCCCGGCCGAGGAACACGCCGCGTGAAGCGGTGATCCTGACGCTCGCGTCGCCGTCGGGTCCGGCAAGACCTTCCGCTTCGAGGAGGTCAGCGATCCCGGCTGGCACGGAGCGGCTCAACTCGTCGGGGAGCTGGATCCCGAGGCCCTCGGATGATCGCCGGAGCCGGGCGAGGTGCTCCTCGAGCTCCGTCGCCCGGCCGCCCCTCACGCGGAGCGTCTCGAAGACGCCGTCGCCGAGCTGGAAGCCGCGATCGAACACCGACAGGTGCGGGCCAACCGCCGGCAAGACGCGGCCGTCGACCCAGACGTGGCGCGGCCCGTCGCCGCTCACGATCCGACCTCGTGGCCGCCGATCGCGCTCAGCGGGCCGCGCGCCTTGGCCACGGTCTCGTCCCATTCCGCGGCGGGGTCGCTGCGGTACGTGATGCCGCCGCCAACGTGGATCGAGAGCCGTCGGCCGTCCGCGACGAACGTCCGAATGATGATCGACGAGGCCATCGCACCGTCCGGGCCGATCCAGCCCAGGGACCCGGTGTAGGGCCCGCGGCGGACCGGCTCCAGCTCCTCGAGCAGCTCCATGGCCCGGATCTTCGGGGCGCCAGTGATCGAGCCGCCCGGGAACGACGCCGCGAGCAGGTCGAACGCGTCGCGGTCCGGGGCGAGCCGGCCGGTGACAGTCGAGACGAGATGTTGCACAGCCGCGGTCCGCTCGAGCCGGCAGAGACGAGGGACACGAACCGTGCCCGGATCGCAGACGCGGCCGAGGTCGTTGCGGAGGACGTCGACGATCATCACGTTCTCGGCGCGGTCCTTCTCGCTCCCGAGCAGCTCGCACGCGAGCGCGCGGTCCTCCTCGCGCGTCCGACCTCGCGGCCGGGTCCCCTTGATCGGGTCTGTCGTGACGCGCCCGGCCCGGTCGACCGCCAGGAATGGCTCCGGCGATGCCGAGAGGATCGCCCGACCGCGACCGAGGTCGAGGTACGCCGCGTAGAGCGAGGGATCGCCCGTCCGCAGTCGCCGGTAGAGCGGCCACGCGTCACCCTCGAACGGCGCCTCGAGGCGGCGCGTCAGATTGGCCTGGTAGATGTCACCACGCGCGATGAAGCCGCGGATCGCCTCAACTCCCCGCATGTACGCCGCGCGGTCCAGGCTGGACGCGAACGCCGAAGGAGGCGCGACCTCCCCCGACGCGATGGGCGACCGCGGCTTCAGCAGGCGCTCGCGGACGTCCGCGAGGCGTCGGTCGAGCTTCATCGCGTCGCCGTCGAGCGCCCGGCCGCCGACCCATGTCGCGCCGGTCCTGCGGTCCCACGCGACGACCCAGTCGTGCAGCGCGAGACGAAGCAGCGGCACGCCTTGGTCGTCCGGCGCCCGGGTCGGCAACCTCTCCAGCGCGTGGCCAAGGTCGTACCCGAGATAGCCGAGGAGCCCGCCCATGAAGGGAGGCACGTCGTTCGCGGCGCCGAGCGTACGCGGCGGTGCAGGGGCGTCGGCCGAGAGGCGCGTCACGAGGCGCCGCGCATCCGCGAACGGGTCGCGACCCGGAGCGGCGGTCTCCAGGACCGCGACGGGGTCGGCCGTCAGATAGGTCCAGCGCGCCCGCCGGCCGGGCCGGGCGGTCTCGAGCAGGACGAGGCCGGACAGATCGCGGAGCGCTTCGGCGGCGTCGATCGGGCGAACGTCTGCGAGCTCGGGGAGCGGCTCGAGGCGCACGGCGGCCGCGGACGTGGCGGCGGCAGCGGCTTCTGCGCGTGACGTTCGATGGGCAACGGAACGGTCGCCCGATGCGCGGATCACCGCGCGATCATAGGCGGCGAGTCGCCGAGGACGGGAAGGAGGCCATGCGCGCACGAGACCTCGGGATTGCCGTCGGTCGCGGCCAACCCGGCCCCCACAACGCGATCACGGACGTCCCGGGCGTCCGCGTCGGCCACGCGACGATCGTCCGCGGCGAGGGACCGCTGATCGTCGGCGAGGGCCCGGTGCGAACCGGCGTGACCGTCGTCGTGCCGCACGACGGCGACGTCTTCACCCAGCCGCTCTACGCGGGAAGCCATCGGCTCAACGGCAACGGAGAGCTCACCGGCCTGGAGTGGATCCGCGAAGCAGGCCTTCTTACGGGTCCGATCGGGATCACCAACACCCACAGCGTTGGCATCGTCCACGATGGCATCATCCGCCACGCCGTCCGGCGGCTGCCATTCGGTACGTCGTTCTGGGCGCTGCCGGTCGCGGGCGAGACATGGGACGGGCTGCTCAACGACATCGACGGGTTCCACGTGACGATGGACCACGTCGACGCGGCTCTCGGGTCGGCGAGCGACGGGCCTGTCGCGGAAGGCAACGTCGGCGGCGGGACCGGGATGGTCTGCCACGAGTTCAAGGGCGGCATCGGGACGGCGTCGCGGGTCGTCGACGCGTCGCTCGGCGGTTGGACGGTCGGCGTGCTCGTCCAGGCGAACTACGGCCGTCGCGAGTGGCTGCGTGTCGACGGCGTCCCGGTCGGCGACGCGATCCCCACATCGGACGTGCCCAGCCCGTATCCGCCGGGAGACGACGACGGGCCGACGCCGGGCGGCCAGCCGCCCGCGGGCTCGGGCTCGATCATCGTCGTCGTCGCGACCAACGCGCCGCTCCTCCCCCACCAGTGCGAGCGGCTCGCCCAGCGCGCCGGGCTCGGGATCGCCCGGATGGGCGGGACCGGCGCGAACTCCAGCGGCGACTTGTTCATCTGTTTCGCGACCGGCAACCGCTCGCTGCCGGGGACCACGTTCGCGGCGGATCCGCGGCTGACGGTGGAGGTCACGTCGGTCAACGACCACGCGATCGGCGGCCTCTTCGACGGCGTGATCGAGGCGACCGAGGAGGCGATCCTGAACGCGCTCGTCGGGGCCGAGACGATGACCGGCCGGGACGGGATCACGGCGTACGCGCTGCCCCACGATCGGTTGCTCGAGGCCATGGCCAGGTTCGGCCGCCCAGCGGCGGGCGCCGGTAGCTGACCGTGTCGGGGCGAAGACCCTTCGAGATCAGGCCGGCCGTCGAGAGCGACCTGCCGACGATCCGGGAGATTCTCGCGGCCCACGGGAACGACGGGCCGGTCGTGATCACGGACGTCGTCGGGCCGTACCTCCGACACCTGCTGCGGTTCGGCCGGGCGCGCGTCGCGGTCGAGGACGACACCATCGTGGCGTTCGGCGCGACGATCGACGCCGGCCCTTCCGTCCACCTCGCCGATCTCTTCGTCCGGCCCGACCGGATGGGCCAGGGAATCGGCCGGCCGCTGCTCGCGGATGCCTTCGGGGAGGCCGTGCGCCGGACGACATTCGCCTCCGACGACCCGGCTGCCCTGCCGATCTACGTGCGGGCCGGGATGCGGGCGTGGTGGCCGAACCTGTACGTCGAAGGCTCGTCCGAGCGCGTGCCCGTGCCGGCCGCGACGCTCTCGACGCGCGAAGCCTCCGCCGGCGAGCTCGCGGCGATCGAGGAAGCGTGGAGCGGCCACGACCGAACGGCCGACTGGGCCCACTGGAGCGCGCAGACCGCGGGCGACAGCTTCGTCGTGCTCGATGGCGAGGACGTCGTCGCGATCGGCAGCGCGCGGGTGCGCCAGGTGAGCACGCTCCGCGTCCTCAATCGGCTCGTGGTGAATCCGGACCCGGGTGTCGATCCCGTCGCCGTGACGCTTACCGCCATCCGGCGCGCCGGCCAGGGCGGCGAGGTCGTGTCGGCGATCCAGGGTCCGAGCCCGGTGCTCTGGCCGCTGCTCGATCTCGGCTTCCGGATCGCCGACCGCGATCAGTACATGGCGTCCGAGCCGGATCTCGTCGATCCGGCCCGGCTGATCCCGAACCCGGGAATGCTCTGACGGCTAGGCCGGGACGGCGACCGGCTTCTCGATCGGCATGCCGACCATGCTGCCCCACTCGGTCCAGCTGCCGTCGTAGTTGCGGACGCGGCGATAGCCCAGGAGCTCGTGCAGGACGAACCATGAGTGAGAGCTGCGCTCGCCGATCCGGCAGTAGGCGATGACGTCCTTGTCGGGCGTGATGCCCTTGGCTTCGTACAGGTCGGCCAGCTCGTCGCGGCTCTTGAAGGTTCCGTCCTCGCGGACCGTCTGGGCCCACGGGATGCTCGCGGCGCCCGGGATGTGGCCGGGCCGCTGGGCGGTCTCGCTCATGCCGGGTGGGGCGATGATCTCGCCGGCGAACTCGGCGGGGCTCCGGACGTCGACGAGGGCGAGCTCCGGGTCGTCGAGGCGCGGCAGGATGTCGTCGCGGAACGCCCTCAGCGCGAAGTCGGGCTCCGGCAGCTGGTAGTTCGTCGCGGGATACGAGGGCACGTCGGTCGAGAGCGGCAGGCCGTTGTCGAACCAGTACTTGCGGCCGCCGTTGAGGATCCGGGCGTCGTCGTGACCGAACAGCTTCAGCTGCCAGTACGCCCAGGCGGCGAACCAGTTGTTGTTGTCGCCGTAGAGGACGATCGTCGTGTCGGGGCCGATGCCGGAATCGCTGAGGAGCTTGCTGAAGTCCTCGCGCGACGCGATGTCGCGGCGGATGCCGTCGGCCAGCTGGCTCGTCCAGTTCCAGCCGACCGCACCGGGCAGGTGGCTCTGCTCGTAGGCCGTGGTGTCGACGTCGACCTCGACGAAGCGCACCGAGGGGTCGTCGAGGTGGGACTTGGCCCAGTCGGCGTCGACGAGGACGTCGGTCGCGTAGCCGGGAACAGTCATGGCGGGTCTCCTTGGGCGTCGTTGCTTGGGCTGCTCACGCAGCACGTTCGAGCAGGAAGCGGGTCGCCGATCAGGTCGATCGGACCCGCCGGAGACAGATCGTCAGCTCTGTCGAGCGCTCAGCGTTCATCGCTTCATCCGTCGCCGCCGGCTCGATCGAGCCGGCTGAACGCATCGAGGCGTTCGCGGCAGACGGCCAGCTCGCGATCGACCTGGTGCACGATCCAGGGGTCGACGCGCGTCGAATCCTCGATCTCGAGCGTGGGGCCGTACTCGCCGTCCGCGACGACGATGCCCGAGGCATTGCGGTAGTCCGCCATCCAGTTCGTCTGGAGCTGGAGGATGGCGTCGACGACAACGCGCTCCGTGAAGAGCCAGTCGACGTAGGTCGCGTTCAGGCGGTCGACGATGTCGGCGATCCGAATCGGCCGGCCCCGCTCGACGCGAGCGATGAGCGCGGCGATCCGCGCGGCGGCGAAGGGGTCACCTGATTCGGCGATCGTCGGCGGGTCGAGATCCGGATCGGGAAGTCCCGCCGGCGCATCGCGCAGCCGCAGCTGGCCGGGCGCGGTTCGCGCGGCGGTCACGTCGATCGACCCTCCTTCGACGGGGATATCCGACTGAACCAGTAGGGATTGCGCAGCATACCACTCCGAGTCCCGGAGGGCCCCCGGGCGCGCCCAAACGCGTCGCCGCCGCGGGCGCCGTTTCGCGACCGGCGTACGATGCCCGCATGCCGTACGACGAGGCCACCCGGGCTTCGAACCAGGCGAAGTTCGCGCGCATCGTCGCGACGCCGGAGGCCGACCTCGACCTCGCCCTCGGCGCGCTGACGATCGCCGCCGACGGCCGGCCAGACGTCGAGCCCGAACCGACACTCGCGATCCTCGACTCGCTCGCGGAGCGCGTTCGGCTTCGACTTGACGCCGGCGATCCCGAGGACGTCGTCATCGACCGGCTCCACGACGTCCTGTATCGAGAGACCGGTTTCCGCGGTCCGACTGCCGCCGAGTTCCACGACCCGCGGAATTCGCTGCTCGACCTCGTCGCCTGGCGCCGGATCGGCCTCCCGATCAGCCTCGCGATCGTCGAGCTCGAGGTCGCCTGGCGGCTGGGCCTGGCGCTCCGTGGCATCGGGCTGCCGGGCCACTTCATCGTCGCGACCGCCGACGGCAAAATCTTCGATCCTGCCGACGCCGGCGTACGGCTCCGTCCCGACGACTGCCAGGCCCTGATCCGCCGGGCGATCGGCGACGGCGTGCTGTTCCACGCGGGAATGCTCCGACCGGCTTCGAAGCGGGAGATCCTCAAACGCGTCCTGCGCAACCTCCGGTCCGCCTACCTCGCCGCCCGGGATTGGCCCGCGGCGCTAGGCGCTGTCGAGCTCCTCGCGGTGGTCGAGCCGATGGACCCCGATCACGGCCGGGACCGGGGGCTGCTGCTGGGCCGGATGGGCCGCTTCGGCGAGGCGATCTCGGCGCTGACGCGCTACCTCGACGAGCGCCCGGACGGCCACGACGCCGACGACGTCCGACAGGTCATGGGCATCTTCGCCGGCCGCCGCAACTGACCGGGCGCTGGGACGCGGCGCGGCGCGGCGACGCGACGTCGCGCCGCGTCGGCCGACCCGCGCCACCATCGAGGAGCCGTACTCGCCGCCGGCCGCGGTCGCCGCCATTGAGGCAGCGGATTTCGCTCCCACCGACGATTCCGGACCTTGTGAGCGAATAAGCCCGCGTTGCGAGCCGCGGCCGTGCAGGACGGTGCATGACGATCCGCCTCCTGGGCACTTATCGGCCGCGAACCGGCGCAGTAATCGGTCCCAGCGAAACGCGACAGGTTTACGTGCGTTCTCGGAACCGCAGCGCCGTGAGTCGACCGCTCCGTGGCTCGACCCATGCGATCCCGGGCTCCCTCGGCGCAGGCTGACCCTCGGTCAGGCAGCGCACCCATTCCGCTGAGGATCCCGTGAATTGCGCTCGGAGGATCTCCGGGTAGCGGCGGACGATGCCGCGGTTGGCGACCGTATCGACGAGGAGCCAACAAGAAGCGACGCGATACTCGCGAAAGGCGGCCAGATCGGCGACCTCCGACGTCTTCCGCTTCGACGTCCGACTCGCGCTTCCGACATCGTCGAGGCGGTTCCAGATCTCGATGAGGATCAGCGCGCGATCCCGATCGTCGCGAATTCCCACGTCGACGTTTCCGGCTTCGCGGACGGTGTTCTTCGTTGACAGCTCGAACAAGCCCAGCCGCCCGTGTCGACGGGCGAGTCGGAGCACCAACTCCTGCGCTGCCAGGTGTCCAGCATCGGAAGGCTCGCCCGACCTGGCGACGTCGCGCGAGAATCCCGCCGCGAACGGGCGATCCACGGCAGCGCCGAGCGCGAACCACACGGAAAGCGGCGCGCTCGCGCCGAGCCCGACCTCGAGCTCGTGGAGCCGCGTCGGGCCGATCCCGACTTTTACGGCAAGACGCGCCAGCGTCAGATTTCGGCTTCTGCGCGATCGACGCAGCTCGGCACCGAGAGTCGCCGCCGCGCGCTGAGCCTCGCGCTGACCAGCCAGCTCTTCGCTGCCTCGCCGCCGACGCACCACGCAGGAAGCATGACGAGCCGCGCTTATCTCGGGATTACGCGTGACCTACCCTTCACCCGCTTCCTGACCCGCCCTGAACCCGCGACATGGCATCCTCAACGGAGCCCTCCGCGCCCCAACCTGCCTGAGCCCAGGAGCCATGACGTCCGATCTCGATCCCCAGCCCCCGACCTCTGCGAGCCCTGAAGCCGCGCCGCCGCCACCGGAAACAGTCGCCCAAGCTCCGGCGGCCGCCGAGCCAGTGCCCGCCGTCGCCGCCGCCACGCCGTCCACTCCTCGTCCCCGCGCCGGTCACGCCGCCAGGCCTGCGCTGCTCGTCGCCGCACTCGTCGCCACCTTCGGGATCGGTTTGGGCCTCGGCCGAACTGACCTCATTCCCGCGAGCGATGCGGGCGGCACAGGACAACCCGCCGTCTCGTTCTCGCCCGACAAGGAGCTGGCGCTCGTCGAGGAGGCCTGGGGCAAGATCCACGACAAGTACGTCGCGGCCCATGAGCTCGACGACGAGAAGCTCGCCTACGCAGCCATCGACGGGATGACCGAGGCGGTCGGCGACACCGGCCACACGGAGTTCATGACTCCCGAGGAACGGGCCGCTCGCAACTCGGCGCTGCAGGGCTCGTACGTCGGGATCGGCGCAGAGGTCGACACCTCGCCCGAGGGACTGCCAATGGTGGTGGGCGTCTTCCGCGGCAGCCCGGCCGAGAAGGGCGGCGTCCACGCCGGCGATCGGATCCTCACCGTCGACGGCCGGACGACCGTCGGCGAGACGCTCGATACGACCGTTGGCTGGGTTCGCGGCGAGGCGGGCACGACCGTCGTGTTGACCGTCCGAAACGGCGCGGACGGCCCCGTCCGCACCGTCAGCCTCGTCCGCGCCGACGTCCACATCGATCCCGTCTCGTGGTCGATGGTCCCCGGCACGAAGACCGCAGTCCTCCGGCTCGAGCAGTTCTCGAAAGGCGCGGCCGACGAGGTCCACAAGGCCCTGGAGGACATCACCGCAGCCGGAGGAGAGCGGCTGATCCTCGACCTTCGGGGTAACCCCGGCGGATTCGTCAACGAGGCCGTCGCCGTGGCCAGCGAGTTCATCGAATCGGGCAACGTCTACATCGAGCGAAACGCCAAGGGAGAGGAGAAGGCCACTGCGGTCAAGCCTGGCGGGCTCGCGACGAAGATCCCGCTCGTCGTGATGATCGACGAGGGCACCGCCAGCGCCGCCGAGATCGTCAGCGGCGCCATTCAGGATGCGGGGCGGGCGAAGCTGGTCGGCCAGAAGAGCTTCGGCACCGGAACCGTGCTCGGCGAGTTCCCGCTCGCCGACGGATCGGCCCTCCGGATCGGCACCGTCGAATGGCTGACGCCGAAGGGCCGCGTGATCTGGCACAACGGCATCACCCCCGACGAGGCCGTGGCCCGGCCCGCCGAGGCCGATCCGATCGTTCCCGAGGACCTCCGTTCGATGTCGGCCCAGCAGGCGACGTCGATAGCGGATCCGCAGCTGGCGAAGGCTCTAGGTCTCGTCGCCGCGCTGAAGTAGCCGACAGGGCTCAGCTCGAGACGGGGTTCGCGTCAGCAGCGGGGTCGGCGAGGCCGACGGGTTCCGGCAATCCGTCTGAGGGCGACGCGCTCGCTGGCGATCGACCGACGCGCCGCGAGACCCGTTCCGCCGCAATCGCGATTCCGATCAGCAGCAGCCCCTCGACGAGAAGCGCGACCTCGGTCCCGCCGGCGTCCGCGAAGTAGCTGAAGTTGAGGTCGGTGAGCGCGACCACGACCCCGAACGCCGCGGACACCACGTAGGCTCCCGACTCCCGGCGGAACGCCCTCTCCAGCAGGATGGCGGCGACTCCGAGCAGCATCACGTCGCCGATCCACGGCTCGATCACGCGGGCATAGTCGACGCCGTTGAACTCCCGCGTCGAGATCGCGATCGCCACACCAACGACGGCGACGAGGCCGGCCCACAACCGCGCCACGCCGGCTCGGCGCGCCGCGGCCGCGCCAGGCGACCGGCCTTCCCCGAGCGCGATCAGCCCGATCACGAGCGCGCAACCAAGCCACGCGACGACCTGCATGAGGACGCCAGGGACGCCGCGGTTCGTATCGGGAGCGCCAATGACGCTGCTGGCCGGGTACAGGACCTCGTCGAGCAGCCGCAACGACGCCGCGACCAGCGCCGTGATCGCGCCGAGGACGCCGACCTCAGTCAGGACCGAGGCGTGGAACCAGCGGTACGCAAGCGCCGCGAGGAGCGCGGCGATGGCTCCGCCGACCGTCGGCCAGGCGGCCGTCCCGTCGACGAGGATCGCCAGGTTCGCCGTGACACCGAACCCGATGAAGACGACGGAGAGGAGGAACCCAACCCCGGCGGCACGGTCGAGCGTGGGCGATCGGCCGTGCAGACTGAGGCCGATGATGAAGAAGACCACGGCCGGGATGGCGGCGCCCGCGACGAGGATCCACTCGTTCGTCGGAACCGTCGCCTCGCTGCTCAGCCGGCCGATGAGCGCCCCCCACGCGGCGAGCACGAACGCCGCGCCGAGGTAGGAGAAGACCTCGACGATGGAGACAGCCGGGCCGAAGAACGAAGACACGAGCGAGGCGCGGGACGCCTGCGCCGGGCCCTCCGTGGCGTCGGCGTCAGGCGCGGTGGAGGCCTCGACGGACCGGAGCCGCTCCGCGGTCGCGGCGTCGATCAGGCCGGCGGCTTCCCATGCGGCGATTCGTTCGAGAACGATGTCCGACATTGCGCACTCCCAATCCGCTGCACGTCGATGATGACGTCTCGAGCGCGGGGTCGTGACATCAAGCATCCGGATTGACCGCGAACCTTGGCACGTCTATCGTGCTACCCGTGGAGCGCACGTTTCTCGAGACGGCTGCGACGACGCCGGACGACGCCACGCTGTGGCGCGTCCTGGTCGGCGACGGGCGGCCGCTCCTGGCGCTCTTCGCCGTCGGTCTCGCCATGGCGGGACTCTTCGCGTGGTTCCTCTCCATCGTCGGCGAGGCGCTGCCGCACGAGCTGCGCTTCCTCGGCATGTCGCTCGCGGAGCTCCGATCCCTCGCCGACGGGCGCGTCGCCGACTTCATGACCCACGACCGAGTCGCGTTCGGCGGGACCCTGATCTCGATGGCGGTGCTGTATCTGTGGCTGATCGCAGTTCCGCTCGGTCGCGGCGAGCGATGGGCGTGGTGGGTCATCGCAGTCACGGGATCGTTCGGATTCGCGAGCTTTGTCGCGTATGCGGGCTCGGCGTATATCGACGGCTGGCACGCGGCCGCCGCTCTCGCGATTCTCGCGGCGTTCGTCCCGGGCCTGATCCTGACCCATCGCAACCTCGCCCAAGGCGGCGTGGCGGATTCAGCCGGCCGGCCAGCGTGGCCGCCGTGGTCGACGTTCGAAGGCCTCGGCCGCCGGCTCGTCGCTTTGACCGGCGCGGGTATGGTCGTCGGCGGCCTGACGATCCTCGCGCTCGGCTCGATCGTCGTCTTCGTGCCGCAGGACCTCATCTACATCGGGTTCGACCGCGCGGCTCTGGACGCCCTGAGCCTCCGGCTCGTCCCGCTGATCGCCCACGACCGAACCGGCTTCGGCGGCGGCGTAGCCACGATCGGGCTGCTCATGCTCGGAATCCTCGGCTGGGGCCGTTGGTCGCGGAGCCTGTGGCAGGCGCTGGCCCTCGCTGGCGGGATCGGGTTCGGAGCGGCGATCGGCGTCCACGGCCTCGTTGGGTACCTCGACGCGAGCCACGTCGGACCGGCGGTCGCCGGGGCGGTGATCTTCGCGATCGGGATGGGGCTCAGCCGGCCGACACCGGGCCGGTCGGCGGGGACGCCCTAGAGCAGCTCGCCGTGGGCGGAGCCGGTCGGCTCGCCGTCGCGCGGCCGAGGCTCCTCGCCGGGGCCAAATTCCGTGGAAGGGGCCTCGGCCGCACCCGACTCGAGCACCTTGAGCTGTGGCCCCGCCTTGCCCTCGATCGCCCCGACGCCGAACGGCACCCACTTCGAGGGGTCCTGGAGACGGTGCGCCTCGGTGTTGCCTCGCGCGTGAGTGTCCTCGAAGCCCTTCGGCTCGATCCACATCCGCTCGCCTTCGAGCAGGCCGAGCACGCCTGACTGACCCGGCTCGGAACGCTGGGACTGGCAGTAGGCGCACGAAGACTCGTCATGGCGGTTGTACGTGGGCGGCTCCTCGTAGGTCGTGATGTAGCCCTCGTAGTTGCGGAGCACGACCTTGTGATCCGAGTAGCTGATCAGGTAGTTCGGCATCACCGGGATCTTGCCGCCGCCGCCCGGGGCATCGATCACGTACGTCGGCACCGCGTACCCGCTCGTGTGCCCGCGCAAGCCCTCCATGATCTCGAGCCCCTTGCCGACCGGCGTCCGGAAATGGCCGGAGCCCTCGACGAGATCGCACTGGTAGAGGTAGTAGGGCCGGATCCGGTTCTCGACGAGCTTGTGGACGAGAGCGCGCTGGATGTGGACGCAGTCGTTGACGCCGGCGAGCAGCACGCTCTGGTTGCCGACCGGCAGCCCCGCCTTGGTCAGCTTGTCGACCGCGCGCGACACCTCCGGCGTGATCTCGTTGGGATGATTGAAATGCAGGTTGATCCAGAGCGGGTGGTACTGCTCGAGCATGGCGCACAGCTCGTCGTCGATTCGCTGCGGCAGGAAGACCGGGACGCGGGAGCCGATCCGGATGATCTCGATGTGGGGGATCTCCCGGATGCCGCGAAGGATCTTCTCGAACAACTTGGGGGCGAGCGTCAGGCCGTCGCCGCCACTGATCAGCACGTCGCGGACCTGCGGCGTCCGACGCAGGTACTCGAGCTGGGCCTCGTGGTCGCGCGAGTTGAAGTTCTGGGTGGGGTCACCGACGATTCGTGACCTGGTGCAGTAGCGGCAGTACGACGCGCACTGGGTGGTGACGAGCATCAGCACCCGATCGGGGTAGCGATGCACGAGGCCGGGCACCGGGGAGTGGCGGTCCTCGGCGAGCGAGTCCTCCATCATCGCGGTGAACGCCTGCTGCTCCCGCCCCAGCGGGATGACCTGACGCCGGATCGGATCGTCCGGGTCGTCGGGGTCGATCAGCGAGATGAAGTACGGCGTGATGTCGACCCGGAACTTGTCGGGGGCGCTGAGGCCGGCTCGCTCCTCGTCGGTCAGGTTGAGGACCTGCTCGATCTCCTCGAGGTCGTTGACCCGGTGGCTCAGCTGCCAGCGCCAGTCGTTCCACTTCTCGTCGGGAACGTCCTCGTAGATCGCGGCGCGGCGACTGACGGCGGGCTGCCCGTCCGAGCCAACCGCCTTCGCAGGGTCCCGGCGGTTGACGAACGGCGTATCGGCGGCGACGCGCGTCGCGTCGTGCTGGGCGACCGCAAGCTTGATCTCGTGGGCGTCCAACCGAGCGCGCCTCCAATGTCCATCCATCACGTCGAGTGCATAAGGAGTATGCACTCTGCAAGGTTGCGGGATCATAGCGGAGCCGCGTCGAGGCGGTCCATCGGCCGGTCGTACCGGGCTCCAAAGGTCCCGAGGCGAGGCGCGTTAGCATCCGCATCATGACACTGCCCTCGAGCCCCGCCGACAGTCTTCGGCCCCTCCGCAGGACCCGCCAGTTCCGCGAGTTCACCGACGAGCCCGTCGATCGGGCGGCACTCGACGCGATCGTCGACGTTGCCCGCTGGACCGGAAGCAGCCAGAACACCCAGCCGTGGCGGTTCATCGTCGTCACCGATACCGCGGTCCTGCGCCAGATCGCCGACGCCGGCATGCCCCAGACCAGGTCGCTCCGCACGGCGACGGCCGCGATCGCGATCGTCCTCCCTACCGCCGACGGCGGCCACGACGTCGGCCTCGCGTACGACGACGGCCGGGCCGCGGAGCGAATCCTCATTGCCGCCGGAATGATCGACCTTGGCGCCGGCATCGCCTGGGTCCGCTCCGACGTCCGTGAGCCGATCGGCAGAATCCTCGGCCTGCCAGCGGATCGCTACGTTCGGACGATCGTCTCGCTGGGCCACCCGACGGACGCGGCGCGCGCGCCCAAGGCGGCGCCCGGCGAGGCTCGTCTGCCGCGCGACGAGGTGGTCTTCGACGAGCGGTGGCCGGGATGATCAGCGTCGGTTCGATCGTGATCCGCGTGGACGACCTCGAGCTCCAGAAGGCGTTCTGGACGGCCGCGCTCGACTACGTGCCGCGCGGCGAGGAGCGGGGCGACAACGACGGGTTCGCGCTCCTCCGGCCACGGAACGGCAATGGCCCGAACATCTCGCTCGACCGTGTCCGGTCCGAGGTCCACATCCCGCCCCGGATCCATCTAGACCTTTATACGGAGGACCAGGCTGGCGAAGTCGAGCGGCTGGTCGACCTCGGCGCGACCGAGGTCCACTGGGACCGCCGGCCGGCCGACGCCGACTACGTGATCCTCGCCGACCCCGAGGGCAACCGCTTCTGCGTGATCGACATTACGCGGTAGCGACCGCCGCCCCCCCGATGGGCTAGTCGCCGATGACGGCCCAGATGAAGCCCATCATGATGAACAGCCCGCTGAACATCGCGATGAGCCCCAGGCCGCCGTACGGCGAGTTGGCCCCCTCGTGGGGCACGAGCTGGAGGCCGATCCCGAACACGACCGCCCAGGCGATGAAGAGGGCGGCGAACAGGAAGCGGCTCGACGGCCGGGTCACGAACCGGCTGAGACCGGTTGGGCCCGCGGCGGAGAGCATGGCCCGGACGAGGATCGCGAGCATGAGGACGGTCAGCGCCGTCGCCAGTCCGAACTCGACCGGCCGCGAGAAGAAGATCGTGAACAGCTGCACCTGGGGCCCTCGTGTGGTCCGAGCCGTCGGCCCGATCGTACCAGAGCACGACGGCTGCCCGAGTCGGTCCCGACCCCGAAAAATGCTACCTCCAGATAGCATGGACCCGATGACCTCAGACCTCGATCCCGAGGGTGGGAGTCGGCCCGGCGGGCCGTTCGCCGCGCTCGGCCGGTTCGCCGCGCGGCGGCGGTGGCCGATCGTGATCGCCTGGACGGCGATCCTCCTGCTGGCGCTGCCGTTCGCACCGCGGGCGCCGAGCGCATTACGGGCGGGCGGCTTCATCCTCGACGACCTCGAATCGGCGCGGGCGAAAGCGCTGCTCCAGGCCGAGCTCGGCACGCCGCCGTCGGCGGTCGTGGTCGTGTTCCACAGCGAAGAGCTCACGGCCGGGTCGGCGGCGTTCGAGGCCGCGGCAGCCGACGCGATCGCCGGTGTTGCGCATGCACCACATGTCGCCCGTGTCGTGCCCCATACGTTCGCGACCCGCCAGGTGTCGGCCGACGGCCACACGGCCTACGACATCGTGCTGCTGACGGTCCCGCCGGACGATTCGCCCGCCGCGCTGCCAGGCATCGAAGCCGCACTCCGGCACCCTGCTGGGCTCGACGTCGCCCTTGCCGGCGGGCCGGCGTTCTATGGCGACGTCCAGGTCGTTTCCGAATCCGATCTTCGCCGAAGCGAGCTGATCTCGTTGCCGCTGGCGGCGCTCGCGCTGCTTCTCGTCTTCGGGTCGGTAGTCGCGGCGGGGCTGCCGCTCGCCGTCGGCGGGGCGGCTGTCATCGCCGGCCTCGCGGCCATCTACGGGGTGGCTTCGATCACGCCGATGAGCATCTTCGTGCTGAACCTCGCCACCCTGCTCGGTCTGGGCCTCGGCGTCGACTATTCGCTGCTGCTCACAAGCCGGTTCCGCGAGGAGATGGCCGGCCGGCCACTGGACCAGCCGGATCGTGTCGCTCGCGCGGTCGAGGCGACGGTCGCCACGGCAGGCCGGGCTGTGTTCTTCTCGGGACTGACGGTGCTGCTCGGGCTGCTGGGGCTCGTCCTGTTCGAGTTCATGATCCTGCGGTCGGTAGGGATCGCCGGAGCCATCGTCGTGCTTCTCGCGGTCGCCTCGGCGGTGACACTGCTGCCGGCGCTCCTGGCGATCGTCGGGACTCGGATCGACGCGCTGGCGATCCGCCGGACATTACCCAGCGACGACCCCGACGGACGATGGGCCCGCCTGGCTCGCTGGGTCATGCGCCGGCCGGTGGCTGTCCTCATCCCGACGCTCGGCCTCCTGCTCGTGCTCGGCTGGCCGTTCCTCCATGTCCGCTTCAACGCCCCGGACTCGACGATCCTGCCGGCGTCCGTCCCGTCGCGCGCGGCCTTCGATCGGCTCGCTGCGACGTTCGGCGAGGGCGAGTTCTCACCCTTGACGCTGGCGATCCGGACGAGCGGGCCGGCGACCTCGCCAGACAACGTGGCCGCGCTGTACGACTACTCCCGCAGGCTGGCGGCGGACCCCAGGGTCGGCCGCGTCGAAAGCCTCGTCGACGTCGATCCGCGCCTGAGCCTGGACCAGTACCGGCTGCTCTACGCCGACCCGAACGGGCCACGAGACCGGTTCGTCGCGCTTGCACTCGCGGCGACGACAAAGGGCGACCTGACGGCGTTCACCGTCTACACGCCGTTCGGGGGCAACAGCGCGGACGGCCGTGCGCTCGTGGCTGATCTCCGCGACCCCAACGGCACGTTGGCCCCAGCACCGGGAATGAGGACTCTCGTCGGCGGCGGGGCGGCCGATGTGACGGACGTCGTGAGTCGGGTGGCCGCCGACTTCCCGCGGACAGCGCTCTTCATCGTCGTCTCGACCTACCTCGTCCTGTTCCTCCTTCTCCGGTCCGCCGTGCTGCCGTTCAAGGCGCTCGTGATGAACAGCCTCTCGATCGTCGCGTCGTTCGGCGCGCTCGTCTGGATCTTCCAGGACGGCAACCTGTCGGGGTTGCTTGGGTTCCAGCCGCTCGGCTTCGTCGAGACCACCCAGCCCGTGATCCTGTTCTGCGTGTTGTTCGGCCTCTCGATGGACTACGAGGTCTTCCTGCTGTCCCGGATGAAGGAGGTCTGGGATCGGACGGGCGACAACGAGGAGGCCGTCGCCCGTGGGATCGAGCGGAGCGGCCGGATCGTGACCTCGGCGGCGCTGATCGTCGTCGTTGTGGCCGCCTCGTTCGCGTTCGCCGACATCGTGCTGATCAAGGCGCTCGGGATCGGCATGGCGCTTGCGGTGGCCCTTGACGCGACGGTCGTCCGGGCCCTGCTCGTGCCGGCGACGATGCGGCTGCTGGGTGACTGGAACTGGTGGGCGCCGTCCTGGGCCCGGCGGGTGCCGGCGCTGGGAACCGCGATGCTCGCGCTGCTCCTCGCGGTCGTTCTGGCCGCGTGCGGCGGCCCGATCCTCGCGGCGCCGGCGGCACCCCATCCGACGACGCCGCCGGCTGCGACGCCCGCCTCACATCCTTCCGACCCCGTCGCGATCTCGCTCCCCGCCGACGACGCGCCGCACGACCGGCTGACGGAGTGGTGGTACTACACCGGGCACCTCCGCGACGACGCCGGCGGCCGTTACGGCTTCGAATTCGTGATCTTCCGCGCCGAGCGCGGCGGGCTGCCCGTTTCGTGGGCATCGCACCTCGCCGTGACCGACGAGAAGGGCGAGGCGTTCCGCTTCGCCCAGCGGACAGAGATCGGACGCCAGGTTGACGCCTCGTCCCCCGGGCGCTTCGCGCTCGCGTTCGCGCCAGGTCCCGACGCATCAGAGGCAGTCGGCTGGGGAATGAACGGCGGTGACGGCAACGATGCGATCAGCGCGCTCGCGCCGGCCGACCCCGCGAGCCCGACGCGGGGAGTACTCGGGATCGACCTGCGACTGCGCGCGACCAAGCCTGCCGCGCTCCACGACACCGACGGCTGGATCGACTTCGGACCGGCCGGCGGCTCCTACTACTACTCGAGGACGGCACTGGCCGCCAGCGGCAACCTCATGCTCGACGGGAAGACCCTCGACGTGACCGGGACGGCGTGGTTCGACCACCAGTGGGGTGACTTCATCGCGATCGGCGGTGGCGGCTGGGACTGGTTCGCGGTAAGTCTGTCGGACGGGACCGACGTGATGCTGTCGCTCGTGCACGACGGCGACGGCTCCTACCCCCTGGTCTACGGCACGCTCGTCGACGCCGACGGCACGACGCTACGCCTCGACCGGGACGAGTTCGACGTCCAGGAGACCGGTCGGTGGGCGAGCCCCGCGACGGGGGCGACGTACCCGGCCGGCTGGCGCGTCACGATCGGGCGCGAGGACGTCGTGGTCGACCTTCACCCGACGGTCGCCGATCAGGAGCTCGACACGCGCGCCTCGACTGGCGTTGTGTACTGGGAAGGGTCGCAGGTCGTCCAGGCGACCCGCGCCGGGCGAACACTCGGCGGTGAGGGCTATGTCGAGCTCACCGGCTACGGGCCGGCCGGTTCGCCTGTCACGCCTGGCGCGCTGCCAGCCGCGCCCTAGATCAGGGCGCCTTCGGGTCGGGGATCGTGACGCCGGCGCCCTCGGCAACGGAGCGGAGCTGCGCGTCGACCGGGCCGAGCCCTTCCAGGAGCTTGAGCATCTCGCGCGCCGCGGCCTTGTAGGCGGGCGCGTTCCGGATGGACGCGTCGAGGCCCTGTCCGGCCGACTCCTGGAGTGTCGAGTAGTAGGCGGCGAGGCTCGGGCCGAGTTCCGTCCCGCCCGACCAGTCACCGATGTGCGCTGCCAGCTGCCGCCCCGCGACGGCCTCCTCCGAAACCGAGCGGAGAACCTGGAAGACCGTGTACGTGTCGAACGTCTTCGCCGCAAGCGCCGACCGCAGCACGGGGGCGGCCGCGGCAAGTTGCGCGTCGACGGTCGCGGCCTGGTTCAGAGCGGACTGTGCCAGAGGCGGGACGGCGACGCCGCCTCCGCCGGTAACGGCCGTGGCGATCGGCCGATTCGATGCGACGGGCGACGTCGTGGCGACAGCATCGGAACGGACGTTGGCGGCAGCCAGGGCGGCCGCGACGCGCGACTGGACCTCGGCGTCTCGCGACGCATTTCCGGCGGCGATCGCCGCGGTGCCCACTGCCCCGCCGATCGCGAGCCCGACGGCGACGCCGAACGCCACGAAGAGCGAAGCCTTGCCGAACTGGACCCGGGCGATGAGATGGGTCTTGCAGCCCGGGCATTGCCGGGCGCCGATCGCGAGCGGACGCTGGCAGTTCGGGCAGGAGAAGACGGTCGGCTCAATCTCCCCGATCGAGAGCGACTCGGTGACGAGGGGCGACGCGGCAGATGGCGACGTGATCTTCGTGCTCCTGCGCGTCCGACGGCGGGCGACGTCGACGGTCATGGCTCGTTCCCCACACGGCGACGGCACGACGCATCTGCTTCGCGCAGCCGCAGGCGGAGTGTGGTCATTCACGCGCGGCAGGACCGCCCGCCGAAGGTCAGGGGACGGGGGTACGTTCGAGGACCGGATCGACGCCGCGCTGAGACTCGGTCTCGACAGTGTCCACTGAGACCCGGTATCGTTCCCCTCATGGCAGACCGCGCGACTCTGCTCGCCGCACTCGACACGGGCGGTTTCCGCCTCACGGACGCACGTCGGGCGGTCGCCGGCCTCGTCGCCGACCGCGACGGCCCGTTCACCGCGGCGGACGTCCTCACGGCGGCGCGCGCGAGCCGCCTGGGCATCGGCAGGGCCACCGTCTTTCGGGCGCTGGACGCGTTCAACGAGGTCGGCGTCGTCGAGCGGATCGACCTGCCGAGCGGCGATCACGCGTACGTTGCCTGCGAGCCGGCCCATCATCACCACGTCGTCTGCGAGCGCTGCGGCCGGACGACGGAGATCGACGATCGAGGCGTCCGCGACATCGTCCGCTCCGTCGAGCGGCGGACTGGCTTCCGGATCGACAGCCACCGGCTAGAGCTCTTCGGGCGCTGCCCGGCCTGCGCGTCGGCCTGATCGATGCCCGGTCGTATCCTGGTCCGGCATCCCCCGTGCTGAGACTCGGTCTCGCGAGCCTGTCGGTTGTGTTCGTGGTGGCGGCGTGCACCGCAAACGCGTCCACGGCGCCATCGGGGCCGACGCCAGCGCCCGGGGCACTCAAGGTCGTCACGACGACGACGGTCCTCGCCGACATGGTCCGGCAGGTCGGCGGCGCCGACGTCGACGTCACGAGCATCGTCCCGAAGGGCGCCGTCGTCGAGACATTCGATCCTTCACCCCGCGACATCGCCGCGGTGAGCGCCGCCGACCTCGTCGTGATGAACGGCGTCGGGCTCGATGACTGGTTGCAGCCGGTCATCCAGGCGACTGCGACGGGCGTTCCCGTGGTCCGTCTCGCCGAGGATCTTCCCGGAGTGGAGTACGTAGCGGAGGGGGACGGCGAGGCACGAAACCCACATCTGTGGCTGAACGTCGCGTACGCCGCCCGGTACGCCGAACGCATCGGCGACGCGCTCGCGACCGCCGACGCCGCGAAGGCCGATCGGTTCCGGGCAGGGGCTACCGAATACGCCGACCGGCTGGACCGCCTCGACCAGCAGGTCCACGACCGGGTCGCGACGATCCCACTGGCGAACCGCAAGCTCGTGAGCTTCCACGAGGCGTTCCCATACTTCGCGGACGCCTACGGCCTCGAGATCGTCGGCTCGGTCGTGCAGGTCCCCGGCCAGGACCCGTCGGCCGGCGAGGTCGCCGCCCTCGTCGACGCGATCAAGCGCTCGGGGGCGAAGGCCGTCTTCACGGAGGCCGGCTTCAACCCCGAGCTCTCGCGCGCCATCGCCCAGGAGGCCGGGGTCGAGGTCGAGAGCAACCTCTACAACGACTCGTTGGGCGACCCGCCGGCGGACACGTATGAAGGCCTGATCCGCTGGGACACGGACCGGATCGTCGCCGCGCTCGGCGGACGGGGATAGGATCGCGCCGATGGCCTACGACCCGCACTCCCATCCCCATGCCCACCCGGTCGAGCGGCACCTGGCGACCGTGGACGCCGGCCTCGACAGCGGCCACGCCCGCGCTCACGCCGACGTCTGGCTGAGCGACGTCACGGCGGGCTACGGCGATCGGGTCGCGCTCGAGAACGTCAACCTCGCCGTCGAGGCGGGCTCGCTGCTCGCCGTCGTCGGCCCGAATGGGGCGGGCAAGTCGACGCTGCTGAAGCTCATGGCCGGCCTGATCCAGCCGTGGCACGGGCGCGTCGAAGTGCTCGGCCACCCAGCAGGCCAGCAGGCACGCCGGGTGGCCTATGTGCCCCAGGCAGAGCTCGTCGACTGGGCGTTTCCGGTGACCGTGAACGACGTCGTAATGATGGGCCGCTACCCGGCGCTTGGCCGCTTCCGGCGGCCGGGACCGGACGACCGGCGAGCGGTCGCCGCGGCGCTCGAGCAGGTCGGCATGGGAGCGCACGGCTCGACCCAGATCGGCGAGCTGTCGGGCGGTCAGCGCCGGCGCGTGTTCCTGGCCCGGGCCCTCGCTGCCGGCCCGGACCTGTTCCTCCTCGACGAGCCCGTCACCGGGGTCGACGCCACGACCCAGGAGGACCTCATGGACATCCTCGAGGCGGAGGCCCGAGGCGGGAAGACCGTCGTGGCAACGACCCACGACCTCGCCTGCGCCGCCCAGCGGTTCCAGCAGGTCGCGACGGTCAATCGAACAGTCATCGCCCACGGGCCGTCGTCGCTGATCCTCGATCCGAACGTGCTCGCACGGACCTATGGCGGCCACCTCCTGGTGCTCGGCGGGCAGACCGTCGTCCTTGACGATGCCCACCATCACGACGACGCCCCCGCCGGCGAGCGCCATTTCCACGAAGGCCGTGGGACGGGATCCGGCGGCGCCCGCCACGACCATCCCGAGCCCTGATGGACCTCGTCACGGAGCCGCTCGCGCACGCGTTCTTCGTCCGGGCGCTCGTCGCCGCGTCGCTCGTCGGGACCGTCTGCGCGGTCGTCGGGACATTCGTCGTCCTGAAGGGTCTCGCGTTCATCGGCGATGCCGTCAGCCACGCCGCGTTCCCGGGCGTCGTCGCGGCGTACATCCTGTCGGGCCCCATCCTCGTCGGCGCCGCGATCGCCGCGGTCGGGACGGCGCTCGCGATCGGGTTCGTGACGCGGCGTGCGGGGATACGCGGCGACACGGCGATCGGCGTCCTGTTCGCCGGCGCGTTTGCGCTGGGCGTGTTCATGTTCAGCACGATCCAGGGCTACGTCGGCGACCTGTTCGGATTCCTGTTCGGGTCCCTGTTGCTGACCGGCATCGAGGATCTCGTCGCGCTGGCGATCCTCGCGACGATCGTGCTCGTGACTGTTGGTCTGCTCTGGAAGGAGCTGCTGTACGCCACCTTCGATCCCCAGGGCGCGGCCGCGTCGGGCTTGCGCGTGGAGGCCCTCGAGTACCTGTTCCTCGCGCTCGTCGCGCTGACGATCGTCGTCAGCCTCCAGGCGGTCGGGATCATCCTCGTCGTCGCGATGCTCGTGACGCCGGCGGCGACCGGCCAGCTGCTGACCGTCCGGTTCGGGACGCTCGTCGTGCTGGCCGTCGCGATCGGGATCGGCTCGAGCGTCGTCGGCCTCTACCTCTCCTACTGGCTCGACGTCGCCACGGGCGCCACGATCGTGCTCGTCCAGACCGGGCTCTTCCTCGCCGCGCTGGGGCTCGGCCCGCGGTCGGGCCTGCTGGCGCGTCGCCGGACTGCAGTCGGGTCGATGGCGATCGGCGCCGGCGACCGAGTCGCAGGCTGAATCGGTCCCCGGCTATTCGCTGAAGCGTCCGCCCCCGGCGGTTCAGATGTCGAGGAAGTCGTGGAGCTCCTCGACCGTCGGCATACCCTCGCGGGCTCCGGCGCGCTTGGTCGAGATCGACGCCGCCGCCACCGCCCGGCGAGCGGCGCCGGTGACATCCTGGCCCGCGGCGAGTCCCGCCGCGACCGCGCCGGCGAATGTGTCGCCGGCGCCGACTGCGTCGATCGCGCCCACTTCGCGTGCCGCGAGGTCGATCGGCTCGGCGTCGCGGGTGACGACGATCGCGCCAGCCGAGCCGAGCGTCACGACGACCGCATCCGCGACGCCGTCGCCCGCCGCGTTCGGCTGGAGCAGCGTCCGCGCAGCCTCCAGCGGTCGCGCGTCGGCGCCGGCCGCCCGACCAGAGAGCGCGGCGTCATCCGCCACGATGGTCGCGAGCTCGATGCGGTTGACGGTCAGGACATCCGCGAGGCCGAACGTCGAGCGGTCGACGCCGTTCGCTGGCGCGGGGTTGAAGACCGTCGTCGCGCCGGCCGCGCGTCCCAGCCGAAGCGCGTGCTTCGCCGCGAGCGTCGGGATCTCGTGACCGACGAGAACGACATCGCCGACCTCGGGGGCGAGCGCCTCCAGGGCCTCGGTGACGTCGGCCGCGGTCAGCGCCGCGTTCGCGCCCGACGCGACCGAGATCATGTTCTCGCCCCGGGCATCGACGAGGATCAGGGCGACGCCCGTCGGGCCGTCGAGGGTCCGCAGGCCGGTCAGGTCGATGCCCTCTCGGTCCAGCGCAGCGCGCGCCCGGAGCCCGTAGGCATCGCGGCCGACCGCGCCGACGAAGGCCGTCGTCGCACCGAGCCGGGCGGCCGCGACCGCCTGGTTGGCGCCCTTGCCGCCATCGTGCTCGGAAAACGTCGCGCCGGTGAGCGTCTCGCCGGGTGCCGGAAGCCGTTCGGCGTGCGCGGCGAGGTCAACGTTGACGGAACCCACGACGATCACCCGACCGCTCATCGCGTCATCCCGTCACGTACTCGCCGCCGTCGACGCCGATGATGTTGCCACTCACCCAGTCGGAGTCGCTCTCGGAGAGGCGGACGATCGCCTCGGCGACGTCCGCCGTCGTCGTCAGGCGGCCGTGGGGGTTGCGGGCGAGCGTGACATCAACCATCCGCTGGTTCTCGGGGATCTTCCGGAGCGCGGGCGTATCGGTGACGCCCGCCCGGATCGAGTTCACGGCGATCCCGTCGCCCCGCCGCGCGAACTCCATCGCGAGCTGCCGGACGTGCGACTCCATCGCCGCCTTCGCCCCGGACACGACCCCGTAGGACGGGATGACCCGGCTCGTCCCCTCCGACGTCATCGCATAGACCTTCGAGCCTTGCTCGAGGAACCCGGCGCGGTACACGTCCTGGACCCAGTAGACAAGGCTGTTCGCCATCACGTCCTGCGTCATCTCCATCTTCTTGCGATCGACCGCGTCCTTGGCGTCGTCGGCGATGAACGGCACGAGCGAGCCGAACGCCAGCGAGTGCATGAGAACGCGGATGTACGGATGGCGGCCGGCCGACCGGCTCTCCTCGAACCGCGCTCGGAACGTCTCGATCGCGGCCGCCCGCTTCTCGTCGTCGGCCGCATTCATGTTGATGTAGAGAGCCTCGGTGCCGGCCGCCGCGATCCCGGCTTTCACCTCGTCGACGTGGGCGAGCGCCGCCCGGAAGTCGAGATGGATCCCGAGGATCCTGTAGCCGTTCGCCGCGAGCGCGAGGGCCGTCGCCTCACCCATCCCGCTCGATGCGCCGAGGATGAGCGCCCAGCGCTCGCGGTCGTCGGTCATGGGTCGCTCCGCGTGTGGGATCGTGCTCGTGGGGTTCGCCGGAGTCTAGCAGCGGCTACGTGGCGGATCGACCGGAAATGAGTGCAGGACCGCAGCCAACACCCGTGCCGCAGGTCGGTACGGTCTCGAAGCCAGACCGGCTACGCTCCGCCCGTGAACCCGCTGACGACCGAGCAGATCCTCCTTCTGCTCGCGCCGGTCATCCTGATCCAGCTCGGCCTGATGATCGCCGCGTTGATCGACCTCGAGCGCGACGAGCGGCGGGTGCGCGGCGGCCGGAAGGTCGTCTGGGCGCTGATCATCGTGTTCGTCAACATCGTCGGGCCGATCCTCTACTTCACCGTCGGGCGGGACGAAGCGTGACGATCGCGACGAGCCAAGCGGCCGTCACGACTCGCGGGCTGACGAAGCGGTTCGGTTCGGTCGTGGCGCTCGATGGGCTTGACCTCGACGTCCCGTCTGGCTCGATCTTCGGCCTGCTCGGCCCGAACGGAGCAGGCAAGACGACCACGATCCGGATCCTCACCGGCCTTGCTCGGGCCTCGTCCGGCTCGGCCTCCGTGGCCGGCGTCGACGTCGGTGACGACCGGCCGGGGACCCGACGCCGGATCGGCTACCTCGACCAGGATCCGCGGTTCTACGGCTGGATGAAGGGCCGGGAACTGCTCGAGCTGGCCGGGCGACTCGCGGGGATCGACGGCGCTGCCCTCCGTGACCGCGTCGCTGCGGCGCTCCACCGGACAGGCCTCGCCGACGCCGGCGAGCGGCGAATCGGCGCCTACTCGGGCGGGATGCGGCAGCGGCTGGGAATCGCCCAGGCCGTGATCCACGAGCCGGAGTTGCTGATTCTCGACGAGCCGGTGAGCTCGCTCGACCCGGAGGGCCGGCGCGACCTCCTCGAGCTGATCGAGGGGCTCCGAGGCTCGGCGACGGTCGTTCTCTCGACTCACGTCCTCGCCGACGTCGAACGGATCTGCGACCGCGTCGCGATCCTCGATCGAGGCAGGCTCGTCACAGAGGGCCCGCTCGCCGAACTCCTCGAGGCACATGCGCGGCCGATCTTCGAGCTCGTCCCGGCGCCCGGCCAGGGCGCGGTGGCGGCGCTCGTCGAGCGGCTTCAGGCCGCGGCGTGGGTGAAGGCCGTGGACGTCGCTGTGGGCACGGTTCGGGTGACGGTCTCGGACGCGGCCGTGGCCGCCCGCGAGATCCTGCCGCTGGTGGTCGGCTCCGGGGTCGTCCTGAGCTCGTTCGAGCAGGCCCGCCCAACCCTCGAGGACGTCTTCCTCGAGCTGGTCGGGCCCGCGGCAGCCGACGAGCTCGACGGGCGCGGCTTCCTCCGGTCGCGGGGCGTCGAGCGATGATGGCCGGGGTCGGCGTCCTGCTCCGCAAGGAGCTCCTGGAGGCATGGCGGACGCTGCGCCTGCCGGTCGTCGCGGCGGTCTTCGTGCTGATCGGCCTTGGCTCGCCGCTGCTCGCCCGGTTCACGCCGGAACTGCTGAAGGCGCTTGGCGGAGGCCAGTTCCAGATCGTGCTGCCGACGCCGACGACCGCGGACGCCGTCGACCAGCTGATCAAGAACGTCGGCCAGTTCGGAATCCTGGTCGCTGTCCTCCTCGCGATGGGCTCCGTGGCGAGCGAGAAGGAGCGCGGCACGGCCGGACTCATCCTCACCAAGCCGGCGAGTCGCGGCGCCTTCCTGGCCTCGAAGCTGATCGCGATCGGCGCGACGCTGCTGGTGGCGGTGGTCTTCGCCGCGGGAGCAGCGTGGTTCTACACGCTGGTCCTCTTCGAGCCACTCCCGGTCGCAGGGTTCGCGGCGTCGGCCGTGCTCCAGTGGCTCGCGCTCATGTCATTCGCGGCGATCACGTTCCTCGGGTCCACGCTCAGTGGCTCGGCGCTCGCGGCGGCCGGACTCGGCGTGGCGGCGTTCCTCGTGATCGGCGTCCTCAGCGTGTTCCCGGCGATCGCGCCATTCCTCCCCGTCGGGCTCGGCGCGCCGGCCAGGGCGCTCGCCCTGGGCCAGCCCGTGGACGATGTGCTCCGGCCGGTCCTCGCGAATGTCGCGATCGTCTCCGCGAGCCTCGCCACGGCCTGGTTGTCGTTCCGGCGCCAGGAGCTCTGAAGGCTCAGATCACGCGGTCTGCGCGAAGTGCCGCGATCTCGGCCGCAGAGTAGCCCGCCTCCGCGAGGATCTCGTCCGAATGCTCGCCGAGCATCGGCGGCGCGGTCCGGATCGACGCCGGCGTCGCCGCCAGCTCAAACGGCAAGCCGACCTGCATCGTGGGTCCAAGACGAGGGTGGTCGACCTCGACCGACATCCGGCGGGCCCGTGCCTGCTCGGAGCCGAATGCGGTCGGGATGTCGTTGATCGGCCCGGCGGGGACGTCCGCGGCGTCGAGCGCCTCTAACCATTCCGCGGACGTACGCTCGGCGAGCCGCTCGCGCAGGGTGATCAGCAACTCGGCGCGATTCTCGACGCGTGCGCCGTTCGTCGCGAACCGGGGGTCGTCGGCCAAAGCCGGCAGGCCGACCGCTCGGCAGAAGCGCGGCCACTGGCGCTCGCTGCCGACGGCCACCGCGATCCGGCCGTCGGCGGTCTCGAAGGTCTCGTACGGGACGATGTTGGGGTGGGCGTTCCCGAGCCGACCGGGTGCGGCGCCGTCGACGAACGCGTTCTGGGCCTGGTTCACGAGGATCGAAAGGGTCGATTCGAAGATCGACACATCGACGCGCTGGCCGACTCCGTGGGCGGGCGAGCCTTCGCGCGAACGGCCCGCCAGCGCCGCGAGGATCCCGACGGCCGCGTGGAGGCCGGTCGCGACGTCGGCGATCGCGACGCCGACCTTGGTCGGGCCCCCGCCCTCGGCATCGGCCGCCCCCGTGATCGACATCAGGCCCGCCTCGGCCTGCAGCAGGAAGTCGTAGCCGGGTCGGCCGACGAGCGGGCCCGTCGGGCCGTAGCCGCTGATCGCGAGGTGGATCAGGCGCGGATTGATCGCGGCGATCGCCTCCTCCCCGAACCCGAGGCGCTCGAGACTCTCGGGCCGGAGGTTCTCGACGAAGACATCGGCATCGGCGAGGAGCCGGCGGAGGACGTCGCCGCCGCCCGACGCCTTGAGGTCGAGCCGCAGGCTGCGCTTGTTGCGGTTGACGGCCAGATAGTAGGCGGCGACTCGCGTCCCAGCGGCCTCGTCGCCGACCCATGGAGGCCCCCAGCCCCGCGTGCTGTCGCCCTCTGGCGGCTCGACCTTGACCACGTCGGCGCCGAGATCCGCGAGGAGCATCGTCGCGTACGGCCCCGCGAGGACGGTCGAGCAGTCGACGATCCGGATGCCGGCGAGCGGTCCCGTGGGTGCGGTGGATCGATCGGGGTCAGCGGCCATTCGCGGATGGTAACGACGGCGGCGCGGCGGGACGCCGTAAGGTTGCGGGCGTGACGTCGTCGCGACCGTTCCTCCAGGTCAAATGGGCGATCCACAAGCTGCTGTTCTCGCTGAGCGGCGGCCGGATCGGGACCGCCCCGCCGCGCGGCGGAGTCGGGACGCTGTTCCTGTTGTCGACGGGCCGCCGAAGCGGCAAGGTCCGGAGGAACGGCCTCTACTACATCGAGGACGGGGCGAACCTCGTCGTCGTTGCCTCCAACGCCGGCGAGAACGTCGATCCGCAGTGGTGGAAGAACCTCCAGGCGCTGCCCGACGCCGAGGTCGAGCTCGGGACGCACCGGAGCCCGGTCCGTGCTCGCGCCGCGACGCCGGAGGAAGCCAACGGGCTGTGGCCGCGGCTCTACGCCGCGTATCCCGAGTTCGAGGAGTACCGCGCCCGAGTCCACGGCCGGCGGATCCCGATCGTGATCCTCGAAACCTCATCCGACAAAGCGGCGTTGCCGTCCCCAAACGTCGAATCGAACTGATTGCGCTCACGCGCAACGACGTGGGTCGACCGGGCACTGGGCGACGGCGTCCACATCGTTGCGGATGACTGCAGCGATTGCGGACCACGGCCGGCGCGATGTCGCGGCCTCGAACCGCCGACATCGCTACGATTCCGGCCATGGCTCACACCCTCATGACGATCCACGCCCATCCCGACGACGAGACGATCGGCACAGGCGGCACGATGGCCAAGGCAGTCCGGGCCGGTCATCGCGTCGTCGTCGTCACCTGCACCCGCGGCGAGATGGGCGAGATCGTCGTGAGCGAGATGGATACGCCCGACAACCATCGCCGGCTCGCCGAGACCCGGGCAGCCGAGCTCGAGGCCGCGATGGGCGTCCTCGGCGTCACTGAATGGGACAGCCTCGGCTACCGGGACTCCGACATGATGGGCCGGGCCGGGAACAACGACCCGCGGTCGTTCTGGCAGGCCGATCTCGACGAGGCCGCCCGACGCCTCACGTGGCTGATCCGGGGCTACAGGCCGGATGTCGTCACGACATACAACGCATTCGGCGGCTACGGCCACCCCGACCACATCCGCGTCCACGATGTCGCGATCCGCGCCGTACCGCGGGCCGCCGACCCGAACTGGTATCCGGAGCAGGGCGAGGCCGGCCTCGAGCCGTGGACGGCCAAGAAGTTCTACGAGCAGGCGACGCCCGAGTCGATCCGGCGGCGGATGAACGAGCGCCTTGCCGAGCTGGGCGCCGACACGGCCTGGCTGCCGCCGACGGACGCGACGCCTGAGCAACTTGCCGAATACGAAGCCCGGATGACCCAGATGCTGACACCCGACGACAAGGTCACGACCTGGGTCGACATCTCGGATGTCCTCGACATCAAGTGGGAGGCGATCCAGAAGCACGTCACCCAGATCAACATGGACTTCCCGTTCATGAAGCTGGGACTCGACGGCTGGCGGGAGTTCTGGGCCCGCGAGACGTTCGTGCTGCGCGAGTCGATGGTCGAGACGGCGATCCCGGAGAGTGACGTCTTCGCCGGCCTGGATTAGGCGACGGCGTCGACCACGCGAACGAACTTCACCAGGGGAGCAGGCGCTTCGAAGCGTCGAAAACCTGGCCCATGATGACGCGCCCATCGCCTGCCGGGTCGAGGAAGTTCGGCTGGGCCTTGTCGAGGATGATGTGCGGCCGCATCCGGGCCTGGACGAGTGTCGCGCCGTCGAACGTGTGCTCGAGCGTCATCCCCTCCATCGTCGGCTCCGACCATGTCTGGTCGAAGACGAAGTTGCCGAGCGCATACCAGATCGGTTTGCCTTCGTAGACCTCGACCGCGCCCGCCCAGTGGGCGTGGTTGCCGATCACCATGTCGGCCCCGGCCTCGATCGCGGCATGGGCGAGGGTCCGCTGGCCGCCAAACGGCGTCGGGTCGTACTCCGTGCCCCAGTGGGGGAAGACGATCACGACGCCGGCGCCCGCGTCGCGGGCCTTCTTGACGTCGGACTTGACGTTGCTCGCCGTGAACGACGCGCTGCCGGGCTTCGTGCTGCCTGCCCGGTAGCCCGGCGCGATCGTGTCATAGGCGACGATCCCGACCTTCGTGCCGTTCACCTCGAGGATCGTCGGCCGGCGGGCGGTTCGAGCATCCTTGCCTGCGCCGCCCGACTTGATGCCGTAGTCGGCCAGGTTGTCGATGGTTTGCAGGATCGCGTTGCGGCCAGCGTCGCCGATGTGGTTGTTCGCGAGCGAGACCCAGTCGATGCCGGCGTTCGCGAGCCCCTTGATGAGCTTGGGATCCGCCGAGAAGGACGTCCCCGACGTGTGATACCGGAACCGATCCGGGGCCGGGTTCTCGAAGTTCGCGATCGCGAGGTCTGCGCCGTGGAGGAGCTCGCGCATCGCGCCGCGGTTGCCGGTCCGCTTGCTCCGCGGAACCTCCCAGCCGAAGCCCGAGCAGCAGGTGTGGCCGGTGATATCGGCAGTGCCCCCGTCGAACGGGAAGTCCACGCCCTTCTTCTTGACCTTCACGGTCTCCGCGACGCCGCGGTCGAGGAGGATGTCGCCGCCGGCGACGAGCGTCCACGTTCTCGACGCGTCGAACGGCTCAGCGGCGCCGTCCTCGGGGAGCTGGGCGGTGAGCGGCCAGTCGGCGGTGGCCGTCACGCGGCCGACCCCGAATAGCCGGGCGTCCCCCCAGCCGAGGGCCCGGACGCTCGGTCCGACCTGATCGGCGCGGAGGAACGCGAGGTGTTTGCGGTTCTTCGCGAGGTCGCTTGACAGCGTTGCCGGATCGGGCGCGAGGACGAGGTGCTTGTCCCCCGCTGCCGCTCGCTCGGCTCCGAGCGCCGCGAGGATCGCGTCGGCGTCCGACTCGACGAGCTCGAGGGCGTCGTACGCCTTGCCGGTACCCGCCAGTGTCGCCGCGACCTCCTTGCTCGTGACACGCTCGGCAGTCGTCCGGAACTGCGTGACGGGGACGATCGGGACGGCCGCGAGCGGCGTCGGCGTTATCGCCGGAGTCGGCGTGGGCGTCGGCGCGGGCGTCGAGGCCGGTCCACTTGGCGGAGTCTGGTTCGACGGCTTGGCCGACCGCTCTTGGGCAACGGCGCTTCCGCTGGGTCGGGGACTCCCGGAAGGAGCGCCGGCCGCGAACCCGACCGAGATGAGGACGGCAGCGCCAACCAAACCGAGAACGGTGACGAGGGGGAGTCGCTTCACGGCGGCCAATCATGCCAGCGGGGAATGAAGAACGCCCCGTCCGGGCGGGCGGACGGGGCGTAGGGTTGATGCAGGTTGATGGCGGACCCGACCGGATTCGAACCGGCGATCTCCAGCGTGACAGGCTGGCATGTTGGGCCGCTACACCACGGGTCCGTTGCGGCGAGTGCGGAGGATAGCACCTGGGGTCGCCGTTGTCGCCCGAGGAATCGAGGGACGGCCAACCCGCGAGCCGCCGCCTATACTCCCCCGCCATGGCCCTCATCGACCTGCGCTCCGACACCGTCACCCGGCCCACCGAGGCAATGCGCCGGGCCATGGCCGAGGCCGAGCTGGGCGACGATGTCTTCGGCGAGGACCCGACCGTCATCGCCCTCGAGGAGCGCGCGGCGGAGCTTCTCGGCAAGGAGGCCGCGCTCTTCGTCAGTTCCGGCACGATGGCCAACCTCGTGGCGCTCATGGCCCACGTCCCGCGCGGCGGCGAGATCATCGCGGGCGGCGACACCCACATCGTCCTCGACGAGGCCGCAAACCACGCCGTCGTCGTCGGCGCGAGCGTCGCCCAGCTTCAGGATCGCCCTGACGGGACGCTCGATCTGGACGAGATCCGGGACGCCTTCCGCGACCCGACGGACGCCCACCAGCCGCGGACGAGCCTGATCGTCATCGAGAACGCCCACAGCCACTCGATGAACCAGCCGCTGCCGTCGGCGTACATCGCGGCTGTCGCAGCGATTGCCCACGAGCGCGGCGTCCCCCTCCACGTCGACGGCGCCCGCTTCTTCAACGCCTCGGTCGCGCTCGGCGTCAGTCCCGCGAAGCTCGCCGGGCCCGCCGATTCGATCGCCTTCTGCCTCTCGAAGGGCCTCGGATGCCCGGTCGGCTCGGTCGTGGTCGGATCGCGCGACTTCATCGCGAGGGCCCACCGCGCGCGGAAGCTGCTCGGCGGCGGAATGCGCCAGGCGGGGGTGATCGCGGCCGCCGGCCTCGTCGCGTTGGAAGCGGGCCGGGACGGGATGATCGACCGGCTCGCCGAGGATCACGCCAACGCCCGCGAGCTCGCGAAGGCCCTCGCCGAACTTCCTGGCATCCTCAGTCCAGGGGGGATCGCGCAGCCTGCTCCCGGCCGGCTCGATCCGGCCCGCGTCACGACGAACTTCGTCCTGTTCAAGGTGGACCGCGATCGCCGCGCGTTCATCGAGGCGCTCAAGTCGCGCAATGTCCTGATGGACGAATATGCCCACGGTCAGGTGCGTGCGGCGACGCACAACGACGTCGCTCGAGGCGACATCGGGCCGGTCGTGGAAGCGGTTCGCGCCGCGCTCGAGGCGACCGGCGCTGGCGCTCAAGCCCGTGACGTCCGTGAAGAGGAGCTCCAGGGCGTCTGAAACCGGCTCGACGTCGACCACTCGGGGACGCCGGCCGCGGGGGCCTGCGAACAAGGAGGCAACGTGACGCAGCGACTCGAGGACGTGGTCCTCACTCGCCCGGAGGCGAGCCGTCCCGGCCCGCTCGACCAGCGGCTCTTCGACCTCGTCGAGACGCGCTTCCGCCGGATCCTCCGCGACAATCCCGTCGTCGGTACCTACATCGGGATCCACACCGAGGATTCCCGTCTCGGTGACGGATCGCGTGACGCCGTCCTGCAGGAGCTCGCAGACGAGAAGGCCCATCTCGCCGCCGTCGAGGCAATCGACCCGGCGGGCCTCTCGGCGCTCGGCCGGCTCGAGCGCGACCTCGAGCTCCACAACGTCCGCCGCCAGATCTTCGACACGGAAGTGATCCGGACGTGGGAGCAACGATCGACCGCGCTCGACACCGTCGGCGACCCGATGTTCCTGATCTTCGCCCAGGACTTCGCGCCGCTGAGCGACCGGCTCGCGTCGATCGCGGGCCGGCTCGAAGCGGTTCCGGAGTACCTCGAGGCCTCGAAGTCGAGAGCGACCGTCCCCCAGGTCCGGCTCTGGCAGCGGCTCGAGATTGAGTCGGCTGCCGACCTGCCGTCATTCGTCGACGAGATCGTCGCAGCTGGCGGTGAGCTGCCCGCGGCCGAGCAGCGCCGGCTGCGCACGGCGGCCGACGGTGCGCGCGCCGCGTTGGGTGGGTACTCGACGTGGCTCGAGGGCACGCTCGCGGACGGCACCGACGAGTGGGCCCTCGGCCGAGAGCGCTATGACGAGCTCGTTGGGCTGCGGGCGTTCGACGGCCTCGACACGGACGACATCCTCGCGATCGGCGAGGAGCAGCTCCAGCGCAACCGGGAAGCCCGCGTCGAGGCCGCCAGGGAGATCGACCCGACCGTCGACGAGGCGACCGTCGTCGACCGGATCAAGGACGACTACCCTGCCACGTTCGACGAAGCCCTCGAGGCCTACGAAGACGTCATGGTCCGCGGCCGCCGCCACCTCATCGAGCACGCGATCGTGAGCGTCCCGGATGATGAGCGCATCGACGTCGTGCCGACGCCCGAGTACCTCCGCAACGTCGTCCCGTTCGCCGCCTACTTCGCGCCGCCCAAGTTCGATCCGAACCCCAAGGGCATCTACATCGTCACGCCGTCGGTCGGGGACAACCCGCGGGCGATGCGCGAGCACAACCGAAGCTCGATCAGCAACACGAGCATCCACGAGGCGTACCCCGGCCACCACCTCCAGCTCGCCGTGGCGAACCGCCACCCGAGCCTGACACGGCTCGGCACGGACGCGCCGGAGTTCGTCGAGGGCTGGGGGATGTACTCCGAGCAGATGATGCGCGAGCAGGGCTTCGACGACGCGCCGAACTTCCGCCTCGCCATGTACACGGACGCGATCTGGCGCGCCTGCCGGATCATCCTCGACGTCCGGATGCACCGCGGCGAGCTCGGCGTCGAAGAGGCCACTGAGTTCCTCGTCTCGAACACGAGCTTCGAGGGCGCGAACGCCCGCGCCGAGGTCAACCGTTACACATATACGCCGACATACCAGCTGTCGTACCTGCTGGGCAAGGTCCTGCTGCTCCAGCTCCGCGCCGACGAGCAGCGCCGCCTCGGACCGCGGTTCGATCTCCAGGCCTTCCACGACACGTTGCTGAACAACGGCTCGCTGCCGATCAGCTTCCACCGCCGTCTCCTGCGGGAGACGACCGCGGCTGCCGACGGGTCGGGCGGGCCGACCGCGCGCGCCGCCCGGACGCCCTAAGCGCCAGTCGACGCGAGCGGGCGCCGCGACCAGATCGTGCTCGTCATCCCCTCCATCGACGTCGCCGGCGGGCGATCCCGGGTCGTGTTCTGGCCGGGCGCGTCAGCCGGCGTCGGCGCCCCGACGGATCGACCGGACAGGATCGCGGAGCGGTTCGTCGAGCTGGGGGCACGCGTTGTCCACGTCGTCGACTTCGATGGAGCGCGGGCAGGCCGTCCGGCGAACCTCGAGGCGATTGGCGCGATCGCGTCGCGGATTGCGGTGCCGATCCAGGTCGCGGGCGGGCTCGAGGGCGCCGACCACATTCGGCTCGCGTTCGCTGCCGGGGCGACGCGAGTGGTCGTCGCGATGAGCGTCGCCGACGACCCGCCGCTGCTCGCCGAGTGCATAGGCGTCGCCGGCGACTGGCTCGCGGTCGGTCTCGACCCTCGACCGGAACGGCTCGCGGCGTTCCCCTGGCGCCGCGGCGCGCCGCCGACCTCGTTCGAGGCACTCGTCGACGAGCTCGTCGCGCGCGGCGTCCACCGGTTCGTGGTGTCGCACGGCGGCGCGACCCCGGACGCCGAACTGCTCGCCCGGCTCAGGCGCGGGACCGACGCCGAATTCGTCGTCGCCGGCGGCGTGTCGGACCTCGACGGCGTCCGTCGTCTGCGCGATGCCGGCGTGGCGGGCATCATTCTCGGGCAGGCGCTCCTGTCCGGGGCCGTCGACTTCTCGCAAGCCCTGGAGGCAGCCGCATGATCCGACTTCCACGCTCGCCCGCGGTCCGCATCGCGGCCGGGCTCGCGGCTATCGCGCTCGTCGGGGCGTGCAGCGCCAGCCCGGGGGCGAGCGCGTCGCGAAGTCCCGTGATCGCATCCCAGCCGCCGGTGCTGCCCTCGTCATCCCAGGCCGCTGGCGGCACCGACTGCCCGACGTCCCAACCGGCCGCGCTTCCCGCCGGCGAGAAACGGGTCGTCACCATCGACACCGCGAAAGGGCCGTTCGATATCACGATCGACGGGAGCCTTTCACCGATCGCCGCCGGGAACTTCGTCGCGCTTGCGTCGTGCAGCTACTACGACGGCGTCGTCTTCCACCGAATCGTGCCGGGATTCGTGATCCAGGGCGGCGACCCGACGGGCTCCGGGACGGGCGGCCCGGGCTACACCATCAAGGACGAGCCGGTGACGACGCCCTACAAGCGCGGCACGGTGGCGATGGCTCGGACGAGCCAGCCCGACTCGGTCGGGTCCCAGTTCTTCGTCGTCCTCGACGATGCAGCGAGCCAGTCGCTGGCGGCACCGGGCTACAACAACTACCAGATCATCGGCAACGTGACGAACGGGATGGACGCCGTCGACGCGATCGCCGCGGCCGCCGATGCAGAGAACCCGACGAACCCGATCAAGATGGACAAGGTGACCGTCGCGCCGTAGCGACACAGGAGGAACACATGACCAGCGCCACGATAGCGACCGAGAAGGGCGACATCGATGTCGACCTGTTCACGAATGACGCCCCGAAGGCCAGCCAGAACTTCATCGACCTCGCCAAGAAGGGCTTCTATGACGACGTCGTCTTCCATCGCGTCATCAGCGGCTTCGTGATCCAGGCGGGCGACGGCGAGTTCGGCAAGAAGTCCTCGCTGAACCGCGGCCGCGTCGGCACCGGCGGACCCGGCTACAAGTTCGAGGACGAGCCGATCAAGGGCGACTACGTCCGCGGCGCGCTCGCGATGGCGAACGCCGGACCGAACACGAACGGCAGCCAGTTCTTCATCTGCCACCAGGACCTGACGGGTCGGCTGCCGAAGAACTACACGCTCTTCGGCCAGGTGACGAAGGGTCTCGACGTCGTGGACGCGATCGCGGCGGCGGCGGATCGCGAAAACCCCAGCGACCCCGTCGCGATGACGAAGGTCACGATCCACGAGGACTGACGCCGACCCGGAAGGTTCCCGTCAACGTTAAGGAATTTACATCGGTCGGTGCATCAAAACCCTTGGATTCCGAGAATCGAGGGTTTAGCATTAAGCCTGCGCTGCGAATAGCGGCCAGGCTGCCCCAGCGACAAGGTCATGGGTAGGTAGGGTCAGGGTAGTCGGTGCAGCCGACGTGATAGATGCCCTTGACGCGCGGCAGAGGAGTCCGCTTCGGCGGAAACCTTCACCGGGACAGCAACGAAGCGGCTCCTTCGGGAGCCGCTTCGGATTTTCCGCGGGCCTGATCGGCCGCGAGTGCCTGCCGAGCTCCTGAGCCGGAGGGCCCTGAACCGGGCCCTGCTCGAGCGGCAGCATCTCCTGGCGCCGGCCCGGCTTTCCGTTTCAGAGGCCATCGAGCACCTCGTCGGACTCCAGGCCCAGGTGCC
>JBJMMH010000129.1:0-30323 GCA_045804885.1 Chloroflexota bacterium | reverse complement strand
GAACAACACCATCGTGTTCCAGCAGGTCCCCCACACCGGCGTAACCGTCGAGCGCGGGATGACCCACGACGGCCTCGGCAAATACCTCAGCCAGGTCATCGAGAAGGCGCCCGGACCGACGGCCGACATCGTCGGCATCCTCAAGGAGCGCAAGGTCGACGTGATGGTCTCCTACCTGCCGGTCGGCAGCGAGGAGGCCACGAAGTGGTACGTGGAGCAGGCGCTCCGCGCCGGCGTCGGCTTCATCAACGCGATCCCGGTATTCATCGGCCGCGAGGCGTACTGGCAGCGCCGCTTCGCCGAGGAGGGCTTGCCGATCATCGGCGACGACATCAAGAGCCAGGTCGGCGCGACGATCAGCCACCGCGTCCTGACCCGCCTCTTCATGGACCGCGGCGTCCGTCTCGACCGGACGTACCAGCTCAACTTCGGCGGTAACACCGACTTCCTGAACATGCTCGAGCGGGAGCGGCTCGAGTCGAAGAAGATCTCGAAGACGAACGCCGTCACCTCGATGCTCGACTACGAGATGGACAGCGACGACGTCCACGTCGGGCCCTCGGACCACGTGCCCTGGCTCGAGGACCGGAAGTGGTGCTACATCCGTATGGAGGGCACCACCTACGGCGACGTGCCGCTCAACGCAGAGCTGAAGCTCGAGGTCTGGGACTCGCCGAACAGCGCTGGCGTCATCACCGACGCGATCCGCTGCCTGAAGCTGGGCCTCGACCGAGGCCTGAAGGGCACGCTCGTCGCGCCTTCGAGCTACTTCATGAAGTCGCCGCCGATCCAGATCCACGACGACGTCGCCCGCCAGCGGGTCGAGGCGTTCATCCGGGGCGAGGACAACGAGACGCTCGTCGGGACGGAGAACCTGACCAAGGCCCAGCTCCGGAAGCTCGCCTCCGCGGCACCGGCGCCAGTCAAGGCCGCAGCGAAGGCAGCAGCCTCGCGGTGAGCGCCGAAGGCCGCGCCCTCGACGCCCCCCACCGGCGGCGCGATCGCGGGTCTCGCGTTCTGGAGAAGCTGGCCGTCACCGCCTACGCCACGGCGTCCTGGATCGTTGCTCACGTGCCCGGCCCGCTCGCCCGGTGGGTCATCGGCACGGGTTCGCAGGCGGGCTACCTCCTGTGGCCGACGAAGCGGCGCTGGTCGAACGCGAACTTCGGGCACGTCCTCGGCCGCGAGCCCGACGACCCTCGCGTCCGCCGGCTCGCGCTCAGAGCCTATCGAAGTTACGCCGGCTATCTCGTCGAGACCATGCGTCTCGAATCGCAGACGGGCGAGGTCGCCAGCTCGCGCGTCATCCAGGAGGATCTCGACTACATCGAGGAGGCCTGGAAGGCGTCACCCGGCGGCCTCATCTTCGCGCTCGGGCACGTCGGCAACAACGAGGCCGTCGCGGCCGCTGTCGCGGATCGCGGCTGGCCGATCAACGTCGTCGCCGACGACTCCTCCTTTCCCGAGATGTTCGAGCGGTTCCGGCGCCTGCGCGAGGCGTGGGGGGTGCATGTCATCCCGTGGCGAAACCTGCGCGAGATCTACACGGTTCTCCGACGGAGGGAGATGCTCGCGCTGTTGATCGACTGGGGGTATCGCGCCGACGGCATTCCAGTGCGCCTCTTTGGAGCGTGGACGACGCTGCCGGCCGGACCCGCAACGCTGGCCGCGAAGACCGGTTCCGTGATCCTTCCCGTCGAGATCCGGCGTACTCCCGAGGAGCGCTTTCACGTCGCGTACGCGCCGATCGTCAGGGTCGCCTCGAGCTCGCCGGCGGATCTCCAGCGCGCGACTCAGGCGATCGCCGACTCACTCGAGGCCACGCTCGGGGCAGCCCCGGAACAGTGGTACAGCTTCAAGCCGATGTGGCCTGCGACGGACGCCGAGACGGCCGAGCTCGAGGCGCGGGCGGCCGCGATGCTCGCCGACGACGGGGCGCGCTCGCGCGTGCGCGACGATCCGCCCGCTCCTGCCGCCGCCGACACCTCCTCGGTCGACGGGGCGACGGACGCCGGCCTGATCGACACGCACCTGAGGTCGGCGGAGGCGTGAGGGACCAGGGCACGCGCGGTCAGCGGCTGCGCGCCCGCGGCCTCGCCGCGATCTCGTGGCTGGCCTGCCGCCTGCCCGAGGCACCGCTGGTCGTCGTCGCCGAGTGGATCGGCTCGCTGACGTACCGGCTCTCGCCGGAGCGCGCCGCCCAGGCCCGCCGGAACCTTCGGCGGGTCGTCCGGTACGTCGTCGACAACGAGATGGCCGACACCCGCGTGCGGGCGGCCGCGGCCGATCCTCGCGCGCTCGAGGACCTGGTCCAGTCGGCCTTCCGGCACAACGCGAGGTACTACCTCGAAATTCTTCGCGCGCCGGGCCTCGACTACCCGGCCCTCGAGCGGCGGATCCACGTCGAGAACCCCGACGATGTGGAGGCCGCCTTCGCCCGGAACGTCCCTCTTGTGTTCATCAGCGGGCATCTCGGACCGATCGAGCTGCCTGGCCTGTACCTCGCGAATCGACTCAAGCGGCGCGTGGTGGCGCCGATGGAGACGCTGGGCGACCCGGCCCTGCAGGCCTGGATCGAGCGGACGAGGGCGACGTTCGGGGTCCGGATCGTTGGCCTTCGCGAGGCACGTCGAACGCTCTCGACGGCGCTCCGCACCGGCGAGCACGTCGGGCTGGTCGCGGACCGCGACATCACCGGCGGGGGCGTCGACGTGCCGTTCTTCGGCGCGCCCGCACCAATGCCGATCGGACCCGCACTCCTTGCGATCGAGTCCGGGGCGCCGGTGTACCTGGCCGGCATCTGGCGGACCGGCCGGCTGACCTACCGCGGCCGGCTCGACGAGATCCCGGTCGCTTCGAGCGGGTCGCGACGTGAGCGGATCGGGGCCACGATCGTCGCGGAGGCGGCCGGCTTCGAGCGTCTGATCGCCCGGGCGCCGGATCAGTGGGGCGCCGTATTCGCCCCGATCTGGCCGGACCTCGAGGCGATGGCTGGCGGCGTCGCGGGCGAGCCAACCAACGCCAACGGCTCGCAGAGCGCTGGGGACGGCGATCGTGAGCCCGCCAGCCCGGAGGCGGCGGCGTGACGGCGCGCCTCGGTCGGGCGGACCTCCACATCCACACGCTCGCATCGGACGGGACGGCCGGCATCGTCGAGATCCTCGACCACGTCGAGCACGCGACGGACCTCGACGTGATCGCGATCACCGACCACGAGCGGGTCGACGCGGCGCTGGCGGCTCGGACGATCGCGCGTGAGCGTGGACTCCGGGCCGACATCGTGGTCGGCGAGGAGGTCTCCACGCTCGGCGGCCACCTCCTCGCCCTGTTCATCGAGGAGCGCGTCCGGCCACTTCGGACGCTCCGGACGAGCATCGCCGAGATCCATGAGCAGGGCGGGCTCGCGATCCCCGCCCATCCGCTCGTCCCGTACCCGCTCTGCGCCCAGGGCTGGGTCCTCCGCCGGCTGATCAACGACCCGGATCCGCGGGTCCGGCCGGACGCCATCGAGGCCTTCAACCCGACGACCCTCGGCCGACCGTGGCATTCGCGGGTCGTCCGGTTCGCCGGCGATCACGGGCTGCCGACCATCGGCAACAGCGACGCTCACGCCGCCGCTGCGATCGCGAGCGGCTGGACGACGTTCCCGGGCCGCACCGCCGGCGACCTCCGCGACGCCATCCTCGAGCATCGGACGAAGCACCACGGCGCCTTTCACGCGAGCGCGGCCCAGCTGCCGACGTTCGGGCGACAGCTGCGGAAGTACGGCCGCGACGCGCGCGACACCGTCCTCGGCAGGATCCGTCGCGACGGCACGGCGCGCGACCTCGGCTACCCCGGCGGGCGCCACCGGCCGCCGCGCTTCGAGGAGGCATTTGCCGCCGAGAACGCAGAGTTCGTGAGAAGCCGCGAGGGACGATGAAGATCGGCCTCGTCTCGCCCTATGTCTACCCGATGCCCGGCGGCGTGACCCAGCACGTCGGCTACCTCTATGAGAACCTTCGCCTGCGCGGCCACGACGTCCGAATCCTGACGTCGTCGCACGGCCTGCAGCGGGCCTCAGCGGGGGACGTCATCAGGATCGGCAAGGGCTTCTCCGTCCCCGTCAACGGCTCCATGGGAACGATCACGCTCTCGCCTCGGTTCGTGTCCCAGGTCGAGGCAATGCTCGAGCGCGAGCGGTTCGACGTCCTCCACTTCCACGAGCCGTTCGTGCCGTTCCTGTCGCCGATCATCCTCAGGCTCTCGACGAGCGTGAACATTGCGACGTTCCACGCGTACGGCGGCTTCTCGCCCTCGTATGAGTTCGGCAAGCGGGCGATGAGGAGCTATGCGGAGCGGCTCCACGGCCGGATCGCCGTCAGCGGCGCGGCGAAGCACTTCATCGACCGCTACTTCCCGGGCGAGTACAAGGTGATCCCCAACGGCGTCGATGTGGCCAGGTTCCAGCGGGCCGTGCCGATCGCCCGCTGGATGGACGGCAAGCGGAACGTACTGTTCGTGGGCCGGCATGAGCCCCGTAAGGGCCTGCTCGAGCTCCTCAAGGCCTACCGGATCCTGCGCAAGACCGGCTGCGACTGCCGCCTGCTCGTCGTCGGCCAGGGGCCGCTCACCCGTGAGGCGCGGCGTTACGTCGCAACGCGGCGGCTCGCCAACGTCGAGTTCCTCGGACGCGTCAGCGACGACGAGAAAGCCCAGCTGTTCCGGTCAGCGGCCATCTACGTCTCACCGGCGACCGGCGGCGAGTCGTTCGGCATCGTCCTCCTCGAGGCGATGGCCGCCGGCACGCCGATCGTCGCCTCCGACATCCACGGCTACAAGGGCGTCGTCAGGCGCGACCGCGAGGCGCTGCTCGTCGAACCGCGCGAACCCAAGCAGATCGCCGCTGCCGTCGCCCGCGTGCTGCGCGACGACGAGCTGCGAGCGGAGATGAGCCGCAATGGCGTCGCCCGGGCCCAGGAATTCAGCTGGGAGCGGGTCACGGCCAAGGTGGACGACTTCTACGGGGTCGTGATCCGGCGGCTGGCCGCCCGCGACGACCTGCCCGAGGGCTACTCGGCCCCGATCCCGCCGTCGCTCCGCGCGGCCGCCGGCTCCGCGTCGCCGACGGCGACGAGCGGGCCCCCGCGCCAGGATCCGGATATCGCCCCCGAGGCCGCCGGCCGCGTCCCCGCGTCGCGGGCGTAGCGCTCCGCCCGGCCGCCCAACCTAGCCGCCCGGCGATCCGGGCATCAGCCCGCCGGCGGCCGCGTCGGCGTCGCGGGCAGCACGCTCGGCGAGCGCGATCCGCCACGTCCATGCCGAGTAGGCGAGGACGAGGCACAGCAGCACGACCGCACCGGCGAGGATGAGCGCCACAGGGTCGAGCAGCTTCACGTCCTTCACGACCTCGGCCCGGTTGCTCGGGAACTGGAACGGGTAGGGGTAGGTCGGCAGGATGCCCTGGTACGCGTTGGCGATGACGGTCGGCAGGGGCAGCGCGGCGAAGTTGGGATACACGACCAGGAACCAGCCGACCGCCGCGGACACCATCCCGACCACGAATCGCCGCGCATCGCGCGCGGTCAAGACGAACACGGCCAGCAACGCGAGCGCGGTCGCCGCGAGGAGGACGAGGGGCTCGGCCGGGAACCCGGCGATGTCGACGACGGCGACGGGAGGCACCACGACCAGCGCGACGACGATCCCGAAGACGGCACCGACGGCGATCCCGAGCAGGCGGACCAGCGACCGGCTCATGTCGTCGGTCGTCGGGTCGAGCGTCGCGACCCAGTAGATGAACGCGAGGATCGCGACGAACACGACGAGCCCGACTGCCGCGGTCTGCGCCGTGACCACGAGGTTCGGGATGATCGGCGGGCAGGCCGCGGAGTTCGGGACCGCCCGGTCCACCCCGACGAAGCCGCACAGCGGCCGGGCGAGGAGCCACAGGATCGCGGGGCCGAGGATGGCGACGGCCGCCGCGGCCTTCGCGAACAGCCACGTCCGGCGGGACGCGCCGTTCCAGAGCTCAGCCGCGAAGTACGCGAGGGCGAGGATCACGAACGGCAGGCTCGTGTAGTAGTGGTACTGGAACGCGGCCCGGTCGATCCGGGCCCACGCGACCCACTGGCAGAGGAACGCGATCAGGATCAGCGTCAGCGCGAGGCTCCGACGGACGTATGCCTGCCACGCCACGAACGCGATCGCGGGGATGCCGAGCCACCAGATCACGAGGTTGCCGGCGTCGTAGATGGCTGCGGTCGTGCCGCCCGCGAGGCCCTCCTGGTAGAACCAGACTGGCTTCAGGTCGAGCGGCCACGCCCACCACGGCGACGACGCCGCGTGGCCCGCGGTCAGGTTGTTGTGGTAGTCGTACATCTGCTGGGTAAGCGCGACGAGCGTCTGGCCCTCGTGCCCTGGCGGCCAGCCGGCGAACAGCTGATGGCCCTGCATGAACGCCCAGGGGATGTACGACGCGACGTAGATCGCGACCGGCAGCGCCAAGAGGCAGGCGAGCATCCAGACGACGGGGAGACCGAGGAGGGCGCCCGGTCGGAGCCAGGAGTCCCGCGGCGGCGGCGAGGACGGCGGCAGCAGCGCGGCTGGATCCGTCGCCGCGGGCGGCCGGGCGAGCGGTCCGAATCCGGCGTTGCCGGCGACGAAGAACGCCCCATACACGGCGAGCGACAACAGGACCAGCGCGCCGGCGACATGGATCGGCGTCAGCGCGAAGCCGCCGATCACGATCGACCGCTCGATCGTCTTCGTGGCGACCGCGACGAGCGCCACGAGGACGCCGATCGCCGCGGGCGCCGCGACCGCGAAGCGCATCTCATCGTCGGACCAGGCGATCGGGTGGAGGACGTTGATCACGACCGCGGCACAGGTCAACGCGATCATGATCGCGACGAACGGCAGGTTTCCGAGGCCGCCGCCCTCCGGTACGACCAGGGCGAGGTGGCCCAAAACGCCGGTGATGACGACGAGGCCGAGGATCGCCAGGAGCCGGCCGAGCGCGCTGCGCACGAGGATGAGGAGGCCGACGCCGCCGATCGCGTACAGCGCGACCCACTTCGAGGCGAGCGCCAGGCCGAGGAACGCCCCGATGATCGGCATCGCGACCCAGAACGCACCGCGCCAGCGCCAATAGCCGGTCCAGACCGTGGCGAACAGCGTGTACGCGGCGACGATGAAGACGCCGACATACGCATCGTTCATTCCGATCCGGGACTGGACGAACAGCATTCCATCGACGAGTGCGAAGAGGCCGACGAGGACCGCCACCTCACGTCGCCGGAACAGGATCCGGCCCAGCACGTACAGGAAGGCCGCCATCGCCGCGCCGGCGAGGACGCCTGGCACGCGCCACGCGAACTCGTGCTTGCCAACCTCGACGCTCGCAACCTCCCCGCCGCTCTCGAACGCCAGGATCTGCTGGCGGTCGTCGGTCGGGTACGTCTGGGCTGAATCCATGAGGACCTCGACGGGGTCGAACGGAAGCGGGCTGTCGGCGAACACGGCGTTGCCATGAGGCTCGATCACGTAGATCGTCGAGCCCTCGCCGTCGGGCTGGACGCCCAGGACGTGGACCATCTGCGAGGCCTCGTCGTACATGACGGTCGACCCGCGTCCCGGAAGCGGCATCGTCGTCTGACGGATCGGGCCGTTCTTCGCGACGTTGCCGCCGACCGCGATCGTGGCGACCTCGCCGGGCGCGTCCTCGGTCGTCCCACCCGTGCTGACGTAGAGCTTGGCATCGTCGATGCCGGTCACGAGCGCGAGGCCGAACGCACCGCCGTCGAGCTCGACGCTCGACACGACATCGCCGGTCGACGAGGCGACGAACGTCACGCCGCGCTTCGTCGCGATCGCCGTGCGCGGCGCGTCCTGGACGCTCAGGCCCGCGAGACGGCCGTCGGCGATCGCCGCGTCGATGTTCGCCTTCTGGTCGGGGCCGCCGACGCCCGCGACGATCGTGCCGCTCTCCGACTGGCTCAGGCGCGCCTCGTAGGTCGCCGCCTCACCGCCGAGGAGGTCGGCCAGAACCTTCGCCGCCGCCGCCGGGTCCTCCACGGAGTCCTGCACCGCGATGACCGGTCCGGTCCCGCCGGGCGCGAACGCCGCGATGCCTTCGATCGCGACGTCGCCGATCTGCTCGGCCGAGTCGGTGTCGAGCGTGATGAGCCGGCCGTCGCTGGTGGCGACGAACAGCGTCCGGCCGTCGTCGCTTGCATACATCTGGTCGATCCCGCCATCGACGCGGCCGAATGCCGACGGCTGGGCGACGAGCGACGCTTCGTCCGGCCCGGAGACGCCGTCCAGCGTCGTAGCGTCGAAGAGGAGGATGTCGCCGCCTGTCGTGCCGACGTAGAGCCGGTACGAGACCGGATCGTAGGCGAGGCTCGAGGCGCCCGGGACCGACGCGCCATAGACGAGCCGCCGGTCCTGCAGGTCGTACGAGCGAAGCTCGTCGCCTGTTGCGACGTGGACGCGGTCTCCGCCCCGCGACCCGCTGACCTGCGGCTCGTCACGCCGGGGCTCGATGATCGCGTCACTGACGGGCACGCCGAGATCGCTGGTGGCGCTGACGCGATCGTCGCCCCACGCGACGAGGCCGCCCGCCATGGCGTACTTCGCGAGATGCGGGTGAGTCCACTCGTAGATGTCGTGCGAATAGCCGTAGCGCCAGTCCTGCAGGAACTCGGTCGCCGTTCGAGCGTGGTAGACCTCGTCGAAGTGCATCTGGTACGGCTCGGCGAGCCGGAACATGCGGACGCCGAGGACCGCTGCCACGAGGACGACAAGGATCCAGAGGTCGAGCTTGTCGAGGCGCCCACCAGGCTCCACGTCAAGCGCCTTCGACCGGTCGGGCCGGATCGGCCGGGCGGTGATCTTCTGGCGCAGCCACTCGAGGACGCCAACCTCCGCGGCAGAGGCGGGCTCGGTCCAGGCCGGCACGGCCGGGGTCGCCGGCTCGGCGTCGGGTGCGGGCGAGGCGACCGGCCCGCTTGATCGCGCGGCCGTCGCTGCCGCCACGTGAGGCCCTTCGCGCCCGAAAATCCCCGCATCGGCGCTAACCGCACCCGGCGCAGCGGCGGCCGGGACGGCATCCGGGACGAGGCCGGGATCGCCGTCCGTGCCCGCGGCGCTGCCCCGTGGCCCCCACGCATCGGGGACGAGGTGCCGTCCGGCGAGCTCCGCCCGAAGTGCGTCGAAGGCACCGTCGCGCAGCTGCGCGAAGACCCACAGCGCGGTGAGCAGATTCAGGACGGCGATCGCGGTGACGCCCTCCTGGCTCCTGATCGCGCCGCCAATCCCGAGCCAGTCGACGATGCCGGGATTGCCGTTGCCGATGTTCGCGTAGAGCGTCGTCAACACGACGTACATGTTCAGGAACGTCGTGATCACGAACGCGACGTAGGCGGCCCGCCAGCGCCACGAGACCGCGGCGAGGATCGCTCCCAGGGCGAAGAAGGGGTAGAGGTAGCGCTCGTGGACGCGCGTCGGCAGCATGAAGAACGCGACGGCGAGGACGGTCAGACCGACGAGCAGCGTCAGCCGGTCGGGCCGGAACGCCACGATCCCGGAGACGACCGCGAACGCGAACGCGAGCAGCGCCGCGCCGACGGCAACGGCCGGGATCACCCCGAAGAACATGAAGGCGGTCGGGCAGGCGGCGCCGCCGGAAACCGGGTTGGCGATGACCGTGTCGCAGACCCATGTCCCATTGGCGGCCAGCCCGTTCGTCCCGAGCTGGGCGAGTGCCCACGGGTTGTAGGCGTTGACGGCAACGTATGGATAGCCCGCCGCGGTCGAGAAGATCTGTTCGAGGAGACCGGATCGGAGCCCCGTCGGCCCGATCTCGATGACCGACAGGCCCACCGGCAGGCACAGAACGATGGTCGTGATCAGGCCGGCGAGGCCGGTCGTGAGGATGCGGATCGGACGGCCCGTCCGGCGCTCCCAGGCCCGGATCCGGTCGACGAGGCCGGCGTCCTCGCGCAGCCCGGCGGCGGCGACGGCGTCCGGGTCAGTCGGCCAGAGCGCGCGGCGGATCGTCACGACGGCGACGATCGGCACGAGGATTGCGAGCTGCGGCTTGATCAGGGCGGCGATCACGGCCCACACGGCCGATCGCTCCGGCCGGTCGCGCCAGAGCTCGCGCAGCCCGAGCAGCAGGAAGACGACGCCAAATGAGTCGACCTGACCCCATGTGACGGAGTCGAACCACGTCACGGGGTTCACGACGAAGAGCACCGCCCCGAAGAGCGCCGCGCGACGGCTCGCGCCCAGCTCGAGGGCCATCGACCAGACGAGCCAGCCGATCGCCACGTCCGCGAGGATTGGCGGGATCTTGATCAGGTCGCCGATGCCACCCGTTGCCTGGCCGACGAGTCCGACCAGCCACAGCACGTAGAGATAGCCCGGCGTGTAGTCGAGGAAGAAGTCCCGGTCGTAGACGCCGTACAGGCCGTCGCGGGCGAGGCTCGAGGACCAGGCGTGGAAGGAGTCGAGGTCGAAGCTCAGCCCGGTCCCGGGGTAGGCATATGCGATGATGAGCCGCGCGGCGAGCGCGAGGCCGAGCACGGCCAGGATCGTGACGACGCCGTCCCGCGTCCAGGTGGTCCGCGTCGGTGCGTCCGAGCCCCGGCTCGGCCCGGCCGATGCGCGACCGGTCAAGGGAGATGGCCTCCTGGACGAGCGTTCTGAGGTGGATCGCAGGGTAGCACAGGGTCGCTCCGAGCCAATCGAGTCCCGACTCCTCCACAGCGACGCCGTCACCGCCGCCCTCGGTTCCCGTCGCTGGGCGATCGCACTGTCGATCGCGATCGGGCTGGGGCTCATGCTGACGGCCCTGCTCGTCTACACGTCGACCCAGTCGTTCCGGATCTACGACCACTTCGAGTGGCAGGCCCAGGCGTTCCTAGAGGGCCAGACGGCCATCCGCTACCCGGTCGGGACGTTCGATCCGTGCAGCGGCAACGCCTGCTTCAACGACGTCCGGCCGGTGCCGTCGAGCGATGGCGTGCCGCGCGGCGACATGCCGTTCCCACCCCTCCCGGCCGTGCTGCTGATGCCGTTCGTCGCGATGTGGGGCCGGGCTACGGACGGCCAGCTGCTGTTCGGGATCCTCGCCGCGATCGACGTCGGGATCTGCTGGTGGGTGCTCGGGCGGTTGCCGATTCGCCGCGCTATCCGGTTGGCGGTAACGGTGTTCTTCGCGTTCGGGACGGTGTTCTGGTACTCGGCGCAGCTGGCGACGACGTGGTATCAGGCGCACATCGTCGCGCTCGCCCTGCTGCTGCTCTCTGTCGGGATCGCTCTCGGCGCGGACCCCGACGCGGCGATCGACGAGGACGACCTGCAGCGCGATCCCGAGGCCGAGCGCGCGGACACGACGGCAACGCCGCGGACTGCCCGGATCGCGGCGGCGGCGCGTTCGCAAGTCGACGGCCGCCAAGTGCTCGCTGGCTTCCTCTTCGGCCTCGCCTGCACGAGCCGGCTCCCGATCGTGTTCGGCGCGCCGTTCTACGTCCTCGTCGGAAGTGGCGGCAGCTGGAAGCGGCGCGGCCTGTCGGCAGCGATCGGTGCGGCGGTGCCGATCGGCGCGCTGCTGGTCTACAACCTCGTCTCGACCGGGCAGCTGTTCCACCCGGGATACCAGTACCTCTACGAGCTCGAGGCCGGCTTCTACACAAACCTCGGGTACCACCTCGACTGGTCGATCGAGGACCCGCGATACATCCCGCAGAATCTCGCGATCATGCTGTTCAACACCCCGGCCATCCTGCCGGACATCTATCCGGCCGGCCTCGGTGACGGCCAGGCGCTGTGCACGGCACCGGGCGCCGTGCGCGGCCTGTTCGACGCCGCATGCCCGATCGCCCTGCCAAGGGACACCGGCATGAGCCTCCTTCTGACGAGTCCCGCGTACCTGTTCGCGATCCCGGCACTGACCCGGTACGGTCGGAGCAGGCTGGTCACGGGGTCTGTCCTCGCGATCCTCGTGATCACGTTCGTGAACCTCATGCATTTCAGTCAGGGCTGGGTCCAGTTCGGCTATCGGTTCAGCCTCGACTTCGCGCCGTGGGCGCTGATCCTCGTCGCGCTCGGCATGAACAGGATCCGCATGTCGTACGGCCCGGCGATCGCCGGGGTGCTGATCGGCGTTGGTCTTGTGCTGTCGATCGCGGTCAACTACTGGGGCGTCCGCTGGGGCAACGTGCTCGGGTGGTAGGCGCGGCTCCGGAACAGGGACCGCGCGGCGCCTGGCGACCCCCCGCGCCAGCCGTCGCCCGTACTGCGCCGTCACTTGCCGGACGCGCTGTCGCGGTGGCGGCCCCGATCGGCGTCGGCGTCCTGGCGACTGCGCTCGGCGTGTGGCGGCTGATGCCAGGCGTAGGCTTCTGGGACACCGCGGAGTTCCAGACCGTTCCGCCGATCCTCGGTACGGCCCACCCGACCGGCTACCCGACGTACGTCCTGCTTGGCTGGCTCGCCTCGATCCTCCTTGCGCCGTTCGGCGAGCCGGCGTTCAGGATGAACCTCCTATCGGCGATCTGCGTGGGCGTCGCGGCGGCGCTGACGGTCGACCTCGTCCGCGTCCTCACGCGCTCGGTGCTCCTCGGCATCGTCGCCGGGATAGGCCTCGCCGCGACGCCGATCGTATGGGTGATCGGCACGCACGCCGATCCCCATTCGCTCCATCTCGTTTTCGTCGCGGCGATCCTCTGGACACTCGTCCGCTGGGAACGGAACCGCCGCGAGGCCGCCGAGCGCGCCGACCGCTGGCTCGTCGCCGCCGCCGTCCTGACGGGCCTGTCGGCCGGCAACCACTCGCTGACGCTCCTGCTCGCCGTCCCCATCGCGCTCTATGTCCTCGCCGTCGAACCGCGGATCGTGCTGCGCTGGCGGTTCGTCCTGACGTGCGCCGTCGCGGTGATCATCCCGGCCGTCCTCGTCTACCTCGAGCTCCCGCTCCGAGCCGGTCTGATCGCCGGGCTCCGGGCGCCGCTCGTCTACGGCGCGCCGAATACCTGGGACGGCTTCAAGTATGTCGTTCTCGGCGAGCAGTTCCGGGGCGGCATCAGCGACCCGTTCGGGGAGCTGCCGCGCAAGCTCATCGACCTTGGGGATCTCGCGAAACGCGAGCTGGGGCCGCTCGCGTTCCTCGTCGCGATTGGCTTCTTCGCGGCGGCGATCCGTCATGCCCCATACGCGCTCTTGACCGGCAGCGCACTCGTCATCACCTGCTTCTTCAATGCCGCCTACATCAACGCCGACATCGAGCGCTATTACCTCGGGCCGGCCCTGATCGCCTGGACGTGGCTCGCCGTGCTCGCGGCGACCGTCATCGACCTCGTCTCGAGCGCGCTGAGCGTCGGCGAACGGCCCGACGCGCCGCCGCCACGCCGCCTCGTGCGACTGCTTCAAATCTCCGGCGTGGTGGTGGCCGCGATCCTGCTGCTCGCGCCGACGGCGGGCGACTTCGGGGCGCGCGCGCGGGCCGTCGACCGGATTCGCAATCAAGGCGCCGAGGAGTGGCTCGACGCCGTCCTCGACGAGGTCGAGCCGAATGCGATGATCGTCAGCTGGTGGAGCTACTCGACGCCGCTATGGTACGCACAGCTCATCCAGGATCGGCGGCCTGACGTCTTCGTCGCCGACGACCGAACCCGTCTCGACCTCAACCTCGGAGACCTCACCACCGTGATCGACGGCAACCTCGGCGTGCGCCCCGTCTATGCGATCCGGATGGACGAGAGCGAGATGAAGACGCTGATGGAGCGCTACAACCTCACGCCGCTGGCGAGTCCGACGGCCGGGAACGTCTACCGCGTCACGCCGCGCGTCAGCGCCGGATCGCCGGCCCGCCCGTGACGGAGCGCGTCGACCGCCTCTCGTATTTCTTCCCTGCCCACAACGAGGAGGCCAACGTCCGGGAGCTGGTGGCAGAAGCGCTCGAGACGCTGCCGACACTGGCCGGCACGTTTGAGATCATCGTCGTCGACGACGGCTCCCTGGACTCCACCGGCGCCATCGCCGACGAGCTGGCGGCCGCCAACCCCGACGTCGTCCGGGCCGTCCACCATCCGACGAACCTCGGGTATGGCGCGGCGCTCCTCTCCGGCTTTCGGGCCGCCCGGCACGAGCTCGTCGCGTTCACCGACGGCGATCGCCAGTTCCGGGTCGCGGACGTCGGCCGGCTCATCGCGCGGTTGGCCGAGGCCGATCGACCGGATGTCGTCGCCGGCTACCGGATCAAGCGCGCCGACCCGCTCATCCGGACGATATACGCCCGCATCTACCGACTCGCGAACCGGGTCTGGTTCGGGCTCCCCGTCCGCGACGTCGACTGTGCCTGCAAGCTCTTCCGGCGCGAGGCGCTCGCGGGGATCGCGGTCGAGTCGGGCGGCGCGTTCCTGTCGGCGGAGCTGCTCATCAAGCTGCGAGCGGCGGGCCGGACGATCGTCGAGGTCGGCGTCCCGCACCACCCCCGGACGGCCGGCTCGCCGACCGGCGCGAAACCGAGCGTGATCCTCCGGGCGGTCCGCGATTTCTGGCTGCTCCGCCTCCGGATGTGGTCGAACCGGGACCACGCCCTCCGCCGCGGAACGCCCGTGGTCGACAACAAGACGCCACGCCACGCTGATCAGCCCGGCTGATCAAGTCGACAGCAGTCGAGCGTCATTCGTCCCGAGGCCGAACGCTCCTGGGCGCTAAGGGGCGACGAGCCACGCTCGGCAGTGTCGGACCGGATCAGCCCCGCAGATCGCTGATCAGGTGGCCGGATACCTCCGGGTCGCGGTTAGCTCCCCCGCCGCTCCTCGCCGCCGCCACCCGTGCCCGCGTCGAAGTCCAGCGAGTTGACGAAGTCGCGGAAGACGTCGAGCCGGGGGTCAACGATCTGCTCACCGGTCGTCTCGAGCGGGATCCGATCGCCAGCCTCCTCGTCGCCCGCTGCGCTGTCGGCGCCGAGTGCGGCCTGGTCGAGGACCGCCTCCGAGGCGAAGATCCGGCCGCCCACTCGAACCGCGAGCGCCAGCGCGTCGGACGGACGCGAATCGACCTCGACGACGCGGCCTTCGTACTCGAGCAGCAGCCGGGCGTGGAACGTCTCCTCAGCGAGCGCCGAGATGATGACCCGGTCGACCCTCGCGCCGAGCCCCTCGAGGGCGGCAGCGAACAGGTCGTGGGTCAGCGGCCGCTCCGGCGTCAGCCCTTGGAGCTTCATCGCGATCGCGCTGGCCTCCCACGGCCCGATCCAGATCGGGAGGTATCGATCGCGTTCGTTCTGCTTGAGGATCACGACGTGGCGGCTCGAGAGCATGTGGACGCGAACGCTCTCGACCGTCATCTCGACGAGCCCGTTTTCAGGCAGATCCTCGCCGGCCATGGGCGCGATTATCCCACGCCGACACGGGGCAGCCCGCTCAACCGGCCACGACCCGCGAGCGTGCCCCGGACCAGCAGGCCGATCCCGGCGCCTGCGACGAAGCCGCCGATGTGGGCGAAGAACGCGACACCGCCTTCTGCGCCGGCCAGGCCGAGCGACGCGATCCCGTCGACCAGCTGGAGCGCGAACCAGAACCCGAGCACGAAGATCGCCCGAACCTCGATCAGCTGATAGAAGAAGCCGAGGAAGACGAGCGTCAGGATCCTCGCTCCCGGGAAGAGGACGAGGTACACCCCGAGGACGGCCGAGATCGCGCCAGAAGCACCGACCATCGGGACTTCGGACGCCGGGTCGATGAGGACCTGGGCGAGGACGGCCGCCACGCCGCCGACGAAGTAGAAGAGCACGAACCAGAGCCGGCCGAGCTTGTCCTCGATGTTGTTGCCGAAGATCCACAGGTAGATCAAGTTGCCGACGAGGTGGATCAGGTTCACGTGCAGGAACATGCTCGTGAAGATCGACACGGTCTCCGGCCCGAGGTAGTCGCCCGCCTTCCACGCCGCGACGAGCTGCGCGGGAACTACGCCGTACGTCTCGAAGAGCTTCTCGACGCCCTCGAGGCCCTCGCTCGCCTCGACTCCCTGGGTGTACGCGAACGCGATGACGCAGGTGACGATCGTGGCGATCGTGATGATCGGAGTCCGCCGGACCGGGTTCGCGTCCCGGAGCGGGATCACGGCGCGGCGGCGGCGGCTGGCGAAGCAGGTGCGGCGGAAGCGGGCGTGCCCGATCCTGATGGCGTAGCCGACGGCGTCGCCCCGGGGACGTCGGGAACGGCTTCGAGGATCGCCGAGAAGAAGCCGTCCTTGGTGATCCAGTAGAGCGTCGCCGGGGCGTCTTCGCCGGCGAGGACGACGTACATCCCGCGGACGTCCTCGAGACCGGGGCCCTTGCCGGCCATCCGGTACTGCTCGAGGTACGTGCCCTTGCCCTTGTCGATCGCGACGACGCGGGCGTTCTCCTTGTCGTATGCGTAGATGGCCCCTGTTCGCTTCTCGCTCGCCGATGTCAGCAGCGAGTAGTGGGGCTGGTCGCGGAGGAGCGAGTCCGGCAGGTCGTCGGTCTCCCAGCCCTCGGCCCGGCCGTCGAGGAATCGGATGATCTGGCCGTCGTCGCTGATGAAGATGTCGCTGTCGATGTACATCGACTCGACCTTCGACACGTCCCGGGCGACGGCGAGCCGGTCGATCGCGCTGGCCGGGAACCCGGCGCCGTCACTGGCGGGGTAGTAGACGAGGATCTGCTGCTCGGAAGGGTCGACGACGTAGAGGTTGTAGAGGCCGGCGCTAGCGTCGCGCAGGAACGTCCCGACCCCCCGGATGTCGTCGCCCCAGCCGGCGTTGTCCGACACCCGGATGCGGGTCGTCGTGCCCTTGCCGGAGTCGTCCGCCGGGCGCCACCGCCAGAGGACATTCGCCTCGTCGACGATCAGGAGGTCGCGGCTGCCGCCTACCGTGATGAACTTCGGCGCGCCTTCGGTCGTGCCGCCGGCCTTCGTGCCCTCGCCGTAGATGGCTGCGCCGTGCTTGGTGGCCGGATCGATCCTGAAGACGGCCTTGCCGGCCCGGTCGAGCACGAACGGGGCGCCGCCGGGTCCCAGCACGAGGCCACCGAGGTCCGCCGGCTTTTCGGGCGAGCCGAACGCCGTCAACTTGAGCGCGGCGATCGGGACGACTCCGTAGATGCGGTCGAGGCCGGCCTCGGTCTCGTCCCGGATCGGCCCGATCGTCCCCGCCGGGATCCCGTTCGCGGCCGCGGTGTCGAGGGCGGCATAGGCCTCGGTCAGGAGGTCCAGCGCCTTGGGCTGGTCGTCGCGGATGAGGTCGATTCCTGGACCGGTCACCTTGGCGAGGTTGTCCTGGGCGGTCCGGAGCGCCGCCTGGCCCGCCGTGAGCGAGCCCAGATCGCGGGTCTTGCCCTGGCCGCCGACGGCCCAGACGACGCCGAACAGGCCGGCGCTGACGACAACCAGCGCGAGGATCGCGATCGCGGCACGACGCTGCGTCTCGCGCTTGGTTGCGGCGGGCGTCACCCGGCGGTACGCCGTTCGCCGGCGGGGCAGGACGTCCTGCAGCCGGAGCACGAGGCGGTCGAACGCGCCGCCGGCCGCGACTCGCGCCCGGAACGCGGACGCCTGGACGACGGCGACGCCGTCCGTGACGTTGTCGGCGAGCGGGATCGGCGAGCGGTCCGGCGCGCCGGCGAGCGGCTCCGCGGGCCTGACCGGCACGAGCGTCCGCTGCTTCTGCGTCGATGCGACCTCCGTCGCCTCGATCGCGATCATTGCGTCGCTCGCAGACCCGTCCGCGGCGACGAAGCGGTGGTGGAGATGCTCCATGGCCGGCTGTGGGTGGAGCGTGATCATCGCGTCCTTGAGCTCGTCCGGACCGAGACGGGTCATGACGTTGGGCGAGACGAGGACGAGCGAGTCGCCGACGGAGATCTCCCCGCGCCAGACGTCGGGTTCGAGACCCGTCGTCGGCAGGCCCCGCTCGCGGTGCGGATCGGGCAGCGTCGAGAGCCTGGCCTGACGGATCAGATACGCCTCGGCGGGACCGATTGTCCCGACGTACAGCTCGTTGCCGCGGACCACTGCCACACCGATGCCGATCGGTCCGTTCTCGCCGTCGCCGTGGAGGCTGAGCCGGTCGCGCTGGTGGTTGAGCCGCTTGTTGGCCGACATGATGGCCTTCTGGATGCAGACGCGGATCCCGGCCGACTCGTCGTAGTAGTACTCGCTCCGGATCGTCTCCGCGGCGAGCTGAGTCGCCTCCTGAGCGTGCTTGGTCGCGACCGCCGAGGTCACGACCAGGTAGAGGTTGCCCTTCGAGCGGGCGACGGAGCCGACGCTCGGCTCGACGACCACGACGGTGTCGGGCGAGTCGATGACGCGGTCTGGCTCGGCGATCACGCCGAGCTTCATGTGGAGTCGGACGGCCATGCAGGTCTCTTGCGTATCGGCGTGTCGGTCGCCGGGTTACTGGGGTGGCGCGGCAACGAAGGGCGATCAGATCGCGGTGCGACTCGCGCTCGCCCGCGAAGCCGAGACGGCAGGCAGGTGCCGCGGATTATACGCGGCGACCCGACCGCCGGACGTGGACCCGAAGGTCCCGGGCGCCCACACCGGCCGGCGACGCGGCAAACGCGGCGAGGAGCTCGCCCGAGCGCAGCCGGAGCTCCTGGGCGACGATCGGCGCGTCGGCCTCCACCACGACGTCGAAGCCGTCCAGGCGGGTGACGCGGCAGGATCCGGCCGCGGCGGGGACCCGCTCGGCGACGATCGCCTCGAACGTCGCCATCGCCCGGGACAGCCGCAGCTCATCCTCGAGCCCGAGGCCGCGTGCGGCGTCCGGCAGCAGGTCGCCGATCCGGCTCATCGGCCGCCTCCGCGATCCGGTCACGTGACGCCGGCCCGGACGGGAACGAGGCGGGCGCCGGCGCCGGCCGGCTCGCCGGGCAACACCTCCCAGGCGGTTGCCGCGGCGACGAGGCCCGGGTCGAGATCCGCCAGCGTCGTCGTCGTCACGAACGACTGCGGCAGCTCCGAGATCCGCCGAACGAGGTGCGACCGCCGCTCGGGATCGAGCTCCGAGAAGACGTCGTCGAGGATCAGGAGCGGCGGGCGACCATCCTGGGCCGTGAGCAGGTCGAGCTCCGCCAGCTTGAACGCGAGGATGGCGGTCCGCTGCTGACCGCGCGAGGCGAAGCCGGCAAGGTCGCGCCCGGCGAGCTCGAACACGATGTCGTCGCGGTGCGGCCCGATCAGCGTCGAGCCGTTCCAGACCTCCTTGTCGGCCGTCTCGATCAGGCGACGCGCGAGCGCGTCCCGTGGCGACTCGCCGGGGAGCGGCACCGCGTTCGTCGCGTATCGGATCGCGAGCGGCGCTCCTGCCGCCTCCTCCGGCGCGATCTCGGCGTGGGCCGCGGCGAGCGGCACGGCGAGGTCGTGGAGCAGTCGCAGTCGGGCGTCGACGATCGCGGCCCCGCTCTCGAGGAACGTGTCGTCCCAGAACCGCAGCTCCGCGCGGGTCGCCTGTTCCTCGCGGATCGCCCGGAGCAGGCTGTTCCGCTGCTGGAGCGTCCGGGAATAGGCGGTCAGGTCGCGGAGATACGCGGCGGCGCGCTGCGAGGCCAGCTGGTCGATCGCGGCTCGGCGGAGCCCCGGCGAGCCGACTACGAGGAGCATCTCCTCGGGCGCGAAGAGCACCGTCCGTACCAGGCCGACGAGACCCGACGCCCGGCGCGCCACGCCGTTGACCCGGATCCGCTTCCGGGCCCCGCCGCCGTCGACGCCGGCCCGGGCGAAGGCGACCTCGATCGTCTCGGGCCCGGCGCGGCCCTCGACGCGGGCGACGTCGGCGCCCCAGCGAATGAGCTCGGCGTCGGTGCTCGTCCGGTGGGAGCGACCCCAGGCGAGCAGCACGATGGCCTCGAGGAGGCTCGTCTTGCCGGCGGCGTTGGGGCCGACGACGAGATGTGGACCGGGTCCGAACGCGAGCTCCGCTGAACCGTAGCCCCGCAGATCTTGGAGGATCAATGAGTCAAGCATCCGAACTGGCACCCTTACTTGCGGCCGCCCTCCGAGGTCGGAGGCGACGCGACGCTAGCCATCCGCCCGAGGATTCGCTCTCCGAGGTCCAAGGCGGAGCTCCGCGACGCCATTGGCCCGAGGAGCGTCAGGAGGTCGTCCGGAGCGGCATCACGACGTGGACGTAGCGGTCATCGCCGAGCGGCTTGAACACGCCCGGCGACAGCGGCCCGTTCAGCTCGAGGGCGAACTGCTCGGCGTCGACGTTCGTCAGCACGTCCGCCAGGAAGCGGGCGTTGAACGCGATGGTCGTGCCATCGCCGTCGACTTCTGCTTCGATCCGGCCGACGTGGTCGCCGACCTCTGCGTTCGCGCTCACCGTGATGCCGGGATCGCCGTCGAGCCCCACGCCGAGCTTGACGATGTTCGCCGACTCGTGGGCGATCAGAGCCGCCGGCCGAACCGCGCGCAGGAGCTCCTCGCGGTCGAGCACGGCCCGCGTGGAGTGGCTCGCCGGCAGGACGGACTGGTAGTTCGGGTACTGGCCGTCGATCAGGCGGCTCACGAGGTCGACGCCCTCGAGGTGGAACAGGATCTGGTTGCGCGCGTGCGCGAGGACGACCGACACCGGATCGTCCGTATCGGTCAGAACCCGGCTGAGCTCGTGGAGCGCCCGGGCCGGGATCACGACGCTCGTCTCCTCGACGGGGTCGAGGATCGTGATCGTCTTCACGGCGATCCGGTAGTTGTCGGCCGCGGCAAGCGTCAGCTGGTCGCCCTCGAACCGGGCCAGGACGCCGGTGAGGATCGGCCGGGCCTCGTCGCTTGCCGCAGCGAACGCGGTCTCGTCGAGGGCGTGGCGGAGAACGTTCTGGGGGATCCGCGTCACCGGCCGCTCGCCCGCGGTCTGGACCGTCGGGAAGTCGTCGGCGGAGATGCCCTTGATGTTCGATTCGAAGCGACCGCTCCGGATGTGGAGCGTCTCGCCGTCGCCGAGCTCCAGGTCGATGGGCTCGCCACCCGGGAGCGAGTTGACGAGGTCGGTCAGCAGGCGGGCCGGCACGGACGTCGCGCCATCAACCTCGATCTTGCCGGGAACCCAGTACGTGATGCCGATCTCGAGATTTGTCGCGGTCAGCTTCAGCCCGGCGTCCTCTGTCTTGAGGAGGACGTTCGTGAGGACCGGCAGCGACCGGTTGGAGACGGCTCGGCTGACGACCGACAGGCCGCGAGCGAGGTTCTCCTGCATGACAGATAGCTTCACGTGGGCCTCACTCCCAGGTACGGGGCGGAATACCGGCACACTGCCTCAACGTCGCGCCGACGCTCGCTCTCCGAGCCCAAGGCGGAGCTCCTCGACGCCGTGTATCTGAGGATATCTTCCCCTATCTTCTCATCTCGTCATCACCGTCATAGGGGTGTTGACGGCGTTGATGATCATGCTCGGCCGTGTTCGGCGACGAGGTGGAGAGATCCTCGCCGGCGGTGGACAGGCGGTTCTGAATCGGCGGCCGGACGGTGGGCGGGCCCGCGGATAACTTCGCCAGGGCTGCCCGGGCGCCCCGGGCTCGAGGGTCGACGTCCACCGGACGCACCCAGGTTCTCCGCCGGCGGGACGTGCCACATGTCCACAACCGGCACCGGTTGTCCACGGAATCGGGCCTGTTATCCACACGCCGCGGCGAGGCCGGACGTCGGCGAAGGCCTGACGGGCGGCCTCCGGAGCCCCTCAGTCGGCGTAGATCAGCTCGCGGACCGCGGCGATCTCGCGCCGGAGCTCGTCGTTGACTGCGCTCTCCCTCGTGATCTTGTCGCAGGCGTGGAGGACGGTCGAATGATCGCGGCCGCCGAGCTCCGCCCCGATCCGCAGCAATGAGACGTCGGTTTCCTCGCGCATCAGGAACATTGCGACCTGACGGGGCGTGACGATTGCCTTGTCGCGCTTCTGGCCCTTGAGGGCCTCCATCTGGACGCCGTAGTAGTCCGCGACGGCCTTGGCGATCCGCTCCGGCGTGACCTGGCGCTTCTTGGGGTTGTAGAGGACGTTCGAGAGCACCGCCTGCGCCAGCTCGATCGAGATCGGCATCGCGCCCATCGAGGCATACGCGACGATGCGGTTGAGCGCCCCCTCGAGCTCGCGGATGTTGCTGACCACCTTGCGGGCGATGAACTCCATGACGTCCGACGTGATCGGGACGGCGCCTTCCTCGGCCTTGGCCCGGAGGATCGCAATCCGCGTCTCGAGGTCCGGCGCGGTCAAGTCCGCGATCAGGCCCCACTCGAAGCGGCTCCGGAGCCGCTCCTCAAGCGTGAGGATCGCCTTGGGGGGACGGTCCGAGCTCAGGACGATCTGCTTGCCGTCCTCGTGGATCGCGTTGAACGTATGGAAGAACTCTTCCTGCGTCCGCTCCTTGTCGGCGATGAACTGGATGTCATCGATGAGGAGCAGGTCGATCCGGCGGTAGCGGCCCCGGAACTCATCGATCTTGCCTTGCTGGATCGACGTGATGAACTCGTTCGTGAACTTCTCGCTGGTGGCATAGACCACGCGCTTCCGGGGGAACTTGGCGATGACCTGGTTCCCGATGGCGTGCATCAAGTGGGTCTTACCAAGGCCGACGCCGCCGTACAGGAACAGCGGGTTGTAAGCGTGGCCGGGCCGCTCGGCGACCGAGAGTGAGGCCGCGTGAGCGAGGCGGTTGGCCGACCCGACGATGAAGTTCGTGAACGTGTAGCGCGGGTTGATGTTGGTCGTCCCGCCCTCGCCGCCGACTCGCGTCGCCTCGACGCGCACGCTCTGCGACGCCGTACCGGCGGAATCCCCGCCGGTAGTGCCATTCGTGTCGGGCATTGCCGCCGCGCCGTTGCTGCCGTTGCCGGCGACCGTGAACTCGACCTGGACGCTGTAGCCGACGATGCGGGCGAGCGTCTGGCTGATGAGGGACCGGTAGCGCGTCTCGAGCCAATCCTTGGCGAAGCCGTTGGGAACGGCGATCCGGAACCGCTGGTCGTCCACGTCGACGAGCTGCGTGTCGCGTAGCCAGGTCTCGAAGTTGGCCGGCGAAAGCGACACCTGGAGCTCGCCGAGGGCCGCGCGCCAGACCTGCTTGGCATCCATATGGTCGACGGTCGATCCTGCTGGGACGGGTGGACGGGTCACGAATCGATGGCCGGCAACGGGCAGGGTCGCGAGGATCTCGGATGCCGTTTCAGCACCTCGGGACGTCGCTCCCGGGGACCCGTGTCGGTGGCTCCGAGGGGCGTACCCGCGAGCGTCCCGGCGCCGAGGGCCCGGTGAGGATAGCACCGCCGGATCGGGCCTCGCAAGGCGATTCTGCGATACTCCCGGGGGGTATCCAGGAATCACCCGGACGGAGTTGGCCGAACGAGGCTGTCGACCGCTCAGCGGCGCATCTCAGGTGGTTTGACACCCTTCTCCGGGCCGCCCTATCATCCGCCGGACGACGAACGCGCGTGCGCGCTTATGGGCGCCAGGCGCGTTTGCGTGCCTTTGGGAGGCGGCAAACGTCGACCCGGGGACAACGGAGAGGATCGCGCAGCAGTCCCGATGAAGCGAACGTACCAGCCCAAGAAGCGTCATCGCGCCAAGGAGCACGGCTTTCGCGCCCGCATGCGGACGCCCGCCGGCCGTCGCGTGATCGCCGCTCGGCGGGCACGTGGTCGGAAGCGACTGACGGCCTGACTGACCGACGCGGCTCCAGCCCGCCGCGTCTCGTGATGCTCTCTCGCCCGCAGGACTTCGCGGCGGTTCAGGGTTCCGGCACCGGCCGGTCCTCCCCTCTCCTCACCGCGCGGTTCCTCCGGACGGACCTCGAGACGACGCGGTTCGGACTGTCGACCGGGCGAAAGCTCGGCGGAGCAGTCGTCCGCAATCGGGTCAGGCGCCGACTTCGGGAGGCATTAAGGGTGATGGCGCCCTCGTTCCAGCCTGGCTGGGACGTCCTCATCATCGCCAGGCCAGCAATCGTCGACGCCGACCACGCAACCCTGGTCGGGGTGCTGCGCCGGCTCCTCCATCGCGGAGGCGTGCTCGGAGGACCTGCGGCATCGTGAAGCAGATCGGGATCGGAATGATCCGGCTGTATCGGATTGTGTTCGCGTGGATGCCGGCAAGCTGCCGATATGAGCCGTCCTGCTCGCGATACACCGAGCAGGCGATCGACCGCTACGGCCTCTTCAAGGGCAGCTGGATGGGCATGAAGCGGATCGCTCGGTGCCATCCCGGCTATCCCGGCGGCTACGACCCGGTGCCTTGAAAATCCCGAACGTGACCCGCGGCGGCCGGCTCCCGGGCTGGCTCGGCCCGGCCCTGCTGGTCGTCTTCGTCCTGCTGATCGCGGCCGCCTGCTTCCCCGCGGCGACGCCAGCGCCGGGCGCGAGCGCCGCGCCCACCCCGACCCCGACACTGCCGCCCGCCGCCGTCCCGCTCGCGCCGGCCCAGCCCGACAACCTCTTCGGGTTCGTCGCGTGGCTGTTCACGCCGATCTTCCAGGTGTTCTTCATCACGCTGGTCTTCTTCGACCAGATCACCGGCAACATCGCGATCTCGATCATCCTGCTGACGCTCGTCGTCCGGGCCGTGACGATCCCCTTCTTCCGGCGCCAGACGGTCTCGACGAAGCGCATGCAGATGCTCGCCCCGGAGCTGAAGGAGCTCCAGAAGCGGTACAAGGGCGACGCCATGAAGCTGCGCCAGGCGCAGCAGGAGTTCTACCGCGAGCGAGGCGTGAACCAGCTCGCCGGCTGCCTCCCGACGCTCGTCCAGCTGCTGCTGCTGATCCCGATGTACTCCGTCTTCAGCCAGGGCCTCACGAACTACGACGTCACGCGGATGGTGACGGTGTTCGGGGTCGAGCTCTTCAACCTCCAGTGTGATCCGGCGCCGCTCATCGACGCGGCTGGACACGTCACGAACCCGTGTCTGGATCCGATCGCGTTCGGGATCAACTGGGGCGTGCCAGAAGTCATCCTCGGCACGCCCGGCGGGTTCGCAACCGGCCTCTCGATCATGGCCGTGATCTCGGCCCTGCTCCAGCTGGTCACGTCGCGAATCGCGCTGCCGACGGCCGACGCCCGGACGGCCGACGACCAGAACACGCGGATCCAGCGGCAGATGGCCCTGCTGTTCCCGTTCATCTCGCTGACCTATGGCAGCCTCCTGCCGGCCGGCCTCTTCCTGTACTGGATCGTGTCGACCCTCTTCTCGATCATCCAGCAGTACCTGATCATCGGCTGGGGCGGGATGTTCCCCATCTTCGGCTGGACGCCGGGCTTTGCCCGGGACCACAAACCACGCTTTCCTGTCGTGCTGCCGCCGCCGCCTGAGCCGACCAGCCGATCGCCAAAGTCGGCGCTCGGCGGGCCAGCTGAGCAGCGGGCCGTCGCGGCCGACAGGACCATTCGCCACCGAGAACGCGGCCGCCAGAGCCGCCGAGGGAGACGACGATGAGCGCATACAAGGAGTTCAGCGGCAAGACCGTCGAGGAGGCGCTGCGCGAAGCACGCGATGAGTTCGGCGTCGACTTGTCGGACCTCGACTTCGAGATTCTCACGCCGGGCAGCCGGGGCGTCCTCGGGATGGGCGCCGAACCGGCCCGCATCGTCGCCGCGCCGCGGTCGGCGCTGGGCGGCGCGGCACCGAAGCGCGACGCGGCCGCGGCAGCGCCGCTCCCGCCGGCCCCGCCCCGCGAGGACCGCGGCCCACGCGAGGACCGGGGCGGTTATCGGGGCGACCGAGACCGCGGGCCGCGCCGCGACGATCGCGGCCCCCGGCGCGACGACCGCTCCGGCCAGGGCCGCGCCGCCGCGCCCGCAGCCGCTCGGCCGCCGGCCGCTCAGGATGACGGCCAGGCCGGCGATCGGCCCGAGGCGTCGCAACCCGCCCGTCCGCCCCGCCGGGACGATCGAGGACCACGCCGGGACGAACGGTCGACGTCGGCGCTGAGCGCCGATGAGGCAGCGCAGGTTGCAGCGGCTCGCGGCTCGGTCGCGGCCGAACGGGCGGACCTCGAGGCGGCGGAAGCATCGCCGGAGGCGCTTGCCGCGGGCAAGGAGATCCTCGACGAGCTGATGCGCCACCTCGGGTTCGACGTCAGCATCGAGGTCGAGACAGGCGACACGAGCCGGCTCAACGTCGTCGGCAACGAAGACGGCCACGAGGCCCTCGGCGCCCTCATCGGTCGCAAGGGCGAGCGCCTTTCGGCGCTGCAGCACCTCGTGAACCTCATGCTGTCACGTCGGATGGGCGAGTGGACCCGCGTCCTCGTCGACGTCGAGGACTACCGGGGCCGGCGCGAGCGTCAGCTCAGGGACATCGCGAACCGGGCGGCGGCTCGTGTCCAGGAGACCGGCAAGATGCTCCAGCTCGAGCCGATGCCGGCGCTCGAACGCCGCTGGATCCATCTCGCCCTCCGCGATCATCCGGCCGTGGCGACGCAATCGATCGGCGAGGAGCCGAATCGCCGGATTGTCGTGCTGTTGCGAGGCGGCTGACCGCCGTTCCGTCACGCAGGTGAAGCGCCAGCCGTCTGGCTGAACCTAACGGGACGCGCAAGCCCGCCTGCTAGGATGGCGCCCTTCAACATGACCGACGAGCTCATGAACCACCCTGCCCTGGACATCCCCGCCGCGAAGGTGGACGCCGCCGCCGGCGCGGTCGCCGATGCCCCCGCGGCGAGCGGCCGCCGTCACCGGAAGCGGACGCTGTTCGTCGCCGCGTTCCTCATCAGCCTCGTCGCCGGCCTGGCGGTCGGTGCGGGAGCGCTGTACGCCTTCGATCGCCACTACACGGGCCGGGTCCTGCCCGGAGTGTCGGTCGGCGGCGTCGCCCTGTCGGGGTTGACGCCGGACGAGGCGGCCGCCCGCCTCGAGGATGCCTACGGGCGGTTCAGCAAGGGGCGGGCGATCCTTCGCGGCGGCGGCTTCGAGATGGCCATCGACTACGCGAAGATCAACCGCCGCCCGGACATCGACCGAATGGTCGCCGAGGCCATCGCCGTCGGGCGGTCCGGCAACGCGGTCGAGCGGGTGATCCTCGATGCCCGGACGGCCGCACGGGGCGTCGATCTCGCGCCACTCGTCGTGTTCGACGAGGCCCGCCTCGCCCGCTACGTCCAGACGTATGCCGGCCGCCTCCGGACCGAACCGAAGGACGCCTTCGTGACCCGCACCAAGCGCGGTTTCTCTCTCACCGAAGGGGTCGAGGGCCGGGTCGCCGACCGGATCGCGCCGACGGACTACCTGACCCAGGCGCTTGCGGGAATCGACGCCCCTGCGGAGATCCGGGTGGATCTCGAGGTTTCCTCGGTGGAGCCGGAGGTGACCACGGAGGAAGCCGCCGCGGCGAAGGCGACGGCGGACAAGATCGCCCAGGACGTCGCGCTCGTCGAGGGCAAGGAGTCGTGGACGGTTGCTGCCAAGACCGTCCGATCATGGATGACGTTCAAGACCGCGGCTGACGGCACCTACCAGCCGTCCGTCGACCCGGGCCTCGTGACGGCGACCCTCAAGGACGTCGCGAAGCACGTCGAGAAGAGCGCCAGAAACGCCGCGTTCAAGTTCTCGGGAAGCAGGATCACAGGCGTGATCGCGGGCAAGAGCGGCCGAGCGCTGGACGTGGACGTGACCGCGTCGCGGGTGACGGATCTGCTCCAGGCGCGCGCCACGGGCGGCAAGGATGCCCCGGTCGAGCCAGCACTGACGGTCACGGAGCCGAACCTCACGACCGCGGGAGCCAAGGCGGTCGCCGGCAAGATGCGGCCGATCAGCTCGTTCAGCGTCTACTACTTTGTCATCGTCAACAACCACTGGGGCGGAAACATCGAGGCGCCCGCGACGAAGATCAACGGCACAGTCGTGGCGCCAGGCGAGATCTTCGACTTCTGGAAGGTCGTCGGCGACCTGCGCAAGCTTCCGCACGCGGGCCCCGGCAACGCGATCGAGGGCGGGAAGATCACCGTCACCGGCGCGTTCGGCGGCGGCATCTGCACCACGTCCACGACGTTGTTCAACGCGGCGTTCCGGGCAGGGATGGTGCCGATGGCGCGGCAGAACCACAACGAGTTCATCAACCGCTATCCGCCGGGCCTCGATGCCACCGTGTGGATCGTCGGCTCGACCAAGCAGACGATGAGCTTCAAGAACGACACGAAGTACCCGATCCTGATCCAGCGGATCATCACGCAGGACGGCAGCAGACGCTGGATCACCTTCAAGATCTGGAGCGTCGAGAACGGCCGGACGACCAAGATCACCAACCGGGTCATCCACCACGGCCCGCGCGCGATCGAGACGGTCGTGAGGGATCCGACCAAGCCCGTCGGGTACTACTTCCGGAACAACGCTCCCGCGGACGGCGCCAAGGTCTGGGTCACCGTGTCGATCTACGACCACGGCAAGCTCCATTGGACGAGGCGGTACTTCTCGAACTACCCCGCAGTCAACGGCGTCACGATCGTGGGGGCAAGGAAGACGACCTGACGCGGGCCTCGTCTCGCGAGGAGCGTGACGCCCGCGCGACGGCGCTCAGATCAGGCGCGTCTCGTCGGCGGCCGTCGCGATCTCGGCATCGGTGACGGCGACCCCGCAGGTCGGGCAGAACCAGCGCGCCTCCACCGGGGTGCCGCAGCGATCGTGACGAAGCGGTTCGCCGCCCGTCCGGCGGCTGCCCCACGCAGCGAGTAGACGGAGCGCTGAGGCGAGATCGCGGCCGTCGCCGGTCAGCGTGTACTCCATCCTGGGTGGCCGGGTGCTGTACGGAGCCGAAACGAGGATCCGCTCTCGCTCCAGCCGGCGGAGCCGGTCCGTGAGGATGTTCGGGGCGATCCCGGGCAGGGCCTCGCGGAGCTCCCCGAACCGCCGCGGCCCGTCGAGAAGCGCGTCCACGATCAGGAGGGACCAGCGGTCGCCGACGCGATCGAGGGCCGCCTCGAGCGCGGTCGGCTGAGGATCGGCCATGCGGAGGGGCAGCGGATCGGACACGGCGGCCATCCTACCCGAGCCCTTGCAGAGACCACGACTCCGTTGTATGTTGCGATTTGCAACTGACAACCGACCGGATGATCCCGCGCGGTCCATCACGGCACTCTTGGGAGCACCCTACGAAATGTCCATCCTCGACGAGCTCTCCACCTCGATCCGCGCCGTCCACGAAGTCGCAGCCCCCGCCGTCGTCGGCGTCGGACGCCGCATTCGCGGCAGCGGCGTCGTCATCGGCCCGAACCGAATCCTCACGAACGCCCACAACCTTCGCGGCGACGAGGTCACGATCACCTTCCGCGACGGACGGTCGGTTCGCGGCGCCGTTCGCGGCGTCGACCCTGACGGCGACCTGGCCGTGATCGAGGTCGACGCGGCGGGTGCGGCTCCTCTCGCCTGGTCGGATGCGGAACCCGCCGTCGGCGACGTCGTCTTTGGCCTCGCTGCGACGGGCGCGGGGTCCGCGCGAGTCACCGCCGGGACGATCTCGGCGATCGAGCAGGCGTTCCGAGGTCCCGGCGGCAGCCGCATCGGCGGCAGCCTCGAGCACACCGCGCCGCTGGCACCCGGCTCATCCGGTGGGCCGCTCGTGGACGGCGAGGGACGGCTCGTCGCCGTGAACACGAACCGGATCGGCGAAGGCTTCTACCTGGCGCGACCGGCCGACGCCGGATTCCGCGAGCGCGTGGAGGCGCTCGGCCGAGGCGAGTCCGTCAGCCGGCCGCGTCTCGGGATCGCGGTCGCGCCGTCCATGGTGGCGCGCCGGCTGCGGCGATCCGTCGGGCTCACCGACCGGGAGGGCCTGCTCGTCCGCGGCGTGGAGGACGGCAGCCCGGCCGAGCGCGCCGGGATCCGGGAAGGCGACCTGCTCGTCGAGGCGGCCGGCAAGGCGATCCCGGATCCGGACGCCCTGAACCAGGTGCTCGTCGACTCAGGGCTCCCGATCGAGCTGAAGATCGTCCGCGGCGACGAGGAGCGAAGCGTGTCAGTGGGTGGCGCGACGGGCGCTTCGGGCGAGGCCTGAGCCGATGGTTGCCCTCCGCGAGATTCCCGCTGCCGAGCCGGCGGACGAGGCGACCCTCGCGGCCGTCGAGGACGACGCGCTCGACGCGTACTCCACGGCCGTCTCCACGGCTGCCGCCCGGCTGATTCCCTCGGTCGCGAGCCTTCGGGTCGAACGCCGAAGCGGTGGCTGGGGCGGTGGCAGCGGATCGGCCGTCGCGTTCACCCCAGACGGCTTCCTCGTCACGAACGCGCATGTCGTCGCCGGCGCCGAGCGGGGAACCGCCACGTTCGTCGACGGCGACGAGCTCAAGTTCGAGGTCGTCGGCCGCGATCCGCTGTCGGACTTGGCGGTCG
>JBJMMH010000128.1:0-18465 GCA_045804885.1 Chloroflexota bacterium | reverse complement strand
CGGCGAAGACACTGTCAGCGGAGGCCGGCCAGCTCCTGGAGGAGCCGCCAGTTCTCGAGCCGGTCGAGCTTGGCCGCCAGCAGCGTCTCGGACGGGTTGCCGTCCTTGTCGAAGTGCTTGGAGAACCGCCCCTCGCTGCGGGCGAAGTCGATGAACGACACCTCTTCCTTCGTCTTCGGGTTCACGAACCAGTCGCCCTTCATGTTCGGGTTGCCCATGAGGGAGAGGCGAGACTTCACCGTCTCCCCGGCCCTCGGATCGTAAATGAGCAGTGGGAACGCCCGGGTATCGACGGCCAGCCGGGCCTGCTCGCCGGCCATGTTGTCGCCGACGCCGTGCTCCGGCTGGCACGTCGTGTAGCACACCACGACCGCCGGGCCGTCGAACTCCAAAGCCCCCAGCACCGACTTGTAGAAGTGGTTGACGTGGGCGCACGTCGTCTGCGCCACGTACACCCGCGGGTGCATCATCGCGATCTGGGCGATCTCCTTGCGCCGCTCCTGCTTGCCGCCGAAGACGTTGCCGTGGACGCTCATCTTGGTGTTCTGGCCGGTGAAGCTCGCCGTGGACGCCTGCCCGCCGGTGTTGCTGTAGACCTGCGTGTCCAGCACGAACACCTTGATGTTCATGCCGCTGGCGAACATGCGCGACAGCGCCTGGAAGCCGATGTCGTACATCGCCCCGTCGCCGCCGACGACCCACAGCCGCCGGTCCGTGTGGCCGGCCTGGTCCCAGCGAGCCCGGATGCCGAGCGCGACGGCGGGAGCATTCTCGAACAGCGAGTTCGTCCACGGCACGAGATACGGGTTGAACGGATAGGTGCTGCCGAAGACCGTGTTGCAGCCCGTCGCGGCGACGATCCCCATCGACTGGGGTCCGTGGATCTGGCGGGTGGCGGCGACGAGCATCCGGAGTGCGGTCGCCTCGCCGCAGCCGGCACACGAGCCGGCGCCGCCGACGTAGCCCAGGGCGTGCTCGCCGAGCATGATGTCGGCCAGCGCCTTCTCGTTGCGATACACGGCCGGCGTCGGCGGCAGCGAGCGGAAGAACGCGATGTCGCGACCATACCGCTCGAGCGTCGACTCGCCGCTCGCGGGCTCGTCCTCGACCTTTTCGATCATGATGAGCGCGTCGTGGCCCAGCGCCGCGCAGACGTCGACGCATTCCGCGCAGCCCTTGCAATGGCCAGGGTCGACGAACAGCCCGAAGGCGCCGCGCTCCTCGCCGCGCTTGGCGGGCACGTCGCCGTACTTCTGGGTCGCTGCGAAGTGGCGGGTCAGCTCGGCCGCGGCCACGGCCGGCTGCGGCTGGCCCGCCGCGAACGTCTCGACCGAGGGCGCAACCTGCGATTCCTGCACGACGCAGGCGAGGATCGCGCTGTCGGGGCAGGCGTTGACGCAGGCCATGCAGCCGACGCACTTGTCCATCAACACGTCCGGGATCCGCGGCGCCAGCCGGCTGAAGTCGCGTGTCGCCGACGTGCCGGGAGGGATGATGCTCCGGGCGAGACCGGCGTCCGCGGGGAATTCCGCGTCGGCGATGCCCCGCCGGTAGCCGGGCACGACCGCCCGCCCGAAGTCCTCGACGTAGGCGTCGATGTCGAGCACCGGGAGGGCCGTCGCCGCGAGGTCTGCTTCGTGGAGTTCCTTGGCGGCGCCCGGGTCCTTGGCCAGTGCGACCTCAGGCATGGGTCGATCCCACGGCACCCTGCCGCTCGAGCGCGATGGAGTGGACGACGTCCGTCAGCGAGAGCATGCCGATGGGCAGGTCGGGATCGCGGTCATCGACGACGACGAGCCGGTGGATCCGCATTCGCTCCATCCGGCGGATCGCGACCGCGAGCGGCACGGACTTGCGGACCGTGACCGCGGGGTGCGTCATCAGGTGGCGGACAGCCAGGCCGGGCCAGCTCGCCCAGAGGTGCTCGGTGGCGCGGGCCCGGGCCAGGTCGCGCTGGGAGACGACGCCGACGAGCGAGCCGCTCGCGTCGACGACCGGCAGGCCGCTGACGCCATGCTCGTCCATCATCCGGACCGCCTCGGTCAGCGACGCGTTCGCGCCGATCAAGATCGGCTCGGGCGTCATCCGGTCGGCCACCGTGAGGCCGTGATGCGACGAAGTCATCGGTCGGCTCCTTCCGGGATTGCGGCCAGCCCGGCGCCGATGCCGCCGCTGATGTCGATGAGGCCGTCGTAGGCCTCGGCGATGATCGCGAGGTTCGCGGAGACCACGGCCTCGCCGCGCTTGCCGAAGAACCGGCCGAGGCGGGCTCGGACGGCGTCCAGCAGCTCGTCGCGGCGCAGGCCGGCAGCCCGCGCGAAGGGCGCCACCCGGAGGAAGACACCGGCGAGGGCGACCCCCTGCATCCGGATCTGGAGGTCCGGCCTCGGGGTGTGGCGCCGTGCCAGCAGCGCCGTGTCGAGCGCCGAGACGGTGATCCGGCGGGCGACGATCTCTGCGCGGGCCTCGGCCGGGATCGAGAGCCAGATGGCCTCGGGGTCGGTCAGGGCCGATTGGATGAAGAGCGCTCCGCCGTCGACGAGGCCGGCCAGCGGGTCGCCGAGGCCGAACGCCGAGACGTCGTGCAGGGGGACCATGTCGACGTGATCGAGCTCGGCGTGCGTCCGGATCGGCGCGTCGGCCACAGTCAGGTAGTACGTCGTCGGCAGGCCCTTCTTCTCGGAGCCGTAGCGCGGGTACGCCTGGACGGTCTTGCCGAACAGCTCGCCGGTGAGCGTCGCGATCAGCTTGTTCGTCGTGACGCTGCCGAAGCCGCCGATCGAGTGGCCGCGCATGCTCCACGCGCCGGCCGGCCGCAGATCCACGGTCACGTCCGGCAGGGCAAGCGGGTGGCGGATGCCGATCACTGCATGGCGTGGGACGCCTTCGCCGTGCTCAGCGAGGCGGTCGAACACCGCGACGAGGTCGCCGGCCGCGACGTCGCGGGATCCCAGGCCCGCCGAGAACGAGCGGACCCGCGGTACCATCTCGCCCTCCGCGGCGGCCTCGTAGAGCGCCGACTGAATCTCGCGCGTCAGCGGGTTCGCGGCCGCGAGCGGCTCGTCCGTCCGTTCGACGACGCCGACGGTGCGGGCCTGCTTGATGGCTTTCGCGAGCGGCGCGGCGGGGAACGGCCGGAACGAGGTCACCGCGACGCAGCCGACGGGACGGCCCTGGGCGCGGAGATGATCGACGACGGCGATTGCCGTGTCGGCGATCGTGCCCATCGCGACGAGGATGTAAGCGGCGTCCTCCGTCCGGTAGCTGTCGATGAGGCCGTAGTCGCGGCCGGTCAGGCGGCGCCACTCGGTCATGGCATCGTCGAGGGCCGGGGCGACCCGATCCGTGTAGACCCGCTGACCGATGCGGCCCTTCATGTAGCTGTCCTGGTTCTGAACGACGCCGGTCATCAGCGCCTCGGCCGGGTCGAACAGGTCGCGCACCCGTGGTCGCGGCTCGCCGACGAAGGCGCGCAACAGGTCGTCTTCCGGCAGCAGCGCGTTCTCCAGGGTATGGGTCGTGAGGAAGCCGTCCTGAGCGACGATGAACGGCGTCTCGCTCGCCTCGGCGGCGCGGCGGGCGATCGCTGCGAGATCAGCGACCTCCTGGACGTTGCGAGCGACGAGGATCGCCCAACCGGTGTCGGCGACCGCCATCAGGTCGTCGTGGCCGGCGTGGATGTTCAGCGCCTGGCTGGTCAGCGCCCGAGCGCCAACATGAAAGACCACCGGCAGCCGCTTTCCGGCGATGACATAGAGCACCTCCTTCATCAGCACGAGGCCCTGGCCGGCGGTGAAGTTCGTGACCCGGCCGCCGGCGAGCGCGACGCCCTCTGCGGCCGACGCCGACGAGTGCTCCGACTCCGGCTCGATGAACCCGAGCGGCGTGCCCCACAGGTCGGTCTTGCCCGACGCGACCGCCGACTGGTAGATCGCGGCCATCGTCGTCGAGGGGGTGATCGGGTAGACGCAGGCGACCTCGGCGAGGCGCGACTCGACGTGGGCCGCGGCCTCGGAGCCGTCGACGATCGCCGGGATGCCCGGGTGGGGCGGGTTTGCCGGTCGAGCTTCCTCGGCCGACGGGCTGGCGATGACTGCCTGCACGGGCGCGGACCTCCACGAGGAGAATCGGCCCGGCGATGCCCGCCGCGATCGGGCTGAACGGCCCTCAGGCGCGGGCCGAGCGTCCCGAACAGTCGGGTTTGCTCGACTCAGCCGCCGGAGAGCTGGATCCAGATCGTCTTCGTCTCGGTGTACTGGTCGTGGGCGTGGAGCGACTTGTCGTGGCCACCGAAGCCCGACAATTTGTAGCCGCCGAAGGGCGTCGTCATGTCGCCCTCGGAGTAGGCGTTGACGCCGACGACGCCGGCCTTCAGCTCGCGCGCGACCCGGTGCGCGACGTTTAGGTCCTGCGTGTAGAGTGACGCCGCCAGACCGTATGGCGTGTCGTTCGCGAGGGCGACGGCGTCGGCCTCGGTCTCGAACTCGATCACCGACAGGACCGGCCCGAAGATCTCCTCGCGGGCGATCCGCATATCGTTGCGGACGCCGTCGAAGATCGTCGGCGGGACGAACCAGCCGCCGGTCTCCTCGAGGATCCGCTCGCCGCCGGCGACGACCCGGGCGCCCTCGCTCCGGCCGACGTCGATGTAGCCCAGGACCTTCTCCATGTGGCCCCGCGAGATCAGCGCGCCGATCTTCGTCGAGGGGTCGAGCGGGTCGCCGACCGGCCAGTTCGCGAGCTCCGCCCGGACGGCCTCGATCAACTCGTCCTTCCGTGAGCGGTGGACGATCAGCCGCGACCCCGCCGAGCAGTTCTCGCCCATGTTCCAGAAGATCGCGATCGCGACGTTCGCGGCGACGTCGGCCATGTCGGCGGCGTCGGCGAAGACGATCTGGGGCGACTTGCCGCCGAGCTCCAGCAGCACCCGCTTGAGGTTCGAGTCCGCGGCGTAGTTGAGGAACCGTCGGCCCACCTCGGTCGAGCCCGTGAAGGCGACGCAGTCGATGTCGGGGTGACGGCCGATCGCCTCGCCAACCGTGTCGCCCGGTCCCGTGACCACATTGAGGACGCCGTCGGGGATGCCGGCCTCCGCGCCGAGCTCGGCGATCCGCAGCAGCGAGAGTGAGGTCGTTGATGCCGGCTTGATGACGACCGTGTTGCCGGTGGCGAGCGCCGGGCCCAGCTTCCACGCGGCCATCTGGGCCGGGTAGTTCCACGGGATCACGGCACCGACGACGCCGACTGGCTCGCGCGTGATCGTGGCGACCGTGCCCTCCGGCGATGGCGCGACCTCGCCATAGACCTTGTCGGCCGCCTCGGCATGCCAGCGGATGCAGGACGCCGTCTCGGGCACGTCGAGACCGACCGTGTCCGTGATCGGCTTGCCGGCGTCGATCGTCTCAATCAGGCCGATCTCGCGGCCGTTCTCCTCGATGAGGTCGGCCCAGCGAATGAGGATCCGCTTCCGTTCGCCGGGATTCAGCCGCGACCAGCGACCATCGTCGAATGCGAGGCGGGCGACGGCGACTGCCGCGTCGACGTCGGCTGGTCCGCCTTCCGCGACCTCGGCGATCGGCCGTCCCGTGGCCGGATTCTCGGTGACGTAGCGGTTCCCGCCGATCGCGTCGCGGAACTCGCCGCCGATGAACGGCTGAGTCCGCAGGTTGAGGCGGTCGACCTCGGCCGCCGCCTCGTCCTTCGCGGGAATGAGCGTGTCAGTCATCGAGGCCTCCGATGGGCGTGACAGGTCCCGAATCATACGCGCGGCCGGCGGAGGCGAGGGTCAGCCGTCGGCGATGCCCGCGGCCGCGTCGAGCTCCTGGAGCAGGTCGTGGGCGGCCAGCTCGACGCGCTTGTGTCGCCACTGCGAGGCGCGGAAGACGCAGGCGATCAGGCCACTCCGGTGGATCCGCCGGAAATCGCCGTAGACAAACGCGTAACGGGCCTTCGTCTCGTCGGCCGCGCCGTCGGTCAGGCCGAGGTGCCACGCGCCATACTCCTCCCACGAATGGCCGTCGCGGAAGCTGTTCTCCTGGGCGGCCGTCGGCTGGGCGTCGTCCCAGTCGCTGTCGAGGACGTATTGGCGCGCGGCGATGAGCTCCCGGGCCTTCGCCACGGCGCGCTCGTTGACGGTGTACGTCGCCACGATCGCAGTGTGCCGTCATTCCGGCCGCCGGCGGCTGGCAGCTCTGGCGCCCCGGCTGTCGCGTCCATTGCAACGCCGATACGATCTCCCGGTGACTCCCGAAGGCACGCCACCCGAGGCCTGGCAGGAGCTTCGCGCGTGGTTCGAGCAACGAACGGCGGACGGCGCGTTCAGCGGCCATGCACTCGTTTGGCGGGCTGGCGGGCCGCTGTTCTCGTTCGTCGGCGGCCTCGCCCATCGCGGGCACGGCGTCCCGGTCGCCGACGACACGCGCTTCGCGGTGGCCTCCATCACGAAGATGATCACGGCGATCGCGGCGCTCACGCTTGTCGATCGCGGCCTGCTCCGACTCGAGACGCCCGTTGTCGACGTCCTGCCCGCCGACCAGCAGCCGACGGCCCTGACGAGGGAGCACACGCTCCACCACCTGCTCTCGCACACGTCGGGGTTAGCGAACTACCACGACGACGACGACCCGACGCTGGCGTCGTTCATCGCGAACTGGGATCGGATCCCGGTTTACAGGATCCGCCGGCCGGCCGACATGCTGCCGCTGTTCCGCGACCTCCCCGCCGTCGCGCCGCCCGGGCACGAGGTCCGGTACAACGACGCCGCGTTCATCCTCGCCGGTCTCATGATCGAGGCCGTCACGGGCCGGCCCTGGGGCGAGGTCGCGACAGAGGCAGTCCTCGTCCCCGCCGCAATGGGCGACACGGCAATCGAGGCACTCGACGACGATCCGCGGCGGCTCGCCGTCGGGTACCTGACGGAAGACTCGCCGCTCGGCGAGGCCCGCAGCAACATCTACAGCCTTCCGGCGACGCCCCAGCCCGACGGCGGGATCATCACGACACCGGCCGACCTCGCCCGCATGGTCGAGGCGCTGCTCGCGGGCCGCCTCGTGTCGCCCGGCCTCGCCGCCGCGATGATCCGGCCGCACGGTCCCGCCTCGGACGACGTCGAGCAATGGGGCTACGGGTGCAAGCTCACCGTTGCCGGCGGGCGGGTCGTCGCGATCGGCCACGGCGGCTCAGATCCGGGTGTCGCGGCCCTCCTGACGCACTACCTCGCTGACGGCACCACCGTCGCGGTGACGTGCAACATGGACCGAGGCGCGCTCGCGGCCACGCTGCGGATGGCAGAAGCGATCGGGATCGACGACCCGCGCCGTTCGGGCTGATCCCTTCGCGATCGACGGCGGGGGGCTTACTGCGGTCGCTCGGCGTCCGTCATCGGTGCGATGTTGAACGCCGTCTTCACCTGCGGCCGGAACAGGTACCAGAGGATCGCGACCGAAACGACGACGTCGAGCACCGTGACGCCGCCCGGCACCGACGACAGGGCGTACGACGCGAGCCCGAACCCGTTGCTGATGACGCGGACGACCATCACGATCACGGCGAAGTACCAGGCCCATGAACGGAGCGTGAACAGCCCGAAGGCGGCGATCAGCGTGAGTACGCCCGCGATCGACGCGTTCACGGCGAGCAGCTCCGCGCTCTCCATCGCAGGCGCGAGCCCGAAGTGCGTGATGCCGGCGGCCTCCAGCCCGATGAGCAGCCGGAAGAGCCCGCTGAACGTCAGGATGATCGCGATCACGGTGATCCCGAGTGGTCGGCTCATCTTCACCCTCCATCACTGCGCCCACGGCGCGCTGTCGCGATCGTGGGCCTTCGGCGGTCCATTCGCAAGCCGCGCTGGGACGTCAGCCGACGGGCCAGTAGATCTCCGTCCGGAGTTGGGAGGAGTCGCCGGCGGCGGTCGGGTCGTCGATGTAGGACTCCCAGGGCCCCGGGCCGTCGTCGCGCGCCTGCTCGTGGATCCACGCGTGCAGCCGGTCGTAGGACTGGCTCAGTGTGTCGTAGGGGCCGATATGCGTCAGCGCCGCGGCAGGTCCGCCGGGCAGCTCCGACGTTCCGATCTCGCCCGCGGCGCAGTCCTCCAGGGCCGGCACTCCGGCGGGCCACGCCACGACAGGGAAGCCGATCTCGACATCGACGATGTCGGGACCGAAGCGGTGGTATCGGCCGAACGGCGCGGCGGCGATCCCGGCGCCCGTCTCCCTGGCCCGAGCCGCGACGGCCGGCATGAATCGATCGAACAGGCTCGCGAGGTCAAGCGCGCCCATCGGCTGCTGAAGACGTACGGCGAGCGTCGGCTGGCGGGTCAGCTCGACGATCCGGGCATCGATCTGGGCAAGTTCTGGCATCGCAACGTCTCCTCGAGCGTTCCGTTCATTGTCCGCCCGATTCGGGTGCCGCGTCGAAGCCCAGGACCTGCTCGCACCACCGCGCGGTTGCCAGCAACCGGCCCAACCCGTTCCGACCGACGGCGAGCTGAACTGCGAGGGGCAGCCCGTCCGCGTCGAGGCTCGTAGGGATCGAGATCGAAGGCACGCCGGCGTAGCTCCACGGGGCGCACAGGGTGGGATCGCCGGTTCCTGCGCCCAGCCGGGGTGCCGGTCCTCGCGCGACGGGCGAGAGGAGCGCGTCGAACGAGGCCAGCCACGGCTCGAGGACCTCGGTGAACGCCGCCCGGACCCGCTGCGCCTCGTCGAGCTCGTCCGCCGTCCGCCCGAGGCCGGCTGCGACGAGCTGCGCGATCCGGGGTCCGTACTCGGCGCTGTGGAGCGCGAACGTCATCCTGTGCTGTTCCGCCGCCTCGGCCTCGAGGACGGCGTAGCCCGCGTCGAGAACTGGCGCCAGCGGCGCCGGAAATGGCGCCCGCGCGATCGTTGCGCCGGCGGCCGCGAGCATCACGACGACGTCTTCGACATGCTGCCGCATCGGGGCGTCTGCCAGCGCGAGCAGCTCGCCCGGCACGACCAGCCGCGGCGCGACGATCTCCACGGCCTCGACGCCATCACCTACGAGGACCTGTTCGATCAATGCGGCGTCCGCGACTGATCGGGTGAACGGACCGCCATGGTCGAGGGATGGCGATAGCGGCCGGACGCCCTCCATCGGCACCGCGCCGTGCGCGCCTTTCAGACCGACCACGCCACAGAATGCGGCCGGCCGCAGGATCGAGCCGATCGTCTGGGTCCCGATCGCTGCCGGGACGTGGCGCGCGGCGACCGCCGCCGCCGACCCCGACGACGAGCCACCCGGCGTGTGGGCTGGCGCCCACGGGTTCCGCGTCGGCGCGGGATCGAGGAACGCGAACTGCGTCGCGGTGGTCTTGCCCAGGATCACCGCCCCGGCAGCGCGGAGGCGGGCGACGAGGGCTGCGTCGCGGGTCGGGTTGGTGTGGGCGAACGGCCGTGCGCCCGCTGTCGTGGTCATCCCGGCGACGTCGATGATGTCCTTGACGCCGATTGGGACGCCGTGCAGTTGCCCCGGCCGACGACCCTGCCGCAGATCGTTGTCGCGGGCTCGAGCTTCGGCGAGCGCCGCGTCGGCGTCGACGGTCGTCCACGCCTCGATAGCCCCATCGGTCGCCTGAATCCGGGCGAGACAAGCCTCCACGACATCGATCGTCGTCGCGTCGCCGCGAACGATCGCCGCGACCGTGTCTACGACGCCGAGGCCCGTGAGGTCGGTCATCGGGGGCATCGTCGCAGACCGGTCGACGGCTGTGCACCGTGTCTCGGTTTTCTGGCGTGATACCTCTCATTTTTTGCGGAAATGCGTCATACTCGGCAGGTATGGCGACTGACGGGACGGGCCGCGGCACGTCACTCCGTGTGGGCCAGGCGGCCGAGATGCTCCAGGTGTCCGTCGAGACGCTCCGGCGCTGGGAGACCGCGGGGCGGCTGCAGATGGCGCGCTCCGCCGGCGGCCAGCGCATGGTCCCGATCGGCGAGGTGACCCGGCTGCTCGCCGAGCGCCGGTCGCACGCCCACGAGCGGCCGATCGTGAGCGGGTCCGCCCGCAACCGGTTCCCGGGCGTCGTGACGCGGATCGAGAAGGATCGCGTCGCCGCCGCCGTCGAAGTCATCGCCGGGCCGCACCGGATGGTCAGCCTCATGACGGCCGAGGCCGTCGACGAGATGGGCCTGAAGGTCGGCGACGAGGCGGTCTGCGTCGTCAAGGCGACGAACGTGATAGTCGAGGTTCCGAGCCGCAAAGAGTCGCGTTGATGCCGTGGAGAGCGACTCCGGCCCTGATCCTGGGCGTCCTGCTCGCCGCGTGCTCGGCGACTGGAGGCGCTGCCCTTTCGCCATCGTTCCCGTCGGTTGGGGCGAGCCCCCGTCCGGCGGCACTCACGGTATTCGCGGCCGCGTCGCTCAAGGCGGCACTCGAGGAAGCCAGCACGGCGTATGAAGCCGCCAAGCCCGGAACCAGCGTGACAATCTCGACCGACTCCTCGTCCGCGCTCGAGGCGCAGATCGAGCAGGGCGCGCCCGCCGACGTGTTTCTCTCGGCGGACATGGCCAATCCCCAGAAGCTCGTCGACGCTGGCTTCGCGTCGGGCGACCCGACCGAATTCGCCGGCAACAAGCTCACGATCATCGTCCCGGCTGACAATCCGGCCCGCATCGAGTCGCCGATCGACCTCGCCAGGCGGGGCGTCAAGGTGATCGCCGCCGGAGACGAAGTGCCCATCACGAAGTACGCGACGCGGTTGGTGAGGAACCTCGCGAGCACCGCCGGGTACCCCGCGGATTTCGCGACGAAGTACGCCGCGAATGTCGTATCGCGGGAAGACAACGTCAAGGCGGTCGTCGGCAAGATTGAGCTGGGTGAGGGCGACGCCGGGATCGTCTACGCGACTGACACTGCGGCGTCGGGCAAGGTCGCGACCGTGGATGTCCCCGACGGCGCGAACGTGCCTGTCACCTACGCTGGCGTCGTCGTCAGGGCATCACAGCAGCAAGCGGCCGCGCGAGCGTTCCTCGACTGGCTCTCGCGTGACGGGGGACGGGCGATCCTCGCAAGGTACGGCTTCCTCCGGCCCGCCCCGTGACGAACGCCGTGGGTAACGGGATCCTCACGCCCCGCGAGTTGGCAGACGGACGCCGCACCTCGCGCCCGATCGGCTGGGGGAGCGCCGCGCTCATCGTCGTCGCGGCGATCTTCGTCGTTTTCCTTGCCTTGCCGGTCGTCACGCTCGTCGTGCGCTCGGTCCTGAACGGGTCGCTCGCGACCGTCGCGGGGTCGTCCGCGCTTGTCGCGGCCCTCGCGCTGAGCCTGGCGACGACGGCTGTGAGCCTGGTCCTGACGGTCGTCTTTGGTCTGCCTCTGGCGATCGTTCTGGCCCGTCGCTCGTTCCGGGGCAAGTGGCTCGTGGAGGCGATCGTCGACTTGCCGATCGTGCTCCCGCCGGCCGTGGCCGGCCTGGCGCTCCTCCTCGTCCTCGGAAGGCGGGGCGTGCTCGGCGGGCCCATGCAGGCCGCCGGCGTCGACATCGCATTCACGACGATCGCGGTGATCCTCGCGCAGGTCTTCGTGTCGGCGCCATTCTTCGTCCGTTCGGCGCGGGCCGGGATCGCCGGCGTCGAGCGCGACCTCGAGGACGCGGCGCGCGTCGACGGGGCGACCGAGGCGCGCCTGTTCCGGGCGGTCACGGTGCCGCTGGCCGGTGCCGTCCTCGCCGGCGGTCTCGTCATGAGCTGGGCGCGGGCGCTCGGCGAGTTTGGGGCGACGATCATGTTCGCGGGCAATGTCGAGGGCCGGACGCAGACGCTGCCACTCGTGGTCTACGCGGAGTTCCAGGCCGGCGACCTCGACACGTCGGTCGCAGGTGCGGCGATGCTCGTGCTGGCGGCGCTCGGCGTGCTTGTCGCCGTCCGCCTGTTCCACTGGGGCCGGGCTCTCGACACGAGGAACGTCGCCTGACGTTCGCGACGTGAAGAGCCGGCGCCGGAGGTCATCCGGCGCCGGCCCAGCGCTGTTTCGAGGGTCGGGGGTTGGTCAGGCGTATCGCCAGGCGCTGCGGTCGAGCTCCTCGGTCGCCGGCATCCGAAGCTGCCAGACGATTCCCAGTGCCGCGAGCACGGCGAACGCGATCAGCCAGACGGGGTTGTCGTAGATGATCGCGCCGACCAGCCCGTCGCCGAGTGCCTCGGGCTTGACTCGGCCGATGATCAGCAGCGCGCCCGCGACCATGGTCGCCGAGCCGCCGAGCGCGGTGAGTGCCACGACCAGCGCACGGGGAACGCCGAGCACGATCGTTCCGATCGCGAACACGACGCCGACGATCACGCCGACGGCCACCGCGCCGAAGCCGTGGAGGCTGAACAGCGCCATCGCACCGAGACCTAGCTGGTACCCGACCGCCAGGCCAAGGATGACGACCGCCGCCCAGAACCACAGGTACGAGACGACGGCAAACACGGCGCCTGTGAGGAAGCCGATCACCCAGCCCAGCACCGTCGACAGGAAGCCCTCACCGAACAGGACGGCCATCGCCTGACCCCCAGCCGCGAATCCCGCGACGAACGCCCACAGCGGCAGCAGGATCAGGAAGAACTTGAAGCCGTAGAACGTGAAGGCCGCCCCCACCGCGAGCGCAATGATCCCGAACAGGAACCCTTCCAGTGTCATTCCTCTCCCGCCTCCGTTCGCTTCGGGGCAGCCGCCGTCACGGCGGCGCCCGTTTCGGCTGCACCCTACTCCGCGCTCCGCCCGGCGGCAAGACGGGCTGGTCCCGAGCGAGCGCCACCCTGACACGAATTTGCGATCCGCTGCGAGGCGGTGCCCGACGATCGATCACGCCGGGCGCGACACCGTCTCGCCATGGCAATCATCGGTGGCCTCTTCGCGGCCGCGGGCCGCTTCGCGGGCAAGATCGTCACGATGCTGCTCGGTTGGGCGAGCGTCCTGCTGTTCGGCCGCGTCCCGCAGAGCAAGCAGACGCTGCTCGCCCTGATCACGCTGGGCTCGATCGCCTGGGTCGTCGCGCTCGTCGGCGTCATCGTCCCGGACGTCGGTGCGTTCCTCCTGGCGGCCGTGCCGCGACCCGACTTCATCGACGAGCTCTGGATCCGCCTGGCGATGATCGCCGTGGCGATCGTCCTGCCGCTGGCCATCGGGATCCTGACGGTCCTCGTGCTCGACGACGCGCGTCGGCCCAAGGGCACTGGACTGATCGTGCAGGTCTTGCGTGGCTACCTGTACGCCCCGGTCCTAGCGATCACGTTGATCCTTCTGGCGGGCATCGCCCTGTGGCGCAAGGGGCGCGCCGTAGCGAGGCGGTGGGAGGACGCCCACGTTGCCGTCATCGTCAAACCGGGTGGCTACGGCGAGGTCGTCGCCGACGTCGAGCGGGCCATCGACGATGCCGGCGTGGACGTGCGGCGGGCACCGGCGCCAGCCGCGCTGACCATCCCGCCACGTCTCCTCGCGAAGGTGGGCGGAGCGGCCGTCGCGGCGCTCGTGCCGGACGAGCTCGTTTCGCTGACGGGCACGAACCTGTCGATCCTGATCTACCCGTCCGACATCGCCCTGCAGGGCGAGAAGGCCATCGTCGCGCGAACGCGCGCCGCAGTCATCGCTCGATTGACGTTCACGGAGGCCTACCTGACGTCGGCGGAGGAGACCCAGAAGATCGAGGACCGGCTGGCCTCGATCGGGACCGGCAAGGTCGCGGCCTCGCCCGGGACGTTCCGCACCATCGACGAGGAGCTCGCCGCGCTCACGGTGCCCTACGACGACTGGGAGACGCTCTACCGGCTCCGACTCCAGGTCGAGAACGAGACGAGGATCCCCGATGCGAGCGAGCCGGGCACCAACGCACCGGACGAGGCTGCTGTCCCAGCCGCGCGCGGCGCGACCGCGGCCGCATCGGGCCGCGCGCCGCGGGAGCGTTGGTGGGAGGGCGTCGCGGCGCTCGGCCTCGTCGCGCTCATCGCCGCCGACATCGCCGTCTGGCTCGACGACAGACGCGCCGTCCGGTAGCCCAGGGACCGACCGGGCGGACCGGCTGAAAGATCAGGCTGCTCGACGGCGTCGCTTGCCGGCGACGTCGATGATCGCCCGCTCGGCGCCCTGGGTCGCCACGATCCGCGCCGGCTCCATGCGGACCCACGCCTGCTCGACCTCGATCGACCGCCAGCCGGCCGGCAAGACGACTGGCCGCGCTGGCCACGTGTCGGTCTCGCCGGGCCCGAGCCTGATTCCCGGGAATCCGAAGTAGAGGCTGGAGAGGAAGCCGCCGAGATTCGCGAAGAACGGGCCCGACTTGGGCTTGTCCGGGAACTTCTCGGGCGACTGTTCGAGCGTCTGGAGATAGCGGTCGCCCATCAGCGCCCCATAGCCCTCCTCGAGCAGCCGTCGGGATCTCGCGCGATCGCCGTTCCAGGCCGCCCAGACGCCATACAGCGGCGAGAGCATCGGACTGCCGATGTAATCCGGCGCTAGTTTCAGGTAGTAGTCGATCGTCTTCCGCGCGACATCCGGCTCGACGTCGTACCAGAGCGGAAAGAGGCCCGCGAGCGGCCCTGGCGTCGAGCCCTTCTCTTCGTTCGGATGGAACGCCGCGTGACTCGTGAGCCCGCCGGATGAGCTGCGCGGCGGCTCGAGACCCTTCAGGACTTCCCGCCAGGCGGGCAGCACGCTGTGCCCGAGGCGCTCGGCGCAGGCGATCGCCTCGCGCAGGACGACCTTCGCGGACATGATCGTGAAGGCCTCGTTGTCGCTTGTCTGCTTCTTCTCGGCGATGCCCATCGACTTCGTGATCGTGAAGCCCGACCGTGTCCTCGAGACTCGGCTGGTGATCCAATCGGCGACGCCGTAGAGGATCGGCGCGCCGTCCTCCCGGAGGAAGCGCTCGTCGCCGGTCGCGTGGGCGTACTGGGCGAACGCCCATGCGACATCGGCCGAGACGTGGTCCTCGTGCCACGAAGCCCGTCCTTCGCCCGGTGACGCCTCGTCGCCGTGGAGCGGCCCGGCCTCCCACGGGAATTGCAGCCCGCGGCGGCCGTTCATCTTGGCATTCGCGCGTGCGGCCCTGATCGTCTGCGTGCGGAACTCGAGGATCGTCCGCGCGGCGTCGGGCTGGCAGAACAGCAACGGCGGGACGCAGAACGTCTCGATGTCCCACATGACGTGGCCGTAGTAGTAGTGATAGTCGTTCCACTGGGCGAGGCCGTAGATCGAGGTGCTCGACGGCGCCGACGGGTGGACCGAGGTGTTCAGGTAGAAGAATGCGGCATCCGCCAGCTGCTGCCACCTGTCGTCGTCAGCGTCGATGAGCGGCCGGCCCTTCCAGTGCTCGTTCCACTCGACGCGGTTCTCCTCCCGCAGCGCGTCGAAGCCCGTGTCCGCGGCTCTCGCCACGAGTCGTGTCGCGGCCCGGTCGGGGTCGCTATGGAGGGTCGACGGGACCACGCTCGCGACCTGCCGGAGACGATATCGACGGCCTGATCGCGCGCGCAGGTTGACCTCCGAGCCGAGGCCGTTCTCGAGGCCCCAGTCGAGCTGGCGCGGCTCGACCTCGCCGTCCCCGAGGAACTCGGTCGCGTAGGCGATCCCGCACTTGCACTTGCCACCGAGCGACTCCCAGGCGATGGAGCCGTCGATCGTGGTATCGGGCTTGCCGGGCGACTTCAGCGTCCGGCGGGCGACGCGACCCTGGACCCCGCTGATGTCGACGATGGCCCGGACGGCGAGGTCACAGTCCTGGTCGACCTCGATCGCAACCTCCTGGAGGATGATCGTTGGCTGCTTCTGCGAGCAGAACGTCAGGACGTCGACCAGCGCCGTCGCGCCGCCGGCGCTGTACCGAAACCGGGTGTGCAGCTCGCCCACCGAGAAGTCGTAGCGCTGCTCCACGAACTCGGCCTGCTGGGGCGTCGATCGCAGCCAGACGTGATTCAGGCCGATGTCGCCGCCGATCGGGTACGGCGCCTGGGCAGCCGCCTCGACCTGCACGACGGGATGCAGCCCCGTGTACCCGCTGATTAGGACGACACCTGGCAGCAACGGGATGTCGATTAGGCGGATGCCGACGAGTCCGTTCGAGACATACGCCGGAAGCTCGTCCCGCCCGGACTCGGTCACGGGCGGGGGGCTGATCGGGGTGGACATGCCGGGGACGATGCGACGTCCGGCGTGCCGTATCCGTCCCGCGCCGCGGACCCACCATTTCAGTTTCGCTGTCAATCAGGCCCACTCGCCCGCGTCCGATCCGCGTCGGCGTGCGACGCCACAGCGGGGTTCAAGGCGCTTGCGAGGGGCGCCTTCCGTTTGACGGCGTCGCGGCGATGGAACGGCGACGACATTTGTGAAATGAACACCCCATCCGCCGCCGCCGACCAAGCCGTCCACATCGGCTATTCGCTGTCGACCGAGGAACATCGACCGGACGAGCTCGTCAGGTACGCCCAGCGCGCCGAGGCGATCGGATTCGAATACGCGTCGATCTCCGATCATTTCCACCCCTGGGTCGAATCGCAGGGCAACTCCCCGTTCGTGTGGGCCGTCCTCGGCGGTCTCGCCCAGGCGACCAGTCGCCTGCGGTTCGGGACGGGCGTGACGTGCCCGACGGTCCGGTACCACCCGGCGATCATCGCCCAGGCCGCGGCGACGGTCGCCGCGATGCTTCCGGGACGTTTCTTCCTCGGCGTCGGGACGGGCGAGAACCTCAACGAGCACGTCGTCGGCGGCAAGTGGCCCCGGTTCGCCGAGCGCGCGGCTCGACTCGAGGAGGCCGTGGAGGTCATCCGCGCGCTATGGACCGGCGAGATCGTCAACCACGACGGCGAGCACTACACCGTCGAGAATGCCCGGATCTACACCCTGCCGGACGCACCGCCGCCGATCGTCGTCGCGGCGTCCGGCCCAAAGTCAGCGGCACTCGCCGGCCGCATCGGCGACGGGCTCATCAACTCCGCCCCCGACAAGGCCGTCGTGGACGGGTTCGAGGCGGCCGCGAACGGGGCGGCGGCCGACCGGCCGCGGTACCTCCAGATGAACGTCTGCTGGGCGGAGGACGAGGCAGAGGCGCGTAAGACGGCGCACCGGATCTGCGGCAACGTCGCGCTGCAGGGCGAGCTTGGAAACCTCCTGCCGACGCCGAAGCACTACGAGCAGGCTGTCGGGATGCTGGCCGAGGAGGACGTGGCGAAGGTCATCCTCTGCGGATCGGATCCCGAGCAGCACGTCGCGAAGATCCGGGAGGGCGTGGACGCCGGCTACGACCACATCCACGTCTATCAGGTGGGGCCCGACCAGGACGGGTTCTTCGACTTCTACGAGCGCCAGGTCCTGCCGCGACTCTCGTGACGGCGAATCGGCCCGTCCGGCTGCGGGGCCATCGCGCCGTCGGCTCGGAAGTCATCTTCGACCTCGGCGGCCCGCTGCTGTCGATCGCTGCTGTCAACGACGCGGTCCTCCGCGTGCGGTTCAGCGCGACCGGACGCTGGGCGCCGCGCCGTTCGTGGGCCGTCGTCGCCGGGGCTGGGCCGGCCCCGCCGGCGAGCGTCACGGCCGCCGGCGACGGCGTCGTCGTCAGTGCGGCGTGCATCGAGGCCGAGGTCGACAGCGACGGCCGAATCGCCGTCCGCGAGCCGCGCACCGGCCGTGAGCTGCTCGTCGATGCTCCGGGCGGCGGCATCGATTGGGAGGACGATCCCCCGCGCTCGAGCTGGGCCCACGTCATGCCGGCGGACCGCCGGTTCTACGGGTTCGGCGAGCGGACGGGCCTCCTCGAGAAGCGCGGCCGGCGGTACACCTGCTGGACGACCGACGAGTGGCAACAGCAGGGACCGACCACGGACGTCCTCTATGTCGCGATCCCGTACTACCTTGCGCTGGATCCGGGCGGCCGGGCCTTCGGGGTGTTCCTCGACACCACGTTCCGCTCCGCGTTCGATCTGACCGCCATCCAGGACGGCCGGCTGTCGATGGAGGCCGAGACAGGCGAGCTCGACTGGTACGTCATCGCGGGTCCCGAGCCAGCCGACGTCGTCGAGCGCTTCACGGACCTCGTCGGGCGGCCGGCGCTGCCTCCGCGCTGGGCGTTCGGGTACCACCAGGCGCGTTGGAGCTACGGCTCCGCCGACGAGGTGCTCGACATCGCCCGGAAGCTGCGGCAGCATCGGATCCCGGCCGACGCGGTGCACCTCGACATCGACCATATGGACGGATACCGGGTCTTCACCTGGGATCGCGATCGTTTCCCGGACCCTGCGCGGCTGACGGGGGAGCTGCGCGATCTTGGCTTCCGGGCCACGGTGGTCGTCGACGCCGCGGTAAAGCGCGACGAAACATTCGACGTGTACCGCGAGGGCCGCGGCCGCGACGCGGTCGTCCGGACGTCACGCGAGCCAAACGCGCCCGAGGTCGTCGGCCACGTCTGGGCCGGCGAGAGTGTCCTGCCGGACCAGGTTCGTCCCGACGTCCGCGAATGGTGGGGCCGTCTCTACGGGCGCT
>JBJMMH010000127.1:0-3610 GCA_045804885.1 Chloroflexota bacterium | reverse complement strand
GGTCCGGGCGGCCGCCCTGGCGCGATCGTGTACCCGGTCTGCGTCAGCCCGCAGGACCGGCGATGCGCGACGGTGGCAGCCTCGTGAGCCGTCGCGACCTCGTCCTCCAGGCGTTGTTCGTCTTCGCGGCGGCGCTCGTCGTCCGGATTCTCGCGGCGTCGATCGTCGTCTTCCCGGAGCCGGAGGACACGGCCTACTACGTCGGCATCGCGAAGAACATGCTCGAGGGCGCCGGTCTCACGACCAACGCGATCTGGAGCTATCAGACGCCGCCACTCTCGTTTCCGCGGCCGGCCTTCGAGGTCTGGCTACCGCTGCCGACGTTCCTGGCGGCAGTCCCGATGGCGATCCTCGGGACCACGTTCGCTGCGGCGCAGTGGTCATCGGTAGTCGTCGGCTCGCTCGTGCCCGTGCTGGCGTGGCGGATCGCTGCTGACGCGGCAATCGATCGGCGGCTACCCATCAGCCGTGTTCGCGTCCTCGCCGTCGGCACCGGCCTGACCGGCGCTGTCTATCTGCCGCTCGTGCTCCACTCCGCGCTTCCCGACTCGACGATGCCGTTCGCAGTTCTTGCATTGGCGGCCTGCGCGCTGATGCCCCGGCTGCTGCGTGAGGCAGAGTCGATCCGCCTGATCGATTGGCGGCTCGTCGGGCTCGGCGTGCTGATCGGTGTCGCGGCGCTGACCCGGAATGAGGCGGCCTTCGTCGGGTTTGCGTGGCTCGTGGTCGTGTGGTTGCGCCCCGGAATCAGTGGTCGCCGGAAGCTGAGCCTCGTCGCCGCGCCGGCGATCGTCGCCCTCGTCGTTTTCACGCCATGGATGCTTCGCGACTGGGTCGAGTTCGGGAATCCGCTGCCTGGGCAGGCGCTCGCGAACGCGTTGTCAGTAACCGGGTTCGACATCTTCGCCTGGGAGGATCCACCCACGCTTGCGCGCTACCTGTCGGTAGGGCCGGCGCGCCTGCTCGAGATGCGCGTCGAGGGCGTGTACCACAACCTCTTCACAGTCCTCCTGATCCCGGGCTTTCCGACTTCGTTCCTCGGGCTCGTGGCGTTGCCGTGGTTCATTCGGTTGCGAGCGCTGGCACCGCTCGCCGTTCTGTCGGTGACCACGTTCCTGGTGACGAGCCTCGTCTTCCCCGTCTCGACGACGTGGGGAACCTACCTTCACGCCGCAGGCCCCGCCCACGTGCTGCTCATCGTCTCCGCCCTGCTGGCGCTCGACTCATTCATCGCCTGGGTTGGGCAACGACGCGGCTGGACGCGGCCGGTCGCGTGGCTCGGGGCCGCATTGACCGTTTCTGCCTCGCTCCTGTTCCTCGCGGCGCCGTCGGGGATGCCGTTCGTGGGAGGTCAGTCAGAGGCCTTCGCGTCACGCTATCGGGCAATTGACGTTGCCATGGCGGCAGCCGCACGGCCGCTCGCGGAGGAGGGCCCCATCATCACGAACTTCCCGATCTGGCTCGCCGTGTCGACGGGAGCGAAAGCTCTCGCACTCCCGAACGAGTCGCCCAGAGCGGTCGCCGACCTCGCTCGCCAGTTCCAGAGCCGGCTCCTCGTCGTCGTCGGCAAGCAGCACGGCGACTGGCCGGGCGTTCTCGAAACTGACGACCCGGGCGCCGAGTGCTTCCACGAACTCCATGTGCCGCCGCCTGCCGATCCCCGCGAGGCCGGCGCGCTCGAGGAGGTCCGCGTGTTCGAGGTGGTCTGCCCATGAGTGGCGACCCGTATACTCGGCGGCAGATGGACGCAGCCCGGTCGCAGCCCGACCCCCGCGACGAGCGGCGCCCGCACGATGCGGGCGGAGCGCCCGAGACGCCACCGGTCGATGCTTCGCCAGCGCAGCCGTCGCCGTCGGCCGGCCTCGCGGATCCCCGGATCGACGCCCTCCACGCGGAGGCGGTCCAGGCGATCGGCTACACGGCGAACACGCTGCGCAGCGTCCGTGAGCGCTACCGCACCGCGTACACGGAAGAGCTGGCCCGCTGGCAGGAGCTCCGCGACGACCTCGACGCGCTCGAGCGCAAACCGCCGGACCTGAGGCCCCGGCTCGTCACCGCCGACGACGACGCGGCCACAGCCGCCGATGCCGCAGAGGTCAGTGCGGAGGACGACCGGGCGCGGGCGCTCCGGGCGGACGTCACGCAGCTCGGCGATGACCTCGGGTCGCATCAGACTGAGCTCGCGAAGCTCGAGGTCGTCCTGCGCAACCTCGAGAGCACGTGGCTTTTCCTCGAGCGCGGCGACGACAGCCTGAGCGGCGGCGACGCGCTCCCAACGGAGCTCGCGATGCGAATCGTCGAGGCCCAGGAGTCGGAGCGGTCGCGCCTCGCCCAGGAGATCCACGACGGGCCGGCCCAGGTCCTCTCGAATGCGATCTTCCAGGTCGAGTACATCGAGCGCGTGATCGACACCGACGAGCGGCTCGCCCGGACGGAGCTTCGCTTCCTCCGGGAGCTCCTCCGCCGCGAGCTTGGCTCCGTCCGGACATTCATCAGCCAGCTCCGGCCGGCCGTCCTCGACGAGCTGGGCCTCGACGGGGCGATCGGCGACGCGGTCGGCCGGGTGACCGCGCTGTCCGGCCTGGCGATCGCCACGGAGCTCGAGGCACCGTCTGCTCGTCTGAACGAGACCCAGCAGACGGTGGTGCTGCGGATCGTCCAGGAGGCACTGCAGAATGTGCGCAAGCACGGCGGTGCGTCATCTGTCATCGTGGCCAGCGTCATCGACGGCGACGACTGGGTGCTGACGGTCCGAGACGACGGCCGAGGGTTCGACGTCGGAGCCGTCGCCGCCCGTGGCCGCCGGAACTTCGGCCTCCAATTCATGCAAGAGCGCGCGGAACTGATCAGCGCCCGCTTCGAGGTGCAATCGCGGCCCAACGCGGGCACCGTCGTGCGGCTGGCGATCCCGGTGGGAGCAGAGGAGATGTCCTGATGGCTTATGCGGGACCAGAGCGCCGCCGAGGCGGGCCGGATCGGAGGGGCGACGGCGAGCGGACGAAGATCCTGATCGTCGACGACCACGCCCTGTTCCGGGTCGGCATCGCCAACATCCTCGGCCGCGAATCCGATTTCGACGTCGTCGGCGAGGCCGACGACAGCCGCTCGGCCGTCGACCGGGCGCTGGAGACCTCACCCGACATCATCCTCATGGACCTCTCGCTCCCGCCACCTGGCGGAATCGAGACGACCCAGCGCATCAAGCGCGAGCTGCCCTCGACGGGGATCATCGTGCTCGCGGTCAGCGAGGACGAGGACGCCCTGTTCGATGCGATCAAGGCCGGCGCCGCGGCGTTCATCCTCAAGGACGTCGGCCCGGACGACCTCGTCACGATCATCCGCCGGGTCGACTCCGGCGAGTACCTGATCAACGACAAGGTCTTCTCCAAGCCGGCCGTCGCCTCGCGCGTCCTCAAGGAGTTCCGCGAGCTGGCGGTCTACGGCCAGGAGGCGGCGCCGATCTTCGCCCCGCTCTCGCCGCGCGAGGTCGAGATCCTCGACAACATCGCCCAGGGCATGACCAACAAGCAGGTCGCGTACGCCCTGTCGATCTCGGAGCAGACCGTGAAGAACCACATGAGCTCGATCCTCCGCAAGCTGTCGGTCAACG